>CALVOL010000008.1 GCA_944350285.1 uncultured Bacilli bacterium | reverse complement strand
GGGGGACTAGCTCAGTTGGCTAGAGCATCTGCCCTGCACGCAGAGGGTCGCGGGTTCGAGTCCCACGTCCTCCACCAGAATGAAAATAAAACCCGTAAAAGGGTTTTTTTATTTATATAAAAAGAAAGAGGAGATTTGATGAAAGAAAAAGAACTATACACTGGTAGAATCGATGAATGTTTAGATGCATACTGTTATTTAACATATGGCCAAGAACGCCTAGTACTCAATTTTATATTAGGAAAAATGAAAGAGTATACATTACAAAGATATACCAAACAAGCATATACAAATGCAATTTTATTAAAAGTAACGGAAGAAGATTATATTTGGTTAAATGCTCCCATAAACGAAACAACACCTTTCATGCAAAGATTAGGAATTCTTCAAAAACACATTTCAACAACTCCAGAAAAAGACCATGATTTATTTGTTGTAAAAGAGTCTTTAACACCTTATATCCCTGCTCCAACTAAAAAGACAAATCCTTTCTCAAGAAAACGTACCAAACCATCTCAAAAAGACAAGTAGAACACTTCTATTTGTCTATTTTATTTGTATCGCATCAATCGCTTTCCCATAAATGCCTGCATATCCATTGTTCGTATTATCTACCTTATTAACCCAAGAAAGCCACGAACCGCCTTTTAAATGAACCCTGTAAGTAGCGCCTTCAATCTGAACACCATCAATATTATTACCAAGATTTCCAGCATAGTCATTACGATTTTGTACCCACGGAAGCCAATACCCTTTGTTCATATCATGAACCCGCATACGATAAACATCTACATACACACCGCCAATAGCATTTCCGAAATTACCTGCATACTCGTTCGTCCCAACCGAAACGTTAGGAAGCCAATATTTTTTGACATTATCATAAACTTGATATTTAATAGAACGCGTATCACTTGGCAAATCACGGTCTAAATATGGTTCCGGATCAATTCGGACATCGCTTGGATTTCTAATTTCAAAATGTAGATGTACCCCATAAGCATTGCCAGTATCTCCCATATAGCCAAGACGGGCTGCCTTATTCACTCGATCGCCCTTTTTCACATACACTTCTTTTAAATGTGCATATAATGTATAATAACCATCATCATGGCGAATTTTTACAAAGTTCCCATAACTAGCATTTCCAGTAGAGCCAGGATTATGTACTTGTCCTGTTTGCACCATGACAACTTCTCCAGCACTATGAGCAATTATTGTATCTGTCTGATACCATTTTTTTACAATATCAACAGCCGGATGACTATTAGAAAAAGAATTGGTAATTTGATTTTCTCCATTTAACAAAATTCGACTCATAAATTCTTCTCCTTTCAATGGTAATTTATGAGTTTTTTTAAATTTTGCTTGTTTCTTTGTCACGTTTTTTAAAATTTCGCATAAGAAAAAAACATAAAAAAACACAAGAAAAATTTCTTGACCAAAAAAAATAATAGTAAAATAGAATAACACTTATTAAAAAGGAGGAGTACTATGATTACTACAACAGCAGTAATTACAGATGTCATTACAGAAAATACTATCGTTTATATTCAAATAAAAATAGAAGGAAAATACTTTCCGGCAACGTTTGCATTAAATACGTCTAGTTTAAGTGATATAACAAAATTATTATTTCTTATCCAAAGAACAAAAGCAAAAAATGTCAAAGATTTAATTGACAAAAAAATTCGTGTAATTGATACAGAAGAAATGACGAATTCGCTCGTTGCAGTGAGAGATCTATCTAAAAATAAATTTGTGGATATAAACGGTAAAGAATTCCCTGTCAGAGAAAGAAGAATATATCGAAGATACCAATAATAAACAAGAGATACAATTCTAAAATCTTTTTGTTTTTTTTATTGCAAATATTTAAAAAAAAATAAAAAAGACTTATTTTTCCTTGTGTGTAATCACAGTAATAAGTCCTTTATCCAATTCCTCTAAAGCTCGTCCGATAGTTCTTTTATTATGATATTCATTCTCGGCCATTTGATAATGATGATTTTCTAACATCTGTTTACTACGAATAGATGCTACGTGAACAAGCTTATATTTAGAATCTACTATAGTAAGTAATTTATCAATAGATGGATATAACATATTTATCACGTCCTTACGGTAATATAATACTAAAATTCACCTAAAACATACAACCAATAGTGTAAAAATTGACAAAAAATTGACGATTTTTACAAAACTAATTTCCGTAAAGCATTTAAGATTTCAACCATAGCCCAAGTATCTTGTCCACAATAAACCCGTAATGCTTCTTGTGTTTTTTTTCTTTCTTCTTCACCCATGGCGTCGTAATTTGCATAACTGATAATCGCTTCCGTACCATTTTTGACATCTAAATTAGCATAAGTTAGCTCACTAAAAATCGGTAAAGTTTTCTTAATAGAAAACGAACCCGATAGTCTTTCATCATAAAAATTAAACGTATCAATTTCCTTCTTAGAAAAACCTAGTTTCTCATACAACTCTTTATGATTATTGACAATCCATAGTAAATCAAATCCTCTATGATACAATTTCATTAAATCATCATGATATTCTGGATAAATAGAAGCTAACTCCTTTATTCTTCCCTTTTCAAACGAAACATTCTGAGCAAGAAGAGTTCCTTTGTTCACATCGACATTTTGAAGTAAACACTCTACAAGTTCCTTTCGTTCATCATTTGTTGTTTTCGCAAGAAAAATAATATTATCTTTCTCTTTATCACAAACGCCTGGAGCCCGTTCAATATGTAAACTAAACTCAAAAGGACTTTGGGTATAAGGTCTTTCCCCACGAAACCGCGGAACGGGAGAAGGAAACGTTTCAAAATCTAAATGATAAATTGGATATTCTAAAGTTTCGATGGCCTTTCGAATCTTTTCTTTTTGCATAAATGGTGTATGAGTTTTAACACATTCCCTTTGAATAAAATGATTTTCCTTCGTAATCCACACTTCTGGAACATCTAGCATATGAAGATATCCTGCATTAATAAGTTCTAATCCCTTTATACGCTTCCCATTTTCCATTAGAAAACCAGAAGGATTATTCACGTAACTTAGCGAACTATTTTTTTCTGGAATTTTATGACCACATACAGTTGTAAAATATTTACATTGAGTTTGTTTTTTAAAACCACAAAAAACACCTAAAGGAACTTCTCCGATATTAGGATCCTCAATATTTTTGATAAGACGTTCTGCATCAAGCTTTACTTGAAATTGATACTCCCTCGTAATTTCAGTCATATCAAAAAACGCAATTAATTCATTTCCTCTAGCATCCGTCTGATAGACCTCACACCCATTTTCCATCGTGCCATCATACACATAATCCGCATTTAAAACACCTAAATAATAATGAATATGCTGTAACTCTTCTTCTTTCTTTTGCTCTTTATATTGTCCTTCCAAAATAAATCTTTGTACAGCCAAATCATAAATATAAGAGCCTATTCCATAACGGTCTAACAATTTCTTTTTTAACGTTTCATAAGTTTTTAAATCCATTTCCTCCGTAAGAGGATATCCTGCAATTTCCCCTTTTAATCGATGAATATTGTTTTCACAAGAAAAAATAGAATACTTTTGACTTTTATAATATCCCCCAGTAAGTTCTGTATATTTTTTCGAAGTGGTTGCTTTCACTTCAATAATATTAACGTCTTCTCCCTTTTCATTATAAATATCAACATAACAAAGAAAAGGAATTTCCTTATAACAAAAAGAAAAACACTTTTGATCATTTGTTTTTTCGGCATAAATAATATCTCCTGGAAATAGCAAACTAGCAAGTCTTCCAGCTTCAATTTCTACTCTTTTATAATAAGGGTTCATCGCTTTTAACTGAGCATTTTCCTGAACTGTTTTATCCGGATAATCTCCCGTGCTCCCTTCAAACATCGCATCCCGGATTTCTTGCAACTGCATCGCTTCTTCTTGTTCCTTATATTTTTGATAACTAATGGGATTTTGCAAAAATTCACACCGAATATCTTCTAAAAGAACATACCTATCACAACGCGTGTATTCAACAAACTTAGTTTTTGTAATAGCCATAAATTATGCAATCTCCACCTGATAATCTTCACTACCTTCAGCATGAGTCACTTTAAAACGAACATTATCCACATCTACATCATCTGCATCAATAAAGTAATTATTTTCTACTAATTCACTACCATAAAAATACGTTTCCGCATCAGTAAATTCTTCTGGATGAGCTTCTACATAAACTCGAGCAGCTTGAAGTAAAGAGTCATTCCATACCACTTCCATCTCAGCAGTATTATCTGCATCTTGATACGCATAACTTACTTTCACAATCCCAATAGCAAAAACAATTGCTAAGACAGCACATAAAATAATCATTTCTTTAATACTATATCCTTTATTATTACGTAACACATTACCACATCCTTATAAGGATTATAGCATTTTTTTCCACGAAAAAAAAGACACTATATGGTCTTTTCCACTTTTTAAAGAAACTTTTCCTAAGAAATTGTAGCCACGTATTCCTCAAAATGTTTTTTTATTTTAAGATATAAACTTTCCTCAAGATACTTTTCTAAAAATGCAAAATATGGTTCAAATAGATGTTCTTCCATACATAAACGAACACTTTTCTTATAATTAAAATCATAAAGAAAACAAATTTGCAATAATACATGGTCTAAAGCACTCACTTGATTTTTCTTAGGAATACACTGATTATGAAAATAGAGTTCCAAGTTTTCTGGAAGAATTTTCTTTTCTGCAGGATTTGTCTCTACATCATATGTACAAGAAACACTCTTTAAATTAGCAAGCTTATCTGTATCACGAATAAGCTTAGCTGCCTCCATTCTGAGTGTTTCCTCCTCTGGCAAAGAAAGTTTATTATGGTGATAAATTGCAAAACAAATAATATCTTCATCTTCCATCGAAATATTGTTTTGAAAAAACCAATCCTGCCGCTTTAATATTTGCACACTTTCCTTTGCGTGGTCAAACGAATCTTGAGCATCGTGAAATCTTTTAAATTGTTTTGCTTGGACAAATCTTCCTAAATCATGAAAAATAGCAATCGTAAATGCAAGCTCTTGTTTTTTTAAGTCCCAGCCTAAACTTTCAACAATCTCCTTCGTATATTCTACAACCTGATAAGTATGATTATACTTAACTTGAAATAAATATTTATCTTTTTCTTTAGCCAAATAATCATGGGAAAAAGTTTCAAAAAAAGATTTGGCACTTTCAAACATACCAAACCCTCCTTATTTAATATCCTTTAATGTAACAGAATAACTTCCATTAGGACTAGATACTTCAATTGTTTCTCCTTTTTTATGTCCAATCACAGCTTGACCAATTGGACTCTCATTCGAAATTTTATTTTCAAAAGGATCTGCTTCCATAGAACCGACAATCTTATATTCGTCTTCTTCCCCATCGTCATACACGATAACAACAGTCGAACCAATCGCCGCAATATCCTTAGAACCAGCATCAGCAATCGTACTATGTTCTAACTTATATTCCAATTCTTTAATTCGTGCTTCTACTTGAGCTTGTTCATCACGAGCAGAGTCATAATCAGCATTTTCAGATAAATCACCTTGGGCTCTTGCATCTTTCAAATCTTTTATAATACGTGGTCTTACCACTGTTTTAAGTTCATTAAGTTCGGTTTCTAACTCTAAATAGCCCTCTGGCGTTAAAATAAATTCTTGTTCTTTCATTTCATCATCACTTTCTTTACTAATCAATCGTGCAACATCATACTATAAAAAGGTTTGTTTGTCAAACACTTTTACTCGCATCATATCAAACCTTGACACTATTCTGTCAAGTGGCAATTTTACAATCATATTCGGATGATTTGCCACTATGATTTCCTCATCATTTTCATTTTTTATTGTATGTATAGTATACGTAAAAGTTTCCATGTTTGGTCCAAAAAATTCTACCTCATCGCCAACCTTAAAATAATTCCGTTGTTCAAGTACTACTTCCTTCTCATCTTCATTATAAGAAAGAACCAATCCTAAGAAATCTTGATTAGAAACCTCTTGACGTCCTAAAAAATATTGTTCGTTCTCACTAGGTAGCCCATGAAAAAACTGCGGACTACTCTCACGATTTGCCACACGATTTAAAACCGCCAAATAATACTTTTTCTCTCCTTCAGTGAGAGACCGATCCAGAATTTTATCAAGCATTCTACGATAACACAAAATGACCGTAGCAATATAATATATTCCACGCATACGTCCTTCTACTTTAAAAGAATTGACACCAGCATCGATCATTTCTTGTAAAAAATACACCATATTTAAATCTTTACTAGTCATGCTAAAATCCGGATTCTCATCGGTCTTAAAAATCCAACGACATATTTGAGCACATCCTCCTCGATTTGCATCACGATTGGTTAAAACATTCGATAAAACACAACGACCGGAGATGGAAGTACACATCGCCCCATGAACGAAACATTCGAGTTCTAAACCTGTACTTTCTTTAATATACTGAATATCTCTTTTACTTGCCTCACGAGCTAAGACAATCCGTGTAACTCCAAACTTTTTATAAAACATCGCACTTTTATGATTTAATACACTTGCTTGAGTCGATAAATGAACTTCTAAAGGAATGTTTTTCTCATGAATAAGATGCACCACAAAAAAATCACTGGCGATAATTGCATCAACACCAATATCTACTAATGCCCATAAATATTCTTCCAAACCTTCTGTATCCTTATTATGAAAAATAATATTCACTGTCACATAAACTTTTTTATGAAGTGCATGAGCAAACAAAACTCCCTCTTTCATATCTTCAAAAGAGAAATTCTTAGCATTTGCTCGTAAACTATAATTTTGGCCACCAATATAAACAGCATCTGCCCCATACAAAAGTGCAAACTTAAGCTTCTCGAGATCTCCAGCTGGTGCTAAAAGTTCAATCATTTTTTATCCTCCTTTGGTGGTAAAAGGTAAATTGTCTCTTGATGTAAAAATCCTGTACTCTTATCTTGATTTTTTCCAGCCTCAAATTCCTCTATCCATAAAGAAAAATCATCAACCACAATATGTTCAAAATCCAAAAGATAAAAAGAACAAGGACAAGCTAATAGTTCATAGCCATTGTAAACAGTATAGTCATATAAAACCGTTCCATAATCATTTTCAACAAGCAAAAACTTACGATGATGAATTGGCTCTTCAATCAAAAACGGATTTTTTACAGAAACACCAAAATGTTTCGCATAATTACTAATAAGTTTTCTTCTAGAATACATGACTGGTAAAAGTCCAAAAGCAAATGAACCAACACAGGTTTCGTTTGCAATACTATCTACTTCTTCTAAAGTAAGATCGGCAGATAAAATCACCGTATCTACGACATTCAAATAAGCTTTTACCGAAGAAAGACTACAAAGAGCATGTGTCGCATATAAGATAGTTTTTAAAGAACTTTTCTTCTCTTGTAATACCTCTAAAACACCTAAATCTTCAAAAACAATCGCCTTTGCCTTTTCCTCGAGCATAGGAAGAATATGTTCAAATTCTTCTATCCCAAAAGTATCAAAAATACGATTCAGATAAACGTAAGCTCCATCAGGAATTTCCTCTATAGAATACTCCCTTGTCATTCCAACACAAAAGCCTTTTAATGGAAAAAGAAAAAGGATATTCTCGCCCTTCTCTATTTTATTATTTCCTGCTAATACAAGATACTTATTTTTCATCATTCTTCCTTACACTAACAGAGAGTCCATCCCCAATATCTAAGAAATCAGTTTCAAACTCTTCATTTGTTTTTAAAAACTCAATATATCCTTCAATTTTTCCCACTAATTGTCTCAAATTCTTACTTTCAATTTTATCAGATTTTCCAACATAGCCGTGAAACTTCAAATTATCAGTGATAATTGCTCCGCCTGGAGCCAAAAAATATTTATACTTTTCAAAAAATTTCTTGTATTGTCCTTTTGCCGCATCAATAAAAATAAGGTCAAACTGCGTTCCCTCTGCTAAATTAAGCTCTAACGCATCTTGAAATACAACATTGACTTTCCCTTCAAAGCCACATTTTTTCACATTTTTCAAAGCTTCCATATAATTTGTCTCATCTCGTTCAATCGTTGTAACTTTTACTTCTTGACTGCTAGAAGCCATCAAAATTGCTGAATAACCAATCGCACTGCCAATTTCTAAAACACTTTTTATTCCCCGTTGTTTAATAAACTTCATTAAAAAGGCGATACTTTCTTTTTCAATAATTGGTACATTATGTTCTTTGGCATATTCTTCCATTTCTAGTATTAAATTTTTCATATTTCTCACTTTCTTTAATTCGTTGCACAAATACTTTGAAGCTCCTGCGCTTTAGAAATAAATTCTGCATATCCTTCTTGAAAGAATACTTCACCAGTACAAGTATTAGCAACAAAATAATAATAATTGGTAGCTGATGGATTCAAAACCGCATCAATACTACTAATATCCGAATTACAAATCGGTCCAATAGGTAGTTTACCATTCATTCGTCCATCTGTCAAACGGGTATTATATGGATTCACATCATTAATATCATTCGTCGTTAAATAATCATCTAAACTTTTACCAACTCCATAGTAAGTTGTAACATCACTTCCTAAAGACCAATTATCACGGAGACGAGAATAAAATACTTGAGCAGCTGTTTTACGATCCTCAGCTGTATTAGCTTCTTTTTCTACAATAGATGCCAAAGTCAAAATTTGATGAGTCGTATATCCACTACTCATAATAGTCTCCTGATAATCTGCTAATTTAGAACCAGTTTGCCTTAGCAAAGTAATAATCACCTCACGAGGAGTAACAGTCTCTAAAAATTCATAAGTATCCGGATATAAATACCCTTCTAGTCCATAATAAATGTCACTATTTAAAATTTCATCGGTTAAAAACCAATACTCCCTAGAATTCACTAGTTCCTCTAAAAAAGTAGAGTCATTTACTTGTGTTAAAAATTCTTCTTCTGTAAAATCAAAATTTTCTGCAAGCTCTTTTGCATAATCTGTAATTCTTAACCCTTCTCGTAAAGTAACACTCACCGTATTAATTTTCACCTCTCCACGTGAAAACTTTAAAATCATCTCCTCTGGAGTCATGGAAGGGCTAAGTTCATATTCTCCCGCTTGAATATTATCACGACTAAAAAACAAATAGAAATCTAAAACATATTGATTACGAATCAAACCAGCATTTTCTAAATTCTTAGCCACAGTTGTTTTACTAGTTCCATTTTCAATTACAAACGTTACTAAAGAAGTATCACTTGATTTTGCTCCCATTCCCCAAAAATAAAAAGAAACACACCCAATAATCATAAGAAGCAAAAGTACTCCTAGTATCACTAAAAATTTCTTCATTATTTGTCTATACCCACTTTCTCTTGTAATTTAGCATATATACTTTCTACAGTATTCCATTCTTCTTCCGTTTCTAAAGTTCCTAAAACTTTACCATTCTTTTCATAAACATTCGCATATACTCTTAAAGCACCACTTTCATCATGTGTATTATCTGTATAAACAATATAATTTTTATTCGTTTCTGATGATTCGAATGCAAATAATTTTTGATATTCCTTTTCTGTTCCATCTTCGCTTTCTAAAACAAAAACATCATTATGAACTGTCTCTTTATTCTCTTTCATTTTTTCATCCTTTCTTTTAAAAACGTCTCTAATATTAAGGAAGAAGCAACATTATCTATGACTTTCTTTCTTTTTTTACGCGATTTATCACCTGCAATTAAGATTCTCTCTGCCTCTTTTGTAGTTAATCTCTCATCTACAAAATGAACAGGCATACAAAATTTCTGCTTTAATATTTCAGCAAACTTCAGACTTCGTTCGGCCGCAAAACCACAAGAGTTATCCATGTTTTTAGGAAGTCCTAATACAAAATCTGTAATTTTTTTTTCTTTCACAATATTATTTAATTCCTCTAAAACTTTTTCATACTCATTTTCTGGAAAATGAAGAGTTTTATAAGGCATTGCAAAAGTATTAGAAAAATCGCTAATAGCTACTCCTAAGGTTTTTGTCCCTAAATCTAATCCTAAATACCTCATTTTAAATACTCCTGTAAAAGATAAGCAAGTAATTCTGAACGATCTATTGTCAAAATTTTATCGCGTGCTCCTTTATAAGAAGAAATATACCCAGGATCTCCACTCATTAAATAACCAACAATCTGATTAATTGGTTGATATCCTCTTTCTTCTAACAGTTTAGCTACTTCTTTCAAAATAATCTTGGCATTCGCACTTTTAAGTATTTGCACATCAAATAAGGTTGTCGAATCCATAACATCACCTACTTTTGTACAATGATATTGTACCAAAAAGTATCATCTATTACAACAAATGAAATAAAAAAATACCAAGAAATTTTCCTAGTATTTAATCATCGATACAACTACCGACATCCCAAATGCAATTGAAACATTCCCAGAACTCATTTTCATTCCAAGCATCTACCCAACTAAAAATTAAGCTAATGAGTGCCGGTAAAAAGAAAATACATACCCCCGCAATACACCGAAATACTAAAGATTTTACTGCCTTTGTAAGGGTATCATCTTTGGAACCAACAATCGCTTTAAATAAATCTATCATCCCCATACCAATGATAATAATTGGAATAAAGATTTTAGCAATTCGGACAATATGTCCTATAAAAATAAACGTACTACTAAGCCCAGAACAATAATCCATTACTCACAACTCCTTACATTTAAAATACATTTTTGACATGCATCAAATTCTCCTTTTAAATCCGCCCAAGAAGAAATAAGCGAGAATATGACACTAATAACTGTCGGAATAAAGAAAATAATAACACCCGCAGCAACTCGTAAAGCAAATGATTTAGCTGATTTCCTAATTTCTTCATCTTTCGAACCAGTAATAGCTTTAAAGAAATCCACCATTCCAAAAGCAATAATAACTAAAGGAATAGCAATTTTAACAACAAATACAATATTTCCAATGAACATTAGAGGTTCTTTTAATCTCCCACACGTTGCCGAATCATCAATACTTACATTAGAATTATTATTGTTATCATTATCATTATCATCATTGTTATCGTTATCACCAGTATTAGCATAGCTAGCGTTATAATAATAAGTGGTTCCATCTGTCAAAGTCACTGTACTACCAGTTGTAATAATTGCACCACGACTAGATAATTGATCAAATGTATACCGCTCACAGTCTCCAACTTGCGTACATAACATATAACGACCATTTTCATCTAAATAATAGAACATTCTTGTTTGACCCAACATAGAATTATTGTAATTCTCTTGTTGTACAGAATCAAAATTATAAACGACACCATTATAAGTAATTTGACCTGCAGCCAAATTGAAAGTGACACCACTCGCTCCCGGCGCAACCTCATCACACTTGGAATCATTACAGAGCAAATAATTACCACTATCAACTTGATAATAATACGGAGCAGCAAAAACATTTGGTATATACACTAAAAATAACAAAATACCAAATAACGCATAATTTCTTAACTTCATTCTTAATCCATCCCTTCTATCCGACAAGAATCACTACTACAAGAATTAACATCACAATCACCATTTAACAAGCATTCTGTACAACAACACCAATTATTAGAATAGTCACTCCACTCATTTACCATATTTAAAACTAATTGAACAATTCCTGGAAGCAAAAAGATACAAACACCAGCAATGACTCGAATAACAAGAGATTTCACTGCTTTACTAAGACCATCATCTTTGCTTGAGGTAATTGCTTTATAAAAATCCATTACTCCAAATACAATAATCACAATTGGCACAATAATTTTAACAAAACTCAAAATCTTTCCTAAAAATAACATTGGTTTTCGATAAGAAGGATCTGAGCAAATATCAATCACATCACGATTCGCATAAACTCGATTATTCGTACCGTTAATAACATTTGCTATTTGATCACACTGAATATTCTGGTTATTAGGGTATTCACAACCACTGCTACTGCAATAATAAGAAACTTGACTATCATCTCCACATAAAAAATCTTGCATTTCAGGATCATAAGTACTAGGACTATTCTCAAACCATTGATTATAATCATATGTAGCCCACATAATCTCTCTGGTCGAACTATCATAATATAAATCTGGACAACTAGTACTACTGACCATCGCACAAACCCCATTCACCATAGACTCCTCATAACCATCTGGATAAGTAACTGTACAGCGATTATTTTCACCAGTAATCCTCATAGTACCTCCACTACCTGAATAATTACAAGTATAAGAAGAAGAAGGTCTTTCTACTACTTGATTACAAGTTCCTTGGCAAAAACTTTCGGATGTATCTAAAGGTAAGTACGATGCACCAGATGGCCTTGTTTCACTAAACCCAGAAATATTGATAGAATCAATAGCAATATAAGCTGGACAATCCCATCCATTATCAGACAAAATGCCGAACCCCCTTAACTCATCATACATTAATGTAGTAAAAGGTAAAAATTCATAAAGATTACGATCTGAAGGAATATCTACATCTATAGGTTCTCTTGTTCCATCAATCGTAAACCAATAATCATCACTATAAGAACAATATAAAATCGTCTCATTATCTCCTTCATTTCTAATTTCTACTCCATTAGCTGTCACAGCCGCATTTGAAGTACCTAAAAAAAACAGAAAAGAAAACAAAAGAAATACAAGTAACTTTAAATTTTTCATAGTATCACCAAACTTACATGTCAATTATATCAATAAACAAACAAAAAAACTAGTGTATTTTACACTAGTGATGAAAACCAAAAACAAGCCTACTTTCTTCTATTTTCACTTAAAAGTTCCATATCCTCTGTAAGTTGATTAATTCGTTCCATAATTCGTCTTGCCTTAATTCTTTCATCAGACCTATCATTCATAATAAAATGATTTTCTAATTCTGCTTTAGTCAAATTAGAAGTAAAAAACGTTGTTAAATTATGATTCATCCGTGTTTGTAAAATAGTTCCTAAAACCTCATCACGACTCCACTCGCTTACCTTTTCCGCGCCAATATCATCAATACATAAAATATCCACTGTACAATAACGTTTCATTGAGTGTTCATACATTTCCCAATCACTCTTTAATTCCCTTAAAATCTCTGGAAAATAAACAAGCTCTACACTCACATTCTTTTTTTCCTCTAATTCATGAAGTAACGCACTTACTAAAAAAGTCTTTCCACAACCAAAATTACCATGTAAATAAAGTCCCTTCATATTTTTAGAAAAATCATACTCTTCAAAAAACTGATCTAACCATTTAATCACTTGCATCCGTTTTTTATCTTTCACATCAATATCTTTCATTCGAGCCATTTTACAAATATCTTGTTCACTTAAATGAGCTTTCTTTTGTTCCACTTCTCGTTTTTTATATTTACAAGGAGCATAAGTAAAATAAATTCGTCCCTCTTCCTTCTTTGGCATAAAGACATGTCCAGCATAAAGGTTTTTACACATATATAAACCTTTACAATCTGCGCAATTCTGAAGTTCATCCAAAGTATCTTGTAACTTAGTAGTCCTTGATAACAACTCTGCCTTACTCCAACCCAAATGTTTCACTAAATTTTGAAACTTAGGATTTTTCATTGCTTCTTCTAAATTCTTTTCTAATTCATCATTTCTTTTTTGAAATTCTACTTGCATAACTTTCTCTCCTTTACTAACGGCATTTCATTTCTAGAACGTATTTCTTCTAAAAGCTTATTTTTTTCTTGAATTCTTCTATCAACATAATCTTGACCATATTCCATCAAAATATCATAATAACTTTTCACTTGATAATGATACCAGTAAGAATTAGTATCCGGAACAATTTCCCATGGTCGTTCTACATTCACATGAAACAATGTTTCATAATAATTAGTAGATCCACGTACTTGCCATAAATGAAGCTTCACTGTAAAAATTAAAATAGAATCATCTTCATATAAAACAGAAATCATATCTGCAACAAGAGGATGAGTAATGGGTACCCAAAATTCACGATAACAAAAAGGTTCCTTTTTAATATAAGATTTGATAGAATTCAAAAATTGAGAGTCTCCCGTATCTTGAAATTGCTTTTGAAATCCATAAAATTTTTCAATAGGCATCGTAACATCTATAATACCATGTCTTATCCATACTTCATTTAGTACACTGACAGTCCCAAGTTCCACTTCTATATGAGGAGAAAAGTGCGTTTCCAAACAATGCTGATACTGATAGAGTAAATTCAAAATCTCTCGTTGTTTTTCTACCCCATATAAAGCAGAACTGTTTTTCTTCATAAAAAACAATTGATAATCTTGAAAAGAAGCAGCCAAATACTGTAAAATCTCATCATCAAAGCATTCTACTTCATAATTTTGCTCTTGAATAAATTGTTCCATATCTCCAAAAGATTTTACATCTGATATTTTCATACTACCCTAATCCTTATACTTCTTTAACATATCCTCTAATTCTGTTTCCTCATCTGCACTCAAATTTTCCTTAGAAATGGTCTCGTCAAACCAAACTGGCGTTTCGTTACTAATCTGCTTATTTGTTTCCTTACGGAGTCGATTAGTATACTTCTTATGCTCTTTTTCAGCTACTTCCATCGCGTCTTTTGCAGTCTGTATATTAAGTCGTTTCCATTGCCCTGCAATCGTCTCCACAAAAGCAGTATTTAATTTATTATTATTTTTCTTTAAAACATAATCAATTAATACATTTACAACAGCAGGCTTAAGTTCCACATCGACTAAAAGATACTCCAAAAGTTTTAAATCTCTCTGCGTTGGATTCCCATTTTGATACTTTGATTTCAAAAAATCATACGGAGACGTATTTTCAAATACCTCAATAATTCTCCCTTTTTTACTCGTATCCCCAGAAGGACTTTTTAAATACTCAGGCTGCGTACGATACACCAAAGTTGGTAATTTTCCATGATGATTATATTGATAATATTTTCTAGTTTGAATTCGTAAAAACTCTTTATCAATACACCCTTTTTCATTCAAAGAAAGTCTGATAATTTCACACATTTTTAAAGTATCTAAATTATAGACCAACGCTAAATTATTAATAAGACTCTTCATCCTCTTAGTAAACGTTTTTTCTGTCACAAGCCCTTTCGGTAAACTAGAAACAAGCAAATCAAAATCAACTTGATCTTGCACGACAATTGTCCCTTCTTCTCGTCCTACAGCATCAAACGTTTCAACCGCCTCACTGCTAGATTTAAAAACCTTATCAAATGGCATTGTAATATCAACGTAACCCTTTAATGAAAAATGAAGAGGACTAAATTCTTGTTTTAACATTTCATACTCAGTACTTCCTATATTATTATATAAAACAATATTAAATATAGGATTCGCAAAAAACTCTTTCGGAGTCATTGGCGAGTATAGCTCATAAACATAATTGTTAGGTTCTCCAGCCTCATAATACGTTTTCACAAGCCCTACTGCCTCGAGTGTTTTACGAGCAAGCTTAATATTATCCAAATTACTTTTCAAAATCGTCATTAAATGATGATGCGTATAATCAACACTAACTAGATTATATCGATCCAAATCTCTCCATAAAGTAAGATATAAACTGACGGCAAGCGACCCAATGATTGGTTCATAAAGACTAACTAAATATTTCCGGTCCTGCTCTGTCAAAATCGTTTTATTTACAACAACATACTTATCCGCAGGCAAAAGGGTTACAAGGCTCATATACTTCACCGTCCTTACTAGTATTATATGCTAAGAATGAAAGTAACACAAGAAAAAAAAGCCTTAATAAGGCCACGAAAATCACTCTACTCCATCAATACAATTTTGATAAAGAAAGTTTTTAATCTCAGTCATATCACCTGTTTCGTAGTAATGAATAAGATACGTAAAATATTCTCCTATTTTTTCTACTGGTACTGATAAAATCCCTTCACCATTTCGGATCATCTCTTTATTGGCTACCAAGTTAGCCACACACTTATTTCCATCTAAAAACATTTGACTCCTTTGAATCCAACAAAACAAAGTAATACATCTCTCTAAAGAATTAGATATTGATAAAATACTCTTTAACTCTGAATCATAATCACATTCACTCGGAAGTTTTGGCCTCCAAGATGTTCCAGTAATACCTACTCCTTTATCTCTATATTCTCCTAAAGGATATACATTTTGTCCCTTACATACTTCAAAATGAATTTTTTTAATATAATCCATAGTAAGAGCATCATCAATTGTATTCAAAACATACTCCCAAGCATCTTTTAATCCTCTTAATTTTAACATATCATCTACAGAAAGAGTTCCAGTATTTACATTTTGCATAAAGGCATAAACATCCTCTATAGTAACACGGATGCCTTCCAAAACTGCGCTTCTATAAATATTATCAACTAATTTTCGCTTTGCCAAAAAAACATTATCCTCTTTTGACATATGATATTTACTTTTCAAAAGTATCACCTTTCATTTAACATCATTATAAAATAAGAACAAATTAAAAACAAAAAAGACTGTAAAAATTTTTACTAACTGTTTTACTATTGTATAACAAAATATAGTAATATTATACAATAGTAAACATAAATTTCAAAAAAAGAAGGACTACAATCCTCCTCCAGATCCAAAAGAATCCAATTCTTCTTGAGTAACAATAATATTAATTCTCATTCGTCTGTTTCCGCAAACAAACAAACCTTCTCCTTGATTATAATATTTAATACTGTCTTTTTCGCTTTCATTTAAATCAATAAGTTTTGATAAATCATCCACAGCTTGTTTCTTAAGTCCCATAACCAAATAATAAGCCGCATTATCAAAGATTGCTTTACCATGAATTAAAATGTTAGGAGCCGCAAAGTCTGTCGGTTGTTGAGTAATAATAATGGTTCCTGTATTATACTTACGACTACGTCTTTGAATATTAGCTAAAAACTCAGCACCCAACTCATTTCGACTAGATAACAATGTATGAGCTTCATCCACATACATGACGGTATTCACTGAACTATCCAAACATAACCCCCATGCATATTTCAAAATATTAAAGAACAAAGCATTTTTAATATTTTCAGCAGAAGTCATTAATTCACGAATATTAAAGACAATAAAATCACTTTGAATATTTAAAGTCGTATGTCCCGTAAAGAAATAACGAAGTTCTTTTGTCAAAGGACGAATTTTAAGTTCGAGTCTTTCCATAATATCTCGTTCATGAGTTTTTTCAGTCATAGAAAGGAGACGTCCCTTAATCGTCGCATACACATCATCAAACGTCGGATAATCTTGACTAGTAAACTGCGTAAAATCAGTATCAAAATCAATTTTATAACGTTTATAGGTATCCTGTACGACTTCCGTAAACATCGTAAGAACATCTTCTTCGATATCAGGACTATAATATTTCATAAAAGCTTGTAGTTGTTGTAAAGTCTTAGTAAGCACCGTATATCCAAGTCCTTGATTGATTTCCTCTTGATCAGCATCTAAAACGATTTCAAGGGGATTAACCATCCCAAAATCTCCACCTTTACCAAGGTCTAAGAAGTCTCCACCCATACCGCGAGCCATTTCTTCAAGCTCTCCTTCAGGATCGATACAAACAACTTTATATTCATTCCGTAAGTGACTACGAATTAATAACTTAGCAGCAGTAGATTTACCAGAACCAGAAGCACCAAGAATAATAATATTAGCATTATTACGATTGTTTTCTTTCTTAATTTGATATAAAAACTGATTAAATAAAATGACACCACCAGAAAAGTCTACTCCAAACAATGTACTATTTCCAGGGTCTTTAATACTATCAAAAATAAATGGATACATTGCCGCGATAGTAGAAGAAGGAATTGGTGTTCCAACACGTTCTTCTACGTCTTGCCGAGGAAAAATTGGAATCATCGATTTAATAACTTTTTCTTGCTCAAACATCAAAGAAATTCCACGCATACCCAAAGCATCCAAATAATTTCTTACTTGCATCTTTTTATTTTCCATTTCATCTTTTGTATCTGCAGATACTAAAACATGTAATTGGAAATCATAAATTCTAGCTTGAGTTGCAACTAATTGAGAAATAAATTGTTCTAAAGACTCATAATCTTGGCGAATTCTCTCTTGAATCGTTTTATCATGTTCTGTTTGATAACGTTGTTTTAAATCGGCAATTTCCTTATTAATCATTCTCTGTAAAGTAGAAAGTTCAATCGGAATATGCTTCGCAACAATTTTAATACCAGAAAGATTGGTTAAATTTGCTAAATATCCTTGTTGAATAAATTTAGGATAGCTCACAATAGTCAAAACAGTACAATATTTACCACTCATCATAAATTCTGTAGCTTTAAATTCGACTCCTTTAGGAGCAATCTGTGCTTTAATATTCATTATCCAACACCTACCATTCCACTAAATGTCGTGGCCGCTCCACCATTAAAGAAATTATCCAAAATAACGCGTAAGTCATTATTACTAGTTTGTTGGCTATTAAGTCCGCAATTAGCTAAATTACTAATCATAGAATGCAATCTCTTTTGAATAACATCCATCTTTTTCTCTTTAAATAAAATATAATATTCTGTGTCAACTACGTTATACTCAGCACTCATAAACATATTTGCTTTATTAATATCTTGTTGAATTAATTTACGAGTATTTGCATTCGTAGCACGATTATATAATATTTGAAGTTGTGAAAGATATACGTTAATGTCTACTGGACGATCTGCAACAACTAACCAAAATTCAAAATTAATGGAATTATAAAAATTTTGAAGTTGATAAATCACATTATCCCGAGTTCCAGAATCCAAAATAAAAATATTACGAGGAGCTATCTTAATCCCTGTGACATATTCTCCAGATTCTAACTGAATCATACCATTCATAATATTTTTAATAGGTACCCAATCTTCACTCCACTTACTAGCAACATCTTCTTTATTTTTCGCCATCTCTAATACACCAGCCTTTCCAATAATACCTTCTTCTATTAAACAAAAACGTTATAATATTCGTAATTAATTGCAATACATTATGATAATTGGGAACAGGCATGACTAGAAATCCTGAAACCATTGCAGGTAATAATACAATGATAGCCTGTTGAAATGTCATACCTTGAAACACAAATAACATAATAACTGTAACTAAACAGCCAATACCAAAAATAACTAAATCAACAGGTGTAAAAAAGCCTAAAATAAGTTTTGACTTCTTTGTATTGGCAGGTATTAAATATTGATTCATTCCTTATCCCCTTTCTAACTCTTTTTCTGCTGTTTTTCAGAGCCGCCACCTCTTCCAGCAGCAGCTTGATCATTCAACTTCATAGCCTCTTGTATAGCAGCAATTTGTTCTTGACCAGCTTGAGATTTTTTATATTTTTTAATAGCTGCTTCCATTTCTCTATCGCGAACATATTCAACATTAGAACGATACTCTTCAACTGCTTTACCTAACGCTTTAGCATCATCAGACTCTCTCATAAATTCATCAGTTTGACGTTTTGCAAGATCCATATCAATATTATTTAAGTTATTTCGAGCAGCGGTCATCACATTTTGAGCTTCTCTCAATGCTTCCCTATCAGCACTATAGCTATCTATTGCAGACAAATATTGACTACCCTCATTAGAAATAGCTCCAATACTTTGCAATCTTCTTAATTCAGACGAAACACTAGCTTTCTGATAAGAATTTATCAAATTTTCTCTATCTCTTTGGTATTGAGCGCGACCTTCAGCAGTTGCAGCATATTTACCGTCACGAACAGCTTGTTGCATTTCTGCTTCCGCTTTAGAAATTGCATCATTCTCAAAACGACTCAATAACCCCTGATATTCTGCACTATGTTCATAAGTATTCCTGAAAGAATTATTCTGATCAAAAACACTTTTTAAACGATTGTAATTTGATAATGCAGAATCATAATCCTGCCGACGTGAAGATCTTTGAATAGAAGCAAACTCTTCCATTTTATTTCGATATAAAGCAGAATTTTCAAAATTTTTAATAGCTTCATTTCTAGTTTGAATATAAGATTTTTCTGTAGCTTTTCTTTGATCATCCACCATTTTATCCACAAAGGCTTGACCCCCAAATATACCAGCACGTCCCTTACCGTGTATAATTTCTCTGTAATAATTTTGGCGTTGATTTCCAAATTGCATTCCTTTACTTTTCCAACCATTAGCTAAACCGTAAGTAAAACCAGCAAATCCGCCACCGTTAACAAGACTTCCAAAAGCACCTCCAATACCACCTGTGGCAGCACCAACTAAAGAACCACCGAAACCACCAATTGCTGCTCCTAAGAATCCTCCTGCTTTCAACTTCTCGCCTATACCAAGCTTCAAGTTGCCTGATTCAATACCTAACATATCACTAAGCATCTTTGGCGCCTGTTTTGCAAAAGCAAAAATTCCTAAAATAATTACTACCATAGCTAATTTTCCAAGTATACCAGAGAAGTTTCTAAATATATTATATTCCCATATTGCTTGAATAAAATACACTGCAATATACATAAGAGCAACCCTTGTAAATACTTCAAAAAATACAGCCAAGGATGTTTTCACCCATTTATCAAAAGTACTTTTTTTGCTCGGCATAACTCTCATAATAATTGGAATTGGAGCTATAAGTTGACAAAAGGCAAGTTTAATTACTCTAACCCCAAGATCTAACGTAAAAGAAAGAAGAATATATATTAGAAAAACGCCTGTAGCAGTAGAAATAAATCCGTAATAAGTTATTGCTGCCTCTTCATTACTACCAACAATAACCTGTTCTCCTACTACAGCATCAGAAAAAGATGGCAAATTAGAGTAATTACTCTCTTCTAGCACTTCTATTTTAAAATCGTACCATGTATAATTATTAGCCGCTTTGACATTATAATTATCAGGATTAACAAATGTATTTAAAACAGTAAAAGCTAAAGAATCGCCAAACTTAATCATAGTTTCATCTCCACTAATTTCAGAATTCGAATCAGAATCAGATTGAGGATCAGTAGGCGAAGAGCCTAATATAATTGCTCCAATGATATTAGAAGATAATACATAATTTTGTAAACGATAAGCATAATCAAAAATTGTAGGAACCAGTCCTAATAATATTAGAGAAATCACAAGATTAGAAGCTATTTTAGAAACACCTTTATCTCCTGTAATTTTCTCAGGATCAATCAAAGCATTTAATAATGCATAAGCTAAATAAAATAGCATAAATACACCTAAAATAGAATAAATTCTACTAGCAAATTCACTAAAAAAAGAATCTTCAAACAGTCTAAATGTAGCCAATTTTACAAATAATTGATAGCACATAGAAACAGCCCAATAAACAACCGAATCTAAAAATAATAATATTTTTTGAAATAAACTATGCCACCAATTTCCAGAAAGAAAAATATAGCCTAACATAAAAATTCACCTCACTTACGTACCGATTCCACATCGACTAACATCGACTAATCCAAAAATATCAAAAACAATATCTAATAAAAATGGCAAGAAAAATATTGCTAAACCAATAACTACACGTTTAACAGTCCGTTTATTAGCTTTTTTTACTTCATCATCGTTGGATTTAGCAATAGCCCCCAAATAGTCAATAGTCGACAAAACTATAACTAATGCTGGAGTTGCTATCTTAATAAACCCAAAAAGCTCCTGCAACATATTATACAAATCATTTGGTTGACCAGTTCTCTTATCAACAAAAATTGGACAATAAGCATACATATCTGATTGCTCCGCATTATTTTCATCCGATTCATCAGATCCACCACGCAATATAATTTCTTCTGATGTCAATCCATTATTCGGATAACGATCTTCTGTTGCCGGATATCTATCCGTTTCTGCACTCACCAAACTAGGAACAAACAAAAATATACATAAAATTACAATTATTTTCTTCATAAATCATCCCTTTTGCTCTCTATATTTGAAAAATAAACATCTCTTAATCATTATACACTATTTTTTTAAATACCTCAATCATTCGCTCCAGATGTATCACATTGATCAATGTCAAACAAACAATTCCAACAATTGTCAAAACTATTAGATTGTCCTCCACCTATGACATCTTGCGCCGCATCATAAATAAAGTTAATAATTCCCGGAAGCAAGAAAATCGCCACGCCTATCACAACACGAATTACAATCGCTTTAGTATATTTCTTTACATCTTCTTCTTTACCAGAAGTAATAATCATAAATAAATTTTTTATACCAACAATAATAATAACTGCTGGAACTAAAACTTTAATTATAATAATAATAATCCCTATTGACCGTAATGTATTGGATACATTAGCATCTTTACATATTTCTCCCATAGAAATATTACATCTACCACCTTGACAGGCATCATTAGGATTAAAAGGAGTATCATTAGGATCATTTGACCCACCATGGCTTCCACTAAGATCTTCAAAAGTCAAGTTACAAACCATAGCCGATTGATTTCCTCCACAAGTAACCATTAAACCATCTGGACAGCCATTCTGAAACATAGAAGCCGTTATACCATCAGCTATCCATCCTACGTCATATTCAGAATTAACTTCAAAAGAAACGTTACCATTACCATCAACTCTTACCGTGGCATCCCAACCTAATGACTGACTAAAATCACTCGCATCAACTGCTGGAACAGCACATAATATAGGTTCATTTTCTAACGAATCATCTAAATATTGCCTGCCATTATCTTCTTGAGAAACAATATTATAAGAATTATAATCTTCCATTTCAGAAAAACTCATATCAATATTTATATTAATTCCACCACCACTAAATTTGGTATAAATAGTACTTGGGCATACCAATTTTCCTTGTGATTCATCATAAAAATCACTAGAAGTAGCAGAAGAATTAATATGAAAATTCATTCTAGATGTGTATTCAGTTTCCGTAGAAAATGTTACACTAGCATTGCCATTTCCATCACTTCTAACGTAATAAACGGTATGATAATTACTAGTATCAAAAGTACAGCTAATGCACTGATAATCTGAATCATCACATGTAAAATCAGCTTCTCGCACCACTTCAGCCTCTACCCCATTTATCAATCCAAAAAAAGTAAAAATTGTAAATATCCCCAAAATAACCTTTTTCATTCTATCACCAAACTTTACTTCTTAAGTATACCAATAATACTACAAAAAAACTAGTGTATTTTAACTAGTTTTCTTTCTTTCATATGAAAATACATCTGTAGAAACATCCAAATCATTCTCTTGAGCATCTTCTAAATTCCATTGCCTCAAATATTCCCTAATACCAAGCTCTTGCAAGGTACTTTTCTCTTTTTTATTTGAAACAAAAAAATCATTTCGAATTCCAACTAAAAATTCTTCCATAGACTTCAACACATTCTTTAAAAGATAGCCCTTTGTTTTCCCTAGAACACATTCTCTAAATTCTTCTTCCGTAATATTCATAAATATCATATCATAAACAGGATACTCTTGATTTTGATATATTACTTTTTTCTGTAAAAAATAATTCCATTTTCTATTTAACTTTAATAATTCAAAATGACATTCCTGAAAAGCTCTTTTCACCGTAAGATGATCTTTCATTCTTTCTAAAAAAGAATTTCCCATTACAGTTTCAACTTGCAAATCTAATTCAGAAATACCTAAATTAAAAACTCCTAAAACCCCTAATTGTTGATATTTACGAGCTACATCTAAATTTAAATGTTCTAATTCTCGATCAATCTTTCCAACAATTTTATAAATACGTAAAATATAATCATCCCTAAAAATTTCTTTTTTTAGAATCATTTAATTTCACCTTTCTATGTCAATATATATTATCAATCTAAACTATCAAAAAGGCAAGAAAAAACTAAATCACAATCGATTCAGTTTTTATTCTCCCCATGCTTCACTGGCATAACGATCACATTCGCTACCATTCGGACTAGTAATACAATGCCTACATGTGTTCCAGTCATCCTGAGCACCAGAACTAGAGAAATTAGAAATTAATCCCAATACTAAACCAACAATTGTTGGTATAAAGAAAATAACAACCGCGGCAACAGCACGCATAGCAAGTGACTTTGTTGCTTTTTTAATTTCATCATCTTTAGAAGCAATCACTGCCTTTCCTAAATCTAACATACCAAAAACAATTAATAAAATTGGAATAACAATTTTAAAAGCTAATAACACATATCCAACAACTTGCCAAATATTTGCTGTACTAGCACAAAATCCCATTGTCTCTGTTCCTAACACTGTGTCTCCCATAATATAACCTCATTTCTTTCTTCAAATTTCTATATTTATTTTAAAGGTTATTACTTGTGAAGTCAAGTAAAATGTCCTAAGAATGTAAACTACACTAGATAATCTCAATCTTCATTAAGTTAGTCGTTCTATTATAGTCTGTATTAGGGAAACCTCCAGTAATAACAACAATGTCTCCACTGGAAAGATTCGTAAATCTTTTTGCTTCTACTACACTGTGTTCTAATACTTCATCAGTAGAATTCATTAAAGGCATTAATACTGGATAAATACCATAGTTAAGCATTAATCTTCTACCATCTTTTTCACTTGGTGTCAAAGCCAAAACTGGTGCTTTTGGTCTAAAATTACTAATTAAACGAGCAGTTCTACCATGAACAGTAGCAGTGGTAATAAGTTTTGCATTCAAACGATTTGCCGTATCCACAACTGCGGTTGCAATCGCATCCCTTGCATTCACAACAAAACGCATTTCTTCTACATAGTTATAATCAGCATACTTTTCAGTTACTTCACAAATACGAGCCATAGCTTCTACAGTTTCTACTGGATGTTTACCAACTGTCGTTTCTCCCGATAACATTACCGCATCTGTTCCATCTAACACAGCATTGGCAATATCACTAGTTTCTGCCCTTTTTGGACGAGCATTTTCCATCATAGTCTCAAGCATCTCAGTAGCCACAATACAAATTTTATTACGGCGACGGCAAGTTTTAATCATTTTCTTTTGTTCAATTGGCACAACCTCACTAGGAATTTCAGTTCCCAAATCTCCACGTGCCACCATAATACCGTCACTTACATCCAAAATACTCTCTAAATTTTGAATACCTAAAGCACTTTCAATTTTACAAATAATTTGAAAATCTTCTCTACCATGACTCTTTAAAAGCTCTTTTACTTCTAATACATCTTCAGCACTGTTAACAAAAGATAAAGCAACAAACTCTCCACCATGTTCACACGCATAAATTAAGTCTTCACGGTCTTCATCACTAATAAACGGAATATCTAGTTTAACACCAGGTGCACTCATACTTTTACGATTTCCAAGATGCCCTCCACTAATAATCTTACAAGTAACACCATCTTCTTCTTTACTGACTACTTCCAATTTCATTTTAGCATTTTCAAGTAACACAGTATCTCCTGGATTTAATGAATCAATTGCCTCAGGATGATTCACACTAAATCTTTCACTCGTACCAGATACACTTTCCTTAACTAAACGAACAGTCTTACCAGCAACTAAATCAATGCCGTCATCTTCCATCACGCCACAACGGAATTCAGGTCCTTTTGTATCCCATAAAATAGCAACATTCATACCAGTTTTCTTACGTACTTCGCGAACAGTACTAGTAGCTTGTTCTCTTTCTTCTATTGTAGCATGTGAAAAATTAATACGTGCTACATTCATACCAGCAAGTACCATCTTCTCCATAACAGGAACCGTATTACTAGCAGGTCCTATACTACATACAATCTTTGTTTTTTTCATGATTTTCACTCCTTTTTTTAAGCAGAAACAATTTTACTATAAAACCCTTGAAAAATCAAGTATATTAAAGGAAAAAACACCCAAACTAAAAAAGGGATGATTATGAATAAAGTTACATTTACAAAAAATTTAAACGAATTTATTACTTCTTCTACTTGTGCTTTTACTTGTGTAAACACAATAGAAGAAAGATTAAAAAAACAAAATTTTCAAAAACTAAATGAAGAAGACAAATGGTCGATCCAAGAAGGACTTTACTACATAACAAGAAACGATGCTAGTCTCATTGCCTTTAAAATACCTAAAAATTACAAAGAAAAATTTTTAATTATCACTTCTCACTGTGACACACCATCTCTTCTATTAAAACCAAGTGGCAATTATATTAAAGACAACTATTTAAAATACAACATTATGCCATATGGGGGACTTTTAAACTACGGATGGCTAGACCACCCTTTATCCCTAGCCGGTCGTATCATCGTTGAAAAAAAAGATAAAATAGAAAAAAGAATCGTAGACTTTAAAAAGCCAATGGCCATTGTTCCAAGTGTCGCCATTCATCTAAACGATAAGGCAAACACAAATCTCGATTTAAATACCCAAACAGATTTACAACCAATATTTGCAATTACAGACAAAGAAAACTCTTGGCTTCAATTACTAAAAAAAGAATTAAAAACAAACGAAAGTCTCCTAGATTACGAACTATTTTTATATAATTGTTTGTTACCAGAAACGATTGGATTAGAGAATAACTTACTTCTGAGCCCAAGAATTGATAACATCACCAGTGTCTATTCTTCCTTAGAAAGCTTTCTAGAAACTACAAGTGACAATATCTTAGTGTTCTGTTCTTTTAACAATGAAGAAATAGGAAGCTTAACAAGAGAAGGAGCAGACTCAAACTTTTTACTAGATACTTTAAAAAGAATAGCAGCTTCACTAGAAATAGAAATCGCCCCTACTTTAGCTAAATCTTTTTTAATAAGTTCTGATAATACCCACGCCGTTCATCCAAATCATCCAGAATTATCCGATGATACGGGAAAAGCTTTTTTAGGAAAAGGATTTACCATTGTAAAAGAAATATCCTCTACAACAGATGCTTACTTTTCTTCTATAATCAAATCATTATGCCAAAAACACAATATACTATACCAAGACTCCACAGCCAAAAATGATATCACTGGCGGATCTACCCTCAGTGGATTATCTCTTCGCCATGTCAGTGTAAAGTCACTAGAAGTCGGAGTGCCTGAACTTGCCATGCATTCCTCAGTGGAAGTTGCAAATATCAGTGACATTTACGAACTATATAAAATGATGAAAGTTTTTTACAAAGAAATGTAGCTTATTATAAATCCAAGCTATTTTCTTTTAACAAGAAATCTTTTATCCCAATAATCAAGATTCCATCTTCATTATGCCATGGAGTAATATTATCTTTCACAACTATAACCTTTTTAAAATTATCGCCAACACAATTGAGTGGCCTTGATTCTTGATAATTTTTTTCTGGGGAATCAATATTTAAAGCAGATTGAATATAATATCGATTACTTGCCATATTGCATATAAAATCTATTTCAAAATATGTTCTTTTATTCCCTAGTCTTGTTTCTACAACTCCAACATCTACATTGTATCCTCGTATCAATAACTCATTATAAATGATATTTTCCATAATATGATTTTCTTCCTGTTGTCTAAATTTAATCTTGCATTTCTAAGCCCCAAATCAGTAAAGTAATATTTAAAAGGTGTAGAAATATGCTTTCTTCCTTTCACATCATATCTTTCTACTTTTTTAATGAGAAAGGCGTTTTCCAAGTATTCAATATAAGAAGTAATCGTATTAATAGAAATATCTTTATGAAAAGTACTAATATATGTTTTATAAATATTCATAGGATTCGTTAAAGAACCAATGGAAGAAGCTAAAATATTTACCACAGCATCTAATACATCTTTTCTTTTAATATCATTTCTTTCTATAATATCTTTTAAGTAAGTAGTCTCAAACAAATTTAATAAATACTCTCTTTTTTGTTTTTCATTTTCTTGAAGGACAACCGGTGGAAGCCCTCCATATAAAATATATTCATTCCAAGCCTCATCTACAGAAATACTCTTTAATTCTACGAATTCCAAAAAAGATAATGGATAAACTTTTATTTCTGTACTTCTTCCTCTAAATTCCGTAACAATATCACTAGATAAAAATTTTGAATAAGAACAGGCCACATAAACATCTAAATTAGACTTTTTTAAAAAGCTATTTAAGACACTTTCAAAATTATTTACTAATTGAATTTCATCTAATAGAATGTAATATACCGATTGATCTTTCACTTTACTCATGACATAATTATATAATTCCATCGGATCTCTATATTGAATATTTTCAATAAAATCTAAGTCTAATTTAATAATATGATCTTCCTTTACCCCATCACGGATTAAATACTGTTTAAAGATTGGATCCAACAAATAAGACTTCCCACATCGTCTAATTCCAGTAATAACTTTAATTAACTGATTTCCTCTAGCAGATAATAATTCATCTAAATATTGTTTTCTTTCTATTTCTTTCATAGATTCCTCCTCACTGAATTTTACTGACACTTGTGTCACTAATTTTCAACGGTGTTGTATCATAGTCATTAAAAAAATCGCTTTTTAGCGACTTTTTTAATGAATAGAAATAATAAAATTATCATTTATTACATCAATATATAAAGTATTACCTGGTTTCAAATCAGATTCAATTAGTATATGTGCAATAAGTGTTTCAATATGCTGTGTCACATATCTTTTAATAGGTCTTGCTCCAAACTGTGGATCAAATGACTCTTCAATAACTTTCTCACGTGCTGCACCACTAAGCTCTAACTTAAGCTGTTTTTCACTTAAACGTCCACTAATCTCTTTCAAAATCTTATCTAAAATTAAACCAACAGAGTCTTTTTGTAAAGAATTAAAGACAATAATCTCATCAATACGATTAATAAGTTCTGGTCTAAATTCATGTCGTAGCTCTTCATAAACAAGTTCTTTCGCGTTCTCTCGTCCTTCCAAGATATATTCACTACCCAAATTACTTGTCATAATAATAATTGTATTTTTAAAATCAACCGTTCTACCTTGACTATCTGTGAGTCTTCCATCATCCAAGATTTGTAACAAGATATTAAAGACATCTTTATGGGCTTTTTCAATCTCATCAAACAACACAATACTATATGGATTACGACGAACAGCCTCAGTAAGAACACCGCCTTCATCATATCCAACATATCCTGGAGGCGCTCCAATAAGACGGGAAACATTGAATGCTTCCATATACTCAGAACAGTCAATTCGTATCATATGGCGTTCATCATCGAATAACTCATATGCAAGACTTCTTGCTACTTCTGTTTTACCAACCCCAGTAGGTCCTAAAAAGATAAATGAACCAATTGGGCGATTTGGATCTTTAATCCCACTACGAGCACGCAAAATGGCTTCACTGACACGATGAATTGCATCATCCTGACCAATCACACGCATCTTTAATCGATCACTTAAATGAAGAAGTTTTTCCCTTTCACTGCTAACTAACTTACTAACAGGAATATGCGTCCAACGAGAAATAATATTGGCAATTCCTTCTTCATCAACGACATCGGATAAAATACTATTTTGCTCTCCATCACGTAGTTCTTGTAATTCCTTTTCAAGTCTTGGGATAGTACCATGACGAAGTTTTGCACTAGTCTCCAAATCATAATTATTTTCAGCTGTAGCTAAATCAAATCTTGCCTTCTCCAATTCCTCTTTTTTCTTATTAATCTGGTCTTTAATCGTCTTCTCAGACTCCCATTTCTTACGCATATCACTTTCTTCTACTTTTAAGTGTGATAACTCTTCATCAATTTTAGAAAGTCGTGCTTTAGAAATCTCATCTTTTTCTTTCTTTAAGGCTTGACGTTCTATTTCCAAACTCATAATCTTACGAGTTAAAGTATCTAATTCTACTGGTACAGAGTCAAGCTGCATCTTAATTGTCGCACATGCTTCATCTACCAAGTCAATTGCCTTATCTGGTAAATAACGATCTGTAATATAACGATCAGATAAAGTAGCCGCCGCAACCAAAGCATTGTCTTTAATACTGACACCATGGAATATTTCAAAACGTTCCTTTAATCCACGTAAAATAGTAATCGTATCTTGAACAGTAGGTTCACTCACTAAAACCTTTTGAAATCTTCTCTCTAAAGCTCCATCTTTCTCAATATACTTACGATACTCATTTAAAGTAGTCGCACCAATCACATGAATTTCTCCACGTGCAAGCATTGGTTTTAACATATTAGATACGTCCATTGCTCCTTCAGCACCACTACCAACAATCATGTGAATTTCATCAATAAACATAATGATATTTCCATCACTATCTTTAATTTCCTTTAAAACAGCTTTTAATCTTTCTTCAAATTCACCACGATACTTTGCTCCAGCAACCAAAGCCCCTAAATCAAGCTCCCAAACCGTTTTATTTTTCAAACTATTTGGCACATCACCCTTCACAATACGTTGAGCAAGTCCTTCAACAATCGCAGTTTTACCAACACCAGGATCTCCAATTAATACTGGATTATTTTTACTTTTACGAGATAAAATACGAATCACATTACGAATTTCTTCATCACGCCCAATCACTGGATCGACTTTATTATCCTTCACATTCTTCGTAATATCTCGTCCATACTTTTCTAAAACATTTTTTAATTCATCATTATTCTCTGGATACATATTATCCACCTCCAAACTATATACATTTTACCACTGCTATTAGCACCTGTCAATACAGAGTGCTAATAACAAATAAAAAATGGAGGAGAATAAATAATCCTCCTAGATATAGGATAAACAAAAACGGAAAAAATATACTATTTTTCTTGTAATTTTAGAATCTCTTTCTTAGACAAACCAGTAGATTTCATAATTGTAGGAATATCAACATTAAGATTTAATAAATTCTTAGCAATATGATATTTTTCCATTTGAGTACCTTCTTTTTTTCCTTTTTGGATTCCCACTTGGATTCCTTCTTGAATTCCTTCTTGAATTCCTTCACGCATCCCATTTCTTCTAGCAATCTCTTCATTCTTTCCTACTAAGCTTTTAAATTTTAAAACCGCTTCATCATTTACAAATTCTTTCATAACCTCTGCCATATCCATAAGTATCTCACTTCCTTTCGCTATTTTAAATCGTTCTTCTGAATCATTTGAATATATCATCTTCATGATCTTTAATAATTCTTCTTTTCTAATATCATCATAAGCTACACTTTTTAATTTGTCAAGACGATAAATGTATCCTTCTAAATTATCAGAAATAATATTGTTTGTTTTTCTATCTATAAAAAGAAAATCTGTTTCAAACTCAGGAATTTTAGAAACATGACAAGATTCACAAAAATTATATTGTGTGACTTTTGGTTGCTTTTGATACTTTTCCCCAATTTCTAATCTTGTCCCATAAATTCTAGTAAGATAAACGAGGCTTTTCTCTAAATCATCTTCTTCGAAAGACATATACATTTCAAGATTAATCACTTCATCTCCAATTTTAGCTAAGACATCCGAAGTAATTCCTTTATCTTTTAACTTAGTCTTTTCTAAAAAAACTTCATTTAAAACAGTTACTTTACCTCTTAAAAATCCTCTCTCATATCCCTTTAAAAGTTCAAGAAGATATTCTGTAAATCGCACATTTTTCTGTGTTCCAAATATTTCTTTAAAAACTAAATCTCCATGTAAGGATTCTATAGTGTGACCTTTACTCAAAAATTTCCTCCTTTCCATTTTTATTTTACTTTCACCAATATAGTACCCTCACTAATATTATTACAAAAAAAAGTTCATTTCCTTTTTTAAATAGAAAGTTGTGTTAAACTTTATGACTGATTGAGATATTCAGCATAAGCAATGTTTAAGTCAATAGGCATTTTAATATTA
>CALVOL010000007.1 GCA_944350285.1 uncultured Bacilli bacterium | reverse complement strand
GACTACAAACAAGGTTTACCTTTGTTTGTTATCCACATTATAAATCGGTATCATTTTAACTAATGTTTAACATATATTTTACTAAATATTTGATTTAAAACACAATTTTAACCTTATATACCTTCGTTTATAATACTTAAAAAATCATTGTTTTTTTCTTTAATTACAAGGAACTTCCCAAAATAGAACTACAAAACTCGGGTTATACCAATATTATTTATTGGAATAAGCCTCATAATAATTAACAATTCTAAACAAGAAACGATTTTAGATAAGCAAACAGAAGAAAATTATCTATCGATTTATCTAGAAGATGAACAAATTAGTTATATTCCAGAGAAAGATTCAGGTTATACTCTAGATCTTTCAAAAAGCAATTGTACGAATGGAGTACTAGATTTTGATTATAATACTTGGAGCATAAAAACAAATTATAGTAATTATGAAAGTACAGATAACACAAGAGTAAAATGTAGTTTGTACTTTACAGATAAGTATATTGAACCATTATTAAATGGAACCGATCCAGTGTTAGAAGAACCATTAATACCAGTAACAATTGATAGTGACGGAGTTGTAAGAAAAGCAGATCTAGCAAGTGAATGGTACGATTATGAAACAAAGAAATGGGCGAATGCCGTGATACTTGAAGATGAAAGTAAGAGCTATGCTTCGAATGAAATCATTCCAGAAGAGAATATAGAATCTTACTTTGTATGGATACCAAAGTATCGTTATCAATTATGGGATTTAGGGAACTATGATAGTTTAACAACCATTGACACCAATAAAGTGCATGAAATACCAGTGATATTTGGAGATTATAATACAACAGATTTAGTCTCAGGAGAATGTAGTACTCCAATGGAGTCAGGAGAAAGTGGTAACTGTGAAGTCGGAGATTATATGACACATCCAGCATTTCTAAGTATTCCGAGTTCCGGATTTTGGGTAGGAAAATTTTCTACAGTTTATAGAGGTGGAACAAGTAAGGAAGGAACTATGATTAACGTATATGATGTAAGCAAAATTCAGATCAAACCAAATCAGTATATTTGACGTGGGTTAAAATTAGCCATTGCTCATTTAAATAGTTATAATTACAAAAGAGAGCTAGATAGTCATGCTATAAAAAACACCGAGTGGGGTGCAATTGCCTATCTTTCTCATAGCAAATATGGCATCAATTGCAATATACGTATAAACAATAACGCTGAGAATATCACCGGATATCAAGCGAATAATGAGCCAACATGTGGTTATACTGGCACAAATGAAGAATGTAACAGATATTGCAATGACGACACATGTAATACAGCTTATCCAAATAGTGTTTTAGCAAGTACTACCGGCAATATTACTGGGATGTTTGATACTAATGGTGTTGTGACATATGTAATGGGAGTAATGTTAGATCAAAATAATCGCCCAGTCAGCGGTGTAAATGTAGATAGAAATTCGGGATTTAATGGGACTTTCACTATTCCGACGAATAATGTTACGAGTAAAACCGATGGCATTGATTACCCAGCCGAAAAATATTATGATACTTACTTATATGGCACGGAAAATTATGTATTTAATAGAAGAATATTAGGTGACGCGACTGGTGAGTTAGGACCTTTTGAATCACAATCTTTTGGGGTGTTTAACATTCCGATCACATCGTGGTATGGAGACTTAATCAGTCAATATTTTACAACAACATACTCATTTGCGGTTCGAGGATATAACTATAGCGGCGGAACATATTCCGGAATTTTTGCCATTCAATGCGGTCGTGGGGAAGAGGGTGGTAAGAGTTATCGTATTGTGTTAACACCAACTAAATAAGATTGACATAGTCCTTGAATTAAAGCTTTTGATTACATTAGAAATGTGTTATGATTATAATAGGTGGTAAGGATGAAAGCATTGTTTCAGAAAATTGATAAACCATTATTCTTTATATCTTTAATTTATACCATATTAGGCTTGGTAATGGTTTTAAGCGCATCTAGTGTTTCCGCTGTATTAAGATACAATGTCTCTTCTTCTTACTTTTTTGTACGCCAATTATTGTTTATGGGAGCCGCTTGGTTTGTGGGATTGTTTTTTATTTTAAAAATACCAACGAAGAAATACCACTATTTAGCACCAATATACCTGTTTATAACTTTATCCTTATTATTTCTTGTATTTGGGTATGGTGTCATAGCCGGCGGAGCCCAAAGTTGGCTTGACTTAGGCTTTTTTAATTTACAACCAACAGAATTTATTAAAACAGCACTCATTTTATATATGGCTGTCTTTTATGAAAAAAGTATTAAAAAAAGAAAACCATTTGCTTATAACTTTATTCCAATTATTTTTGCGGTCATCGCTTTCTTTTTAGTAGCTATGCAACCAGATTTTGGAGGAGCAGTTATCATAGCTGGTATTGTCTTTTTCACTTTTTTAAGCGTTCCTTTCGAAAAAGAAAGCAGTGTCCAAATCATTAAGTTTGTCGGCATTGCTGCTTTAATAGCTGCGGTGATCCTACTATATAGTGGTTCTGATATATTTAATAGCACTCAACTTGCTAGATTAAAATTTCAAAACCCTTGCGAACGTTATATGGAAGATACAGGGTATCAAGTTTGTAACGGTTTCATTGCCTATCATAATGGAGGTGTTTTTGGTGTAGGCTTAGGTAATTCTTCTCAAAAATATTTATATTTACCAGAAGCTCATACTGATTTTATTTTTCCAATCCTTGTGGAAGAATTAGGATTAATTGTAGGAATTTTAGTGATTTTCGGTTATGTTTACATGTTATACAGAATCATTAAAATAGCTAAAAATGTCGATTGTATTCGAAATTCTATAATTTGCTACGGAACTTTTATTTATTTATTAATGCATTTATTAATTAATTTGATGGGAACTTTGGCTCTAATTCCTTTAACAGGGGTTCCTTTACCATTCTTAAGTTATGGTGGAAGTTTCAATATGAATGTCATCGCTATGCTATTTGTTGTTCAAAGAATTGCTATAGAAAATAAGCAAAACGCTGAAAAACGCGCTTTAGCAAATATGACACGTTAAAAAATTCAATAGCCTCGATCAGGCTTTTTTTATGATAAAAAAGGAAAAACAAACTCTAAGAAATAAGTTTTGCCAAGATGAAAATTTTAAAATTATCTTGTATTTTTTTCTGCAACAATTTTGCTACTTTTTGAAGTAAAGTAGTTTTTTTGTCGGAATAATGATAGTAGAAGAGGAAAACTCTTCTTAGAAAGGAGGATTTTATGGAACAAGTTTTAACGTGGTTAAAAGAGAGAAAAACATTGTGCGGTTTTATATTTCTTTTCTTCGCTTGCGCTGTATTTATGACCCTTTACATTTCAGAAGCAACAGCAGAGGAAGCATATGTATGTCCGAAAGAAGAAGTTGCCAATAATACTGTAGCAGAAGAAACCACCGAAGATGAGACAGTAACAGTGGACATAAAAGGAGCTGTAGTAAATCCTGGTGTATATCGTGTCAGCAAAAACAGTATTATAAACGATGTGATTGTTTTAGCTGGCGGACTTCGAGATGATGCGGATACAAGTAACATTAATCTTAGTAAAAATGTCAGTAGCGAAATGATGATCACTATTTATACCAAAGAAGAAGTTGCTATGCAAGAAAAAGTAGATACGATTATTGAAAATAATACCTCATCTACTAATTCTAAGACAGACGAAGAAAACACAACTCTTGTAAATTTAAATACTGCTGATGTCGAAGAGTTAATGCTTTTACCGGGAATAGGCGAAGCAAAAGCAAATTTAATCATCGAATATCGTGACAGTTGTGGACCTTTCACCAGCAAAGAGGAACTCATGTATATTAAAGGAATAGGCGAGTCCATTTATGCAAAATTGGAAAGTTTTATTACAGTATAACCGGTTTTATATCATATTGACTGCCCTTACTATTTTTCTTGTAGTATTTGCTTTTATCACACCAAGGAATAGCATATATGAAGAAGGAATAACCACAATAGAAGGAAAAGTAATTGCTTATAAAATTGATGGAAATTTTTTATCAATGACTGTGAAGAGTAAAGAAAAAGTTCAAGCATTTTATTATTTTCAAACGGAAGAAGAAAAGCTAAATTATCAAAAACATTTAGAATATGGTGTTATAATTCGCATAGAGGGAATTCTGGAAAAGCCGGAAAGTAATTCTTTACCAAATACTTTTAATTATCAAAAGTATTTATATTATCAAAAAATCCACTATATTCTAAATGTAAATCAGTTGGAAATAACAAAACCCGCCACAGGAATTTATTTTCTTAAAAATTGGATTTATCAAAGACTTTATCATTTAGAACAAGGTGACTATCTTGTAGCAATGATTTTAGGAAATACAAGTCATTTAAACATTCAAGATGTAAAAACAAACGGCATTAGTCATTTATTCGCAGTGTCAGGAATGCAAATCACACTATTAGCCAAAGTGATTGCTGGTCTATTGAAAAGATTTGGACCCAAAAAAGATGCTGGCATTCTTTTATTCTTGTGGTTTTATGCATTCTTAGTTGGTTTTACGCCGTCTGTGATGCGAGCGGTGTTATCGTGGTGTTATCAATGGCTTAATAAAAAAGGACAATGGAACTTAAATAAAACGCAAATTTTCTTGTTAGTTTTATGTACCATTCTACTAGTGCAGCCATTTGCTATAATGAATTTAGGCTTTCAGTATTCTTTCTTAATCAGTTTTGTGTTAATGCACATGAAGTTTAGCAAAAACTATGTAAAGAGTTGTTTAGAAATTAGTATTGCAAGTTTTTTAGTTAGTTTGCCAATTACAGCCATGAATTTCTATTCGATAAATATTTTATCCGTTCTTTGGAATTTATTTTTTGTGCCGTTTGTAACATTTGTTTTGTTTCCTCTTTGTTTTCTATATATACTATTTCCTTTTCTAAAAGATATTTTTATTGGATGTATTACTCTTTTTGAAATAACGAATCAGTGGTGTGCAAATATATCCTTTGGCATTATAACGATTCCCAAAGTTTTTATGCTATGGTGGGGAATTTACTATTTATTATTAGGTTGTGTATTTCAATTCCAGAAAAGAACATGTTTCTTATTTATAATAATTCTTTTAATTATTATAAAATATCAATGTAAATTAACAAATCATGCCTATGTCTATTTTTTAGACGTTGGACAGGGGGATGCCACACTTTTTGTAGCACCTCATCAAAAAGAAGTGATCTTATTAGATACTGGAGGAAAAATCACATATCAGCAAGAGAGCTGGAAAATTCGTGAACAACAAATAGACCAAGCAGATTTAATCAAAACATTTTTAAATTCTATTGGAATTTCCTCGATTGATACTCTAATACTGAGTCATGGAGATACAGATCATGCTGGCAATGCTATGTCTTTGCTCGAAAAAATGTCAATCCATAATATTATAATGAATCGAAATACTAAAAACACTTTAGAGCAAAAGATAGAAAATTTATATTCCAACAAAATAAAGTCAAATATATCCAGCTCGTCTTTTCAAATTTCCGATCTCACCATTGCAGCGGCAACAAATGAAAATGATGCCAGTTTAGTTTTGCAAATATCTATTTACAATCAATCATTTTTAATGACTGGTGATATCTCGCAAAAAATCGAGGAAAAACTTCTTACAAAAGAAATTACAAGTACAATATTAAAAGTGGCTCATCATGGATCTAAAGATAGTTCGAATATAAGTTTTTTGAAAACCGTTGCGCCTACTTATGCTATCATTCACGTCGGGAAAGACAATCGTTATAATCATCCCGCTAAAGAAACTTTGGCAAAACTAGATAAACTAGGAATCTCTTATTTAATGACAAGTAATAAAAAAACCATTTGGTTTGAAATCTCACCATCTTGGATGAAACTTTTCTATTTAACAAGTTAGTTCTTTTCTTTACTTGAGAAAAAAAATCATGATATAATTGAACCGGTGATATTATGCGTGTAGAATTAATTACATCAGATTCTAAAGTGTTATTAGACAAAAAAATAAAAGAAATCATTGGCACTAACGATGTCGTTATTAAATATAATATGGAAGAGAGTAGTATCGCTGACATATTAGAAGAAGCTTCCTACGTTTCTTTATTTAATGAACAAAAATATGTAATAGTGAAAAATGCGGATATATTTGGTAAAAAGAAAATTACGGAAAAAGAAACAGAATCATTACTACAGTACTTAAAAAATCCATACCCGAATACTACTTTAATTTTTACTACATATGAGACCATAGATAAAAGAAAGAATATCACCAAAACATTAGAAGAAAAACAAGCAATCGTCGAATTAAAAGCACCTAAAAATTATGAATTAACTCAAGAAATAAAAAAACAAATGAAAAATTATAAGATTAGCGATGTTTCCATTAAATATATTATCGATGCTTGTTTAGGAAATTACGATTTAATTATGAAAGAGTTAGAAAAATTTCCTTTATATTTTCAAAAGCAAGATAGTATATCCGGCGAAGCTGTAAGACAAATCGTCGCTTCAAATACCACAGATAATCTATTTAAATTCACCGATGCTGTAATAAAAAAAGACTTACATGATGCGATTCATTTATTAGAGGATTTTCTTTCTCTAAAAATTGATGCAATCCAGTTACTTAATTTATTAGCAAGAGAGTATCGCCTAATGTATTATTATAAAATTCTAGAACGTCAAAGAAAATCTTCACGAGAAATTATGAGTGAATTAAAATTGCAAGATTGGCAAGTACAAAAAATCATAAAAAATGCAAGTATATACCATCAAGATGATTTAAAAGATTATTTAATTGAATTATCAAAAATCGACTATAAGATCAAAAGTGGTCAATACGATAAAAATTTAGCATTATATTCCTTTTTAGTTCAAAATTTAGAGTATTAAAAAATAGAAGAGAGTTTTCTTCTATTTTTATTTAGAAATACGACTTTCAGGATATGGAGTCCGGACATCGGTACGATAAAGAATATAATCAATGCTTGTTTGATAAAAGTTGGCTAACTTTTCTAAAATATCTTCAGTTAAAAGTGTTTTTCCTGTTTCATAATAACTATAGTTTCGTTGTGTAATCCCAATCTTTTCAGCCACTTCCCGTTGTAACAAATCTTTATCTTCTCGCATTTCTTTTAACCTGTTCATATCATCACCAATTTTATTTAATCATAGATAAAAATTGTCTATTGACATTTAGACAAAATTTGTCTATGATTAAAATGCAAGGAGTGAAATTATGAAAAATAAAAAAGTGCTAATAACACTAGGAATTTTAATTGTAATATCAATATTTATAGGAATAAGTTATGCCGTATGGCAATTAACACTATCACAAACAGGTACAAATAGAATATCAACAGGATGCTTAAAACTAGAACTAACCAAAGAAGAAAACATGATTAATTTACAAAATGCATATACTATGTATGATGAAGAAGGAAGAACTCTTACACCATATTCTTTTACGATTACTAATACTTGTGATATGTTTGCAAGTTATATTGTACAATTAGAAATGACAGAAACATCTACATTACCAACAAAGTATATAAGAGCAATGATCAATAATGAAGCAATTCAAAATCTAAATGAATATGAAGAAAGTACAGAATATGTTAACAAAGACACTACAGAAGCAAGAATACTAGCAAAAGGTTCTTTAGGAAACGGTGACTCAGAAGATTATACTTTAAGACTCTGGATTGATAGTGACGTAGATCAAACTACAACAGAAGCAATTGGCAAAACATTAAGCGCAAAAATTACAATAACAGCGGCTCCAAGTACTTATAGTCCAGTAGAAAATGGAATTACGACATTACATGATGCCATACTAGCCAATGAATATCAAGTAACAGAACTACAAACAGCGATCGATAAGATTAATAGTAAACAACAACCTGATTTTACCCAAACAGCTCCAATTATAGAATGGCAAGAAAATAGTACTTTTACTCCAACAGCAACTATAAGCTGGTCAGTAGCTAGAAAAGAAGATGTGGGAAGTGACTTGGATTATGCTTCTGAATTAAACGAGACAAGTGCAGTAGTAGCTTTTTCAAATACCTATACATTCGATTCAGAAACAGGGCGTTATTACTTAGGAGATTTAATCTATCAAGATCCAGGTACTATTGACTTTTCAAGTGAGAATTATTATGCATGTAGTACTGGAATAAATGTAACTGCCACCGGAAAACTAGGTGTTTATCATAGCACTAGTTGTCCGGTAATGTATAAAATAAGTGGTTTAACAACTACAACAGAAACAACGATCTCTGGCTCAGATGGGAAGACATATCCCGTAATAAGATATACATTCCAGAGATCGGAAATTCACACTCAAACGGAATTAGAAAGTGATAAATCAGATAAAGGATTATATGTAGCATTAGATGACTATGGAACAAGTTATTACTATCGAGGAAGTGTGAAAAATAATTATGTATATTTTGCCGACTATTATTGGAGGATCATCAGAATCAATGGGGACGGAAGTATCAGACTACTCTATGCAGGAACTACGAAAGATGCAACGGGTGAGGATTCCCAAATCGGAACAAGTGCATTTAATATAAACAGAAATTTACCATTGTATGTGGGATATATGTACGGAAATAGTGCTGGCTCTAGTTTAACAGAAGTCAGTGCGAATACAAACGATTCTACGATTAAATCTTATTTAGATAGTTGGTATAGCACAAACTTAAGCGAATACGCGAGTTACATAGCTGATTCAGGATTTTGTAATGATAGAACACTAGCCAGCTATAGTTGGAATGGCGACGGCATCAACATCGGAAAAACAACTTACTACGCACCATATGAGAGATATTATACAACATTTAATCCGACATTGGTATGTCTGGATGTGACAAACGATCTGTTTACAGTGGCAAACAATTTTGGTAATCAAGTATTAACAAACCCAATTGGGTTAATTACAGTTGATGAATTAATGTATGCAGGATATAGAGCGAATTTTATTAATAGGCTGGCCTATCCATTTTCAGACTCGAATTATTGGGCTATGTCACCATTCGACTTTGATTCTAACTATTCAGCACCATTTGGATTTGGACTTTCTGAAAATGGTATAACAAGCGCTTTTGAAATGTCATATACATATGGTGTGCGGCCAGTCATAAATCTCAATGCCAATGTTGAAATCACTGGCGGAATAGGAACACAAAATGAACCGTATGTAATAAAAACTGAATAAAAAAAGCCTTTGAGAAAATCTTGAAGGCTTTTTAACATTTCTATAAATATTGTTGTAATTTCTCAGTATTTTTAAAATTTAACTTAGCAATCTCTTTTAATTTATCTTTCCCATGAGTATTAACGATTTTAGCAGCTTGTTTATCGACCTCTTCGCCGGCTCCTTTAAGTAAAGTCATACCAATTTCTTGACTAAGTTCAGCCATTTTTTGAAGAAAGATATAACGACTAATACAACTAGAAACAGCTACGGATGCACATTTACTTTCCGCTTTTGGGGTAAAATCAATATCAGTTACTTTTTCTGTAGCTTCTTGAATATGTTCAAAATATTTTTTGGGATAAACAAATTGATCGACCACAATCGCTTCATAATTCGGTTCACGTCTCTTCATTTCTACTAAAACCTTGTTATGCAAAATAGCCTTTATTTTATTCATATTATAGCCCACACTCTGATACTTATTATAATCGGTATTTGTTAAAATATAAGTGCAATAAGGAATATTTTTAATTAGAGTAGGCGCAATTTCTTTGATTTTTTCATCGGTTAAAACCTTAGAATCTCGAACACCCAATTGTTCCACAAAATCTGTTTGGTCTTTAGAAACATAAGAAGCAGTTACAACAATAGGTCCAAAGTAATCTCCAGTTCCAACTTCATCAGAACCAATTGTAGATTTAGCTTGCCATTCCTTACGTTCTAATTTACTTTTTTCTCGTTTTTTTTCGGGTTCGTAAATATTAATTTTTTTGCCTGTCAATTTTTCTTCCATTTCTGACCACATTTTAGCATCGATGTCTGCACTAATACCCTGAAACATTACTTTCCCAGATTCATATAATGTAATAATTGTATCCGCATCATCTGCTTGAAATACGGCATAAGGAGGAGTTTTACTTCTTCTTTTATCCATATAATATTGGATCATCTTTTCTTTTAATTTATCGCTCACTTTAAAAACGATTGTCATAAACATCACCATGTTTAGTGTATCATAATTTCTTTGCATTTCCTAGTTTTTTATACTATAATGTTTACAAGGAGGATAAAGTATGGGAACGACAATTGACGTGATTATAGTCTTAGTATTATTAATGGGAGCCGTGATTGGCTTTAAAAGAGGAGTAATTAAAAGTGCTGTGACATTCATCGGAGCAATCATAGTAATTATTTTAGCTTTCTATCTAAAAAATCCATTGTCAAAATTAATGTATACTTATTTACCGTTCTTTAATTTTGCTGGAGATTTTGAAGGGCTTACCGTGTTAAATATTGTGATTTATGAAGCACTTGCTTTTGTGATTGTCTATGTATTATTAATGAGCATTTTACAAATTTTAATTGCCGTGACAGGAGTGATCGAAAAAGTCCTTAATTTTACGATTGTCCTTGGGATTCCGTCCAAATTATTAGGGGCATTGTTTGGCTTTTTTGAAACATATCTATTTGTGTTTGTTGCTTTATTTTTGCTTTCGCAGATCCCAGCAACAAATGCATACATGAAAGAAAGTTTTGTAGCTGAAAAAATTGCCAATTCCAGTCCGATTTTATCAGATATTTCAGAAAATTATTTTAAAGCATTTGAAGAAATCATTAGTATAAAGGATCAAAACATTCACGACAAAGAAGAATACAATAGACAGAGTCTAGATATTTTATTAAAATATAACATTGTTGATGCAAATTCTGCGAAAGATTTAATTGATTCTGGAAAATTGTCCATTGAAAATGCAGATAGCATTTTAGAAAAATATGAATAAAAGAAAGGAATAAAAATATGATAAAACATTTAAAAGAAGAAAATTTTGAAGAAGAAATCAAAAAAGGGTTAGTTTTAGTAGATTTCTATGCGGATTGGTGTGGCCCATGTAAGGCTCTAGCTCCAATATTAGAAGAATTAGAAGGAGTAGATGTTTTAAAAATCAACACAGAAGAACATACAGATCTTGCAGTATCCTTTGGCATTATGTCTATCCCGACATTAATTCTATTTAAAGATGGAAAACAAGTCGGCAAAACTGTTGGTTTCATGAATAAAGAAGAATTAGAAAGATGGATAAATTCTTTGAAATGAGAAAAGAAATTTGCAAAAAAATTTTATAATTTGAAAGGAAATAAATTTATTTATGGGAGAATACGTAAAAGTTGATGTAGCTAGCTATGTGAAACAAGGTATAGAAAGTGGTTCTATGATACCACGACAAGCAGAAAAATTTGCACGTATTGTTGCAAGACAGGGAAATGTAGGAGAGAATGTAATTTCTTGGAGTGTCGATGCTCAAGGAAATGAAGTTCAGGAAAAAGTAGCTCAAGTAGCCTTAGATAGTCAAACAGGACAACCAGGATGGGTTGCTACTAAAGTAGATGAGCAAGGGAATGTCATAGTGGATATTAACAATCATGCTAATCAGTGGATTATTGATGATTCTACTTTTAAAAGGAAATATGAACTAGATCCTGAAAACCAAGGCTTATTTCGCCCTACTGGAGGTCCTCAAATATTTGTACAAATTCCAGATAATATTATTTTGAATCAATGGGGTTCTGACATGCGAATTGCTGCTGGTGGATTTATTAATATTACTAATGCTAATGATATGTATGGGATTTCTCAAAGAGATTTTGAAGATACATATAAATTTACGGATGAGTTAGAAAAAAATGGGCCGAGACTTTAAAAAGTTAAATATTATTCATTTAACAGGTTAGAAATAACTTGTTTTTTTCTGCTTCTTTTTATAAAATAATGGCCATGGAATTATATTTAATATGGGAATTACAAAGAGAATTAGAAGAGATATCTCATCTTGTTTCAGAGTTTACTTTACGGGAGGACTATCATTCTTTTGCTACTCCTAAATTTGGAGAAATATGGATTTGTCGAGTTCCTGTGCTTGTTTCTAATCAAGAAGACATTTTTTTTGAGACTATGACTAGACCTGTTTTAATTGTTGATGATACACATGAGCATTTTATAAAACATGATTTTAAAAATTACTATGCTTTAAAGATTACTTCACAAAAAGATACGTATCAAAGAATAAAAATTTCTGATTATAAACAGTGTGGATTACAAAAAGAGTCATTTGTACGTTTAGAAATTCCTTTAAAAGTAGAGAGATGTCAATTGTTATACAAGATAGGAGATTTAGGAGTAGAGCGTACGACAAGATATATTCAAAAAGCTCAACAATTTTTGCGAATAATGACAGATTGTCAAACCAACAAAAAAATAGTTGTCAATCATAAAAATATATAGTACAATTATTTCAGAAAGGTGGAGAGTTTTTATGAAAAAATGTAGCATGATTGTGTTAGCAGCACTTGCATTATTTGGATTTTCTGCATCTGTTAACGCAATGACAGAAGACGAACTAGAAGCAAAACTAACAGCAAGCTATGACATAAACGGAAACGAAATCTCTTTAAGAGATACAGAAAAAGTTTTAGTAGAACAATATCTTGCTAAAAATGAAATTAGCGAATCTGATGCTGATTACATTGCTTCTAAAGTTGACGAAGCGATTGCTATTTTAAGAAATGCGAATGTAACTAATGTGAATGATTTATCATCTGCTGATAAAAACAGATTAGTTGCTCTAGTTAGTGACATTTCTGAAAATACAGCAATTAAAGCTACTGTGTTATCTGGCGGCATTCTTTCTATCCAAAATATTGATGGAACAGAATTTGCGCGTGTAACCAAAGAAGCAATTAGACAAACAGGTAACAATAATATCCTTCTAATTACTGGGGTTATCTCATTAGTAGGATTAGCAATTGCTGTAGGAATGTTTTTAAGAAAACATGCATAAACTAAAAAAAAGTTTAAAGGGAATTGCGAAGAATATCGCAGTTTCCTTTTTCTTTACGGCATTTCTTATCTTTTTGTTTTACCTGTTTGTAGAAAGACAAGTAAGGCCATATTTTACTTTAATAAGCAACTTGAGTTATTCAACTATAAAAAATGAGAATCAGACAATCTCATTTGATCAAGTAGAAAAAAGATTAACGGATTATCCAAATTATGGTACTGTTTGGGCGACAATTAAAATTCCAAAATTGAATTTAGAGCTACCAGTTTATCATGGGGACACACTAGATATTTTACGTTATGGAGTAGGGCATTTAGCCGGCAGCTACTTTCCAGGTGAAGGAGGAGGAATCATTCTAGATGCTCATAATAACGATGCCTATTTTGGTACACTTCCTAACTTAGAAGTTGGCGATACAATTGTATTAGATACCGTATATGGAGAATATACTTACGAGATGACAGAATCTAAAATTATCAAAAATACGGAAGAGGAAGCGCTTCCAGTGAAAACAGAAGAGGAAACATTAATGCTTTATACTTGCTATCCTCCGGGGTATGTTGGCTTAACCAATGAACGTTATGTAGTCTATGCAAAATTAATGGAGGTGGGTCCAGAAAATGAAAACAATTAGTTATTATATTGGTGAATTTATACTAGCAATTTTAATCATTATTTTGGCTGGTCTCATGATATTAGGAAATACGATCTTTAAAGAGGATTTTATGGTAAAAGAAATCGAAAAGAGCAATTTTATAAGCGAGTTATACAAGACTACAGAAGAAGAATTTTCCTATTATATTTTACAATCAGGGCTCTCAGAAGAAGTTGTTGCCGGACTAATTTCTGAAAGTGAGATGAAAGAAGCATTTCTAAACTATCTTCACGACTTTTATGAAGGCAATACTATGGAAATTCCAACGGATCAAATTAAGGCCAGATTAGAAGATAATATTATTGCATATTTAAGCCATAATAATTTGACTGTCAGTGATGAAGCATCATTGGATATGTTTGTGGAAGAAATTATGAATACATACAAACAAAATATGGAGAATTCTTTTTTGCTAGGTAAAGTACAAACTCCTTTTGTAAAGATCAAAAATCTAATACCAACAATTACAATAATGCTAAGTATTACCATCATATTATTGGGACTTCTATTAAAGTTTGGAACAAAAAGAAATGTATTAGGGATTCCATTGTTTACAAGCGCTTTTGTTTATGGAACACTATACATATATCTTTTAAATTCCCTAGATATGCAAAATTTTTATGTTTATAATACATCATTTTCTAATTTGATGAAAAGTATCCAAACCAGCATATATTCTAACATAATTATGATAATAATTTCGTGCGCTGTTTTAGGTTTATTAAGCACAGGAATAAGCTCTATTCACACTAAAAAAGGCAAAAAGAAAATCAAGACAAATGCCTGAATAATTCAATGCAAAATCATTGACAAATTTATACTTTTTTATTACACTATTTTTAGAATAAAAGAAGGGATGTTTTATATGGAAGAAATCAATTTGAAAGAACTTGGAGCTTATTTTCTTTCTCATATAACGGTTATACTAAGTGTGGTTGCTGTTATTTTTATTGTAGGATGTATCTATTCTGTCGCTATTAAAAAACCAATGTATCATGGAACAACATCAATTGTTTTAGTGAACCAGAGTAGCGGAAATACGATTACAAATAGTGATATTCAAGTGAATCGTAACTTATTAGAAACGTATACACAAATTATTAAGAGCAGAAATATACTTTCAGATGTGATTAGTCAATTAGGGCTTTCTTACAGTGAAAGCGCATTAGCAAGTAATGTATCAGTTTCAGCAATAAGCGATACAGATATCATTAAAATATCGGTCTCTGATCAAGATAATAAATTAGCAGCTCAGATTGCCAATAAAATTGCTGAAGTGTTTATAGCTGATATTAGAACACGTTATAATTTACAAAACGTATCCGTACTTGATGAAGCGGTTGTAGAAAATAGCCCATATAATGTAAATATAGGGAAAGAAATAGTTTTATATTTGCTGATTGGTATAATTATTGGCTGCGTTATCATCTTTATTATGTATTATTTCGATACATCAATTAAATCTAGTACAGAAATTGAAGAAAAATTTAGGTTGGTCGTTTTAGGAAACGTACCATATGTAGAAAAGAGAGGTTAATTTATGGATCAAAGTAGCGATTTAATAGTAAATGTAAAACCGAAATCTGCATTTAGTGAAGCAATTAAAACGATCAGAACAAATATACAATTTTCAGCTGTAGATACAGAGATGAAAATCATCTTATTAACTAGTGCGGAGATGGGAGATGGCAAAAGCTTTATTTTAGCCAATCTTGCATTAGCTTATGCACAAGAAGATAAAAAAGTCTTGATTATTGATTGTGATTTAAGAAGAGGAAGGCAACATAAGATTTTTCATGTTAAGAATTCTTCAAGCCGTGGGTATTCTAATTTAATATTGAATTATGATGAACCAAAAGATTTGGCGAAATATATTGTGAAAACTGATATTGAAAATGTTTCGTTGATTCCGAAGGGACCGACTCCTCCTAATCCAATTGAACTTTTGGCATCTGATACAAATCGTGAGATTTTGCAAAAGTTGGATCAAGTGTTTGATATTATCCTTTTTGATTGTCCTCCTGTTTTAGGATTATCAGATACTCTAATTATGACAAGATATTCTGATGCAAATATAGTTGTTGTATCCGCAAAAAAGACAAAAGCAGAAATGCTAAATGATGTAAAAAAAGCTTTTGAAAAAGCAAACGCAGAACTAACTGGAGTGGTCTTGAACAAAGTAGAACTCAAACATAAGAAAGGATACGGATACTATGAGTACTATGAACAGTAATTTAAAAGATATCCACTGTCATATACTTTCTGGCATTGATGATGGTAGTAGTTCAGCTAGAGAAAGCATTGAAATTTTAAAACTTGCAGTAGAAGAAGGGGTGTCAGATATTATTTTGACACCCCATTATATTTATGGAAGCAAATATGCTTGTAATAACAAAGAAAAGAAAATTCGTTTTGAAGTATTACAAGAACTCGTTGAAACAAGAAAGTTGCCTATTCATTTATATTTAGGAAACGAAATTTTACTATGTGACAATATTTTAGAACTGCTAGAGAATGGGGAATGTATGACGTTAAATCATTCTCGTTATGTTTTAGTAGAGCTTCCCATGAACAATGAACTATTAAATGTAAAAAATATCTTCTTTGAATTAATTAATCATGAGTATATCCCTATACTCGCTCATCCAGAAAGGTATCATTATATCAGTGAAGATTCTACATTTTTTGAAGATTTAAGAGATATGGGAGTATTATTACAAGGAAATTACAAGAGTCTCCTTGGCAAGTATACAAAAGGGGCCGAGAAAAGATTAAAAAAATTACTGCAAAAAGGAATGATTACCTTTTTGGCAAGCGATACCCATCATGCTGAGCCCTATGATTTAAAAAAAGCATATAAAAAAGTAACGAAAATTGTAAAAGATAAAAGAATAGTTCATAAATTATTTGTTGAAAATTTTGATTATATTTTGTATGATAGTGATGTTGATTAGGAGTGTTTGTATGTATAAGAAATTTGTAAAGAGAATTTTAGATGTTTTTGGAGCAATTTTATTGTTGATTCTTTTTGCTATTCCAATGATATTGATTGCGATAGCTATTAAATTAGAAGATCATGGACCTGTATTTTTTAAACAATATAGAACTGGTCGTTATGGGAAGGTATTTCAACTTATTAAATTTCGGAGTATGAAAGTAGATAATGATGTTCATGATTTTAAATGTGCGGATAAGCATACAAAAGTTGGTAAATTTTTAAGAAGAACTTCTTTGGATGAAATTCCTCAAGTATTTAATATTTTAAAAGGAGAAATGAGTTTTATTGGGCCGCGTCCTTGGATTACGGATTACTATGAGAACATGAACGCAGAACAGAGAAAAAGAGTGAATGTTCGTCCAGGTATTACGGGACTTGCTCAAGCAAAAGGAAGAAATGGTCTTACGATTTTTCAGAAGATTAAATATGATGTGCATTATGTAGAAAATTTAACTTTCTTTGAGGATTGTAAAGTTGTATTCTTAACAATTGTTACAGTATTATCTGGTAAAGGCGCGGATGCTGGAAAAGAGACAATTAAGAATGAGTTAGAAGCATTAAAGCAAGAAAAAACGGCAATTCATGAGGGAGTGTAAGAGATGAAGAAGGTTTTGTTTTCAGCGACGGTTGATGCTCATATATTGGCCTTTCACATTCCTTTTTTAAAGTATTTTAAAGAGCATGGCTATGAAGTTCATGTGGCTACGAATGGAACTGAAGAAATTCCATATTGTGATAAGAAAATTATTATTCCATTTGAAAGAAGTCCTTTTAAAATTAATAATTTAAAGGCTATTAAAGAGCTTAGAAAAGTTATTCAGAAAGAGCATTATGATATTATTCATACGCACACACCAATGGGAAGTGCCATTACACGGCTTGCTGCTAAAAAGGCTAGAAGAAATGGTACTAGGGTGATTTATACCGCACATGGTTTTCATTTTTTTAAAGGAGCTCCGCTTCTTAATTGGTGTTTGTTTTATTCAGTGGAAAAATATTTATCTAAATATACAGATACATTAATTTTAATTAATCAAGAGGATTATCAACGTGCTAAAAAGAAGTTTAAGAAATGCAAGGATATCAAATATGTTCCGGGCGTGGGAATTGATGAAGAAAAATTTGATTTTCAAATGAGTGAAAAAGAAAAGCTGGAACTTAGAAAATCTTTGGGACTTAAAAAAGATGATTTTGTGTTAATTTATCCGGCTGAATTAAACAAGAATAAGAACCAGATTTTACTTATTGAGGCTATGGAACAATTGGTAAAGAAATATCCTAATATTAAGCTTCTTTTGCCGGGTAAAGATTCTTATCATGGATATTACCAAAAAATTGTAGCTGAAAAGAATTTATGTGATCATATTTTCTTTTTGGGATTTCGAAAAGATATTCCTGAGTTGTTAAAAATATCTGATTTGGCTGTTGCTTCTAGTCTTAGAGAGGGACTACCGGTTAATATTATGGAAGCTATGCATGTAGGACTTCCTGTTATCGCGACTAATTGTCGAGGACAAAGAGATTTAGTAGAGGATGGATTAAGTGGATATATCATTTCGTATGATAGTTCTTTCTTTGTTTCTAAAATTTTAGAGCTTTATCAGAACCGAGAGAAATATGATGAATTTTCTAGAAATGGATTAGAAAAATCGCAAGAATATATGTTGTCGGATATATTAAGAAAAATGGATGCGATTTATACCCAAAAGAAAAAAGTGTTGCATCTATTGGCTAGTAATAAATATTCTGGAGCAGAAAATGTGGTTTGTACTATTATAGAACAGTTATCTGATTATTATGAGATGGCATATTGTTCGCCTGTTGGCTCTATTCAAGATATTTTAAATAAGAAAAAAATCAAATATTATCCTTTGAAGAAATTTCGTTATGGTGATATAAAACGGATTATAAAAGAATACAAGCCAGATATTATTCATGCTCATGATATTAAGGCTTCTTTGATAGCAAGTCGTTTTGGAAAACGATATCGAGTAATATCGCATTTACATAAGAATGATTTTAGTATGAATAAATTGTCATTAAAAAGTGTTTTATATCGGATTAGTTCCAGAAATTTTTTTGAGGTTGTAGGGGTATCTCAATCGGTATTGAATGAGTATGTTTTTAAGAATAGTATTGGCCATAAATTTAAAGTTTTATATAATTATGTGGATGCAAATAAAATTCAAAAAATGTCTAATGAGTTTTCCGTGGATAAAACTTATGACTTTTTCTATTTAGGACGGCTTAGTCCGGAAAAAAATCCTATGGAATTTCTTGCAGTTATCGAACACCTTTCTGAGAAAAGAGAAGTTACTGCTGTTATGATTGGTGATGGCATATTGATGGAAGCGTGTAAAAAAGAAATTCAAGAAAAAAAACTAAATGTAGATATTTTAGGTTTTCAATCTAATCCGTTTCCTTATATTAAAAATTCTAAAATTGGTATTATGCCATCTTTGTATGAAGGATTTGGTTTGGCGGCGATTGAATGTAATATTTTAGGAAAGCCTGTTTTTAATAGTGGAGTCGGGGGGTTAAAGGAAATCTATGAGAATAATTCATTTTATATTTGTAATGATCTAGATGAATATGTTGATAAAATTAACAAATATTTAAAACAACCAAAACCAATATCGCGTTGTTTAAAATATAGTGATGAGAAACAATTTCAAAATAATTTGTTATCTATCTATGAATTTTGCTATACTGAGTCTGAAACAAATCTTTAATTATAATGAAAGGAACGAGTTTTATCATGAAAACGGGAATTACAATTTTTACGCCAACTTATAATAGAGCAACTACTTTGCCACGTTTGTATCATAGTTTGTTAAAACAAACTAATCATGATTTTGAATGGTTGATTGTTGATGATGGTTCCATAGATCATAGTAAAGATTTGATACAAGGCTGGATGGATGAAAATAAAATTTCTATTCGATATATTTACCAAGAAAATCACGGAAAAACCTATGCCCATAATGTTGGTGTGAAGAATGCTAAGTATAATTTGTTTTTTTGTGTTGACTCTGATGATTATATTGGTGAGAATACCATTCAGGAATTAAATGAAATTAATTCTCTGATTATGAATGATGATGAGATTGTTGGAATTATGGGTTATAAAAAGAATATTCTTTGTGATAAAATAATAGCCAAAAAAATTCCAGTGAAAACAATTACTGTGGCCGCTTTGTATCGAAAATATCATTTTAAGGATGAACTTGCTTTGTTATATAAAACAGATATTTTGAAACAGCATTTGTTTCCAATTATAAAAGGAGAAAAGTTTGTGCCAGAAAGTTATTTATATGATCAATTGGATACTATTGGAAAGTGTTATTTTCTTCAAGATTATATTTATTATTATGAATATCAAGAAGATGGCTATACTAATCATTCCGCACAGCTTTTAAAAAATAATGTTCAAGGATATATTTTATATTCAAAGCAAAGATTAGAAATATCAAAATTGTGGAGAAATAGGGTAAAAGGCGCTATTCAATATAATATTGCTAATTTGATTGCTAAAAATCATTTTCGCTATATGAAAAATAAACATTTTATGTTATTAATAGTGACTTTTATTCCGTCTTATTTCTATTATTTAAAGAAATATAGAAATCTTAAGTAGTCGTAAATAGAAAGGAGAAAGCTATGAAAAAAGATTTATCTATTCAGATAATAAGAGTGGTGTCAATGTTTTCGATAATACTGTGCCATTTAGTAACCAATCATGTTATTGGTCAATTTTTGACATTTGGAATTTATACTTTTCTATTTATGTCTGGTTATTTGTATAGTGAAAAGAATCTTGGTAATAAAAAGATGTGGCTTTTAAAACAGTATAAAAAAATAACAATTCCTGTATGTATATATTTAGTGTTTGTTATAATTGTTTTTCTGATTCAAAGAATGCAATTTGATTGGAAAAAAATTTTTGTTTATTTATTTGATATACAGTATTTTACAAAAGGTGTCCTAGGAATGACACATTTATGGTTTGTTAGCGTTATTATGATTTGTTATGTTTTAACGTTGTGCAAGGAATATATAAAAAGATTATTTTGGAATCCTGTGTTTTTGGCGGTGTTATTTTTGTTGATTTGCGGTGTAGCATTTATTAATGAAAAAATATGTGATTTGTTTTTTATGATTTTCACTTATTTTTTAGGTATGAGTTATAAAGAAAAAGAAAAAAAAATTAAATATAATATATTTTTAACTGGAATAATTTGTGTCTTAGCATTATCGCTTAAAATTGTTGCACATTATTTTATTGATGAAACACCAATATATAATTCAATTATTTATTTTGTAGTTCATTTGTCTTTAGCTTATTCTTTATTTACGACAGTAAAATATGTATGTACAAAAGTTAAACTCAAATACAATAAAGTATTAGATTATTTGGATAATATCAGTTATTATGTATATATAACACATTATGCGTTAATTGTTGGTCCTATCAGCTTAATTTCCTGTACTAGATATTATTATTTAAATTGCTTTATTATAATTATTTTATCATTTGTTATTGCTACATTGCTAAAACTATTGAGTGATAAATTAAAGTTATTATTAAGTAGAGTGGAGTTGAGAAAAGCATGTTGAAATTTATAGTTCGTCTTGATGATGCTTGTCCAAGCATGGATGATAAAAAATGGTTAAGAGTAGAGCAACTTTTAAATAAATATCAGATTAAACCAATTGTTGGTATCATACCAGATAATAAAGATAAAGAGTTTTGTTATTCTTCTTTAAAAAACTTTTGGACTGAAATTGTACCAAGATGGCAAGAACATGATTGGATTATAGCTCAACATGGTCTTCATCATGATTTATCTAAGACTGTTCGAACTGAGTTTAGTGGAAAAAGTTTTCAAGAACAAAAAGAAATATTAACAAGAGGATATGAGTTACTTCAACAACATCATGTGAAGCCAGTTTGCTTTTTTGCGCCTGCTCATACTTTTGATAATGAGACTATTGCTGCTATCAAAGAATTGCAATTTTATAAGTTTGTTTCGGATGGATATGCCTTTTATCCTTATAAAAAAAATGGCGTATTATTTCTTCCTTCTGTTTTTGATACTCCTCATAAGTTATTTTCGTTTGGAATTTATACTTTTATATATCATCCAAATAATATGAAAGAAGAGGATTTTCAATATTTAGAAACTTTTATTCGGAAGTATAGAGAGCAATTTGATGTTAATTTGGATTTTTTGTTAGATAAGTATGGTAATAGACATCGGAATATCTTTGATTGTTTATTACAGTTAGCGATTGTTGTTTTTAGAAAGGTTAGAGGAAAACATGAATAAAGTAATCATTATTGGGAATGATCATGTTAATACATTGGGTGTTATTAGAACTTTTGGAGAAAATGGTATAAAACCTTATGTATTTGTTGTTAGTAAAACTCATAACGTTTCAGTCATTAAAAGTAAATATATTTATAAATATTGGATTTGTACGGATGAGGAAATTGCTTTATTAACGATTATGTCGGTATTTAAAGAGGAAACTGAAAAACCAGTTATTATTCCTACAACTGATTTGGCAACCTATAAAATAGATGAGATTTATGATATTCTTTTTAAAAATTTTATTGTCCCTAATTTAGACGGTAAGCAAGGAAATATTATTCAGTTTATGGATAAATATAATCAATATAATTTAGTAAAAAAACAACATATTAAAATGGCAAAAAGTAAGTTGATTGACATTTGTAATTCAAAGGAAGAGTTTGATTTACCATGTATCATGAAACCTGTTATTAGTGCAAATGGTCAAAAAGATGATATTACTATTTGTAATAATATACAGGAGTATCAGCAAGCTTTAAAAAAATTAAAAGAACTTAATTATGATAAAATTTTATTACAGGAATTTATTCATTATGATTATGAAGTAGATATTGGTGGTTTTTCTTATAATGGCAAAACAAGTGTTGCTGGAATTATTAAGAAAGAAAGAATATGGCCTCAAAAGAGAGGTAGTACGACTTTTGGAGTGGTTATTCCGAAAGAAAAATATCAGGACTTAACAAATCAAATCGAAAAACTTATGAACCATATTCATTATAATGGAATATTTGACATAGAGTGTTTTGTGTGTAAGGATACGTTTTATATTAATGAAATTAATTTTAGAAATGGAGCACCTTCTTATGCTTTTGGAGATGCGAGAATAGTTTATTATTGGTATCTATCTAATATTCATAAGAAGTTCTATAATTGTCCTTTAATCGCTGATGAGTATTATTTTATGGATGACCAGGCTGATTTACACAATGTACTTGATAAAGAAATTAGTTATTCTACCTACAAAAAAGATAGAAAGAAATGTAAAATTTTATTAGGAGATAATCCTTTAGATAAACGTGTTGCAAAGAGTATGAAGTTTCATAAAGTGCTTAATAAATTGAAATTAAATGGTTTTATCAATAAATTAGAAAAGGTATGTCATAAAGATATTAATGGAGATATATTGATGTGTGATTATAATACTTTAAAAAAAGAACCATATAACAAAGATTATAAAGTTGTCTTGTTAACCTTGGACAATTATATGGCGGTTTTAAATTTATCCGGTCGAGATAAAGAAATGGAAAAATATATTATATCGGATAAAATTCAGGGGATAGCTCTTGTGAAAGAGGATCGATTAATTGGAAAAGGATTCATAATTTTTGGTTCATGTAAGTCAGATCACTTTTTTAAAATTTGTGATAGTGATAGATATATTATTGCTCATATATCTGTCGAACATAACTTTAGAGGAAAAAAATATCAATGTGATTTAATTCTTGAATTAATTCATCAAATAGAGCATTTAAAAGCAAATTCTAAGTTTTATGCTTTTGTTTATGAATACAACATTCCATCGTATAAAAATTTTATGCGACTTGGTTTTAAAAAAGTTGGGGAAAAGACAATTATAAGATTTATGGGGAAAACAATTAATAAGATAAAATTAGGAGGTTAGCTAATGTTATATTATGTTTCGGTTTTTATACTATGTTTAGTTTTTTATATTTTGCATAAAGGGGCTAAAAGTAATAGTGCAAAAAAGGCAATTGAGATTATCACATTAATTGTACTAATTTTGCTTTCTGGAACAAGATATCGATTAGGTGGCTGGGATTATAATATTTATGAAAATATTTTTAAAGCTGCACCTCCTTTATCTGAATTTTCTTTTAGTGTTACAAATCAGTATGATACCGAGATTGGTTATATCTTGTTAAATTCTATAGTAAAATCATTTGGCTTTAATTTTTATGGTTTCACATTAATTCATTCTATTTTATTTTATACTTTGTTATATAAGGCATTAAAAAGATTTGATATTGATTTTTCTTATTTTATAATTATCTTTTTGTATAAATGTTGTATTTTTAATACATTTGTTAGTATGAGACAATCTTTAGTTTTAGTTATATTTTTAAATGCTGTTTACTTTTTGATTAAGGGGAATACAAAGAAGTATCTATTATGTATTATACCATGTATCTTTTTGCATATCAGTAGTGTTGTTTTAATACCGTTGATTTTTATAAGAAAATTAAACTTTAGTAAGAAAGGTTTAATTATATGCGGATTAATATTTTTAGCTTTTCTTGTTTTAAATTTAATGGGTATCTTTGCTTTTAATCCAACAGATTTGATTGTAAGTATTTTTGGTAATAGTGCTAAGATTATGAGTAAAACAGAAGCGTATTTGATAGGAAATAGCTCAGCATTGAATATTTTAAGTTCTATTGAAACTTTTGGTGTGTGGTTACTCATTATAATATTTTATAATAAGGTTTATAAAAATGCTTCTCATGAGAGAAAGATGATTATTAATTTGTATTTGCTGATTATTCCTATGGTTTCTTTATTAAGAAGTTTTGAAATTATTACAAGATTTAGAGATTATTTTTCTATATTTTTCCCATTCGTGATATATTATATTAGTACGATTTTTGGAAGAAATAATAGATTTTTCTATAATTCTTTAATATTTTTACTTTGTTTTGTTGGTTTTTATAGATATATTTATACTTATGACTCAGGTGATTATGCTTTAAAGAATTATCAAAGCTATTTGACTAAAGGAGTTAACATTTTTGGGAATGAATAGACAGGAAAGGAGTTATACTTTATGATAAAAATATTAACTTTATTAGGTAACAATTATGGAGGATGTTTGCAAGCGTATGCTTTACAACATAAGATAAAAGAATTAGGTCATAATTCTACGATTGTTAATTATACAGAATATTTAAATAAGAAGCCTTCTATGAAGGGGAGAATAAAAAGAGTTGTTTATTATCGTCGTAATCAAAAGTTTGAACAATTTCGCAAAGAAAATTTTTCGATGAGTTCTCCTGTAGAATTTTTAGAAGATGATGGTAGTGTATATATTGTTGGAAGTGATCAAGTATGGAATCCCGCGATTGCTTTTCCTGTTCGTAAGCATTTTTATTTAGATTTTGTGAAGGATGCTTCGAGAAAAAATGCTTATGCCGCAAGTGTGGGAGATATGAAGCTTGATAATGACGAAGAGAATGTTACTGAAATAGTTAAGTATATTAATGATTTTCATTATCTTTCTGTTAGAGAAAAAAGCTCTGTTGGGTTAATTCAAAAATATACAGATAAAAAGATTTCAAATGTATTAGATCCGACGTTACTTTTATCGAATGAGGATTGGGAAAAAGTAATTCCTAAGGTGGATATTAAACCATATGTTTTTGTTTATACTTTAGGATTAAATTCTAATGATATTCAGTTGATTGACCAGTTGTGTCAAAAGAAGCAAATGAAAATTAGAGATGTTTTTTATAAAAAAAGATTTCGGTATCTTGATAAAAAATTAAATCATCTAGGTCCTAGTGAATGGTTGGCAGCAATTGCATCTTCTTCTTTTGTTATTACAAATTCATTTCATGGAACTGTATTTTCTATTATAAATCATAAAGAATTTCTTGTTATTACTCGAAATTCTATGAATAATAGAATATATGATTTGTTAGAGAGTTTAGGGATTACGGGAAGAATTTTTCATTCTGATGAATTGCAATCATTAGATAGTTTGGACTCTTTACCTAAAATTGATTATAAAAAGGTCGATCAAAAATTACATACATTAATTCAAAATAGTGTTGATTTTCTAAATGAAATTTTAAATTTAGATAAATAGAGTTCATAATATTTTGATAAAAACTGAAAATAAGGTATAATAAATTCATTGTTGTAAAGAAGGAATTTGTATGAGTGATAGTAAACAAAGAAAATTAGGCGTGATACTAACTTATGTATCAATTATTGTAAATACTTTGATACAACTTTTGTATACGCCTTTATTGATACGGATGCTTGGTCAGAGCGAATATGGGCTATATTCATTGGTAGCAAATATTATTGGTTATTTAGCAGTTCTTGATTTGGGTTTTGGGAATGCAATTATTATATATACTGTTAAATATCGAGAACAAAAGAAATATGAAGAAGAGAAGAAACTTCATGGTATGTTTAAGATTGTTTATATTATAATTGGCATTATAGTGGCAATATTAGGACTTGTTTTATTCTTTGGTGTTGATAGTATATTTGGGAATACAATGACTGATATTGAGTTACATAAAATGAAAATTATGATGCTTATTTTGTCTGTTAATATGATGATTACATTTTCTTTTAATATTTATAGTTCTATTGTTAGTGCATATGAAAAGTTTGTTTTTCAAAAAATTCGCGTGATTATTGGAGCAATCTTAAAACCATTGCTTATGATACCGTTATTATTTATGGGTTATAAATCAATAGCACTTTGTATTGTTATCACAGCTGTTAATATTTTTATTGTGTTGTCTAATTATTTTTATTGTAAGAATAAATTGCATATTTCTACTAAATATAAAGGATTTGATAAAATATTATTTAAAACCATTCTTGGTTATTCCATATGGATTTTTTTAGGAATTGTAGTGGATAAGGCAAATTGGTCTGTAGATCAGTTTATTTTAGGTGCTGTATCAGGAACTATTGCGGTGTCTGTTTATTCTATCGCGGCCACTTTAAATCAATTATTCATTAGTTTGTCTTCAGCATTAAGTGGGGTATTGTTACCAAAGATGTCTAAATTGGTTGCTAAAAAAGCTACTACTGATGAACTTACAAACGAGTTTATTAAAGTTGGAAGATTACAATACTATATTATATTTTTAATGTGTAGTGGATTAGTGTTGTTTGGTAAAAATTTCATATTATTATGGGCCGGAAGTGGATATGAAGAATCTTATTATATAGCGCTTCTTTTGATTATTCCATTATGTGTTCCATTAATTCAAAATTTGGGAATTAGTATTATGCAAGCAATGGATAAGTATAAGTTTAAGGCTATTGTATCGTTTGGGATGACTATTATTAATGTAATTATTAGTATTTTTCTTGCACAAAAATGGGGAGCCATAGGTGCCGCTCTTGGTACTTGTATTTCGTTAGTAGTTTGTAATATCATTATTATGAATATTTATTATTATAAAGAGATTAAATTGGATGTTATAAAATTTTGGAAAAATATTTTTAAAATGACTGTTCCTTTTGTTATGCCAATTATAGTTATTCTAGTATTTATGCATTTTACTCATTTTAGTGGTATTTGGAATTTTCTTGTCTATGGTGGAGTATATACTTTGTTGTTTTGTCTTACTTCATATTTATTCGTTATGAATAAATATGAAAAGGGGATTATTGATAAAATTTTAGTAAAAATGCACTTGAAAGGAGTAAAGTCATGAATGAAATTGTAAAAAAAGAGGTTTGCTGTGGGTGTCATGCTTGTTTTAATGCTTGCTCAAAGGGCGCTATTACTATGGAAGAAGATGATAAAGGTTTTCGATATCCTAAAATAGATTCTAAAAAATGTATTGATTGTGGATTATGCAAAAGAGTATGTCCTGTTTTAAAAAATAAGATGTCGAAAAATGAGACGAAAGCCTATGCTTGTTATAATCTAAATGAACAAGAACGAAGAGATAGTTCTTCTGGTGGTATTTTTATTTTGCTTGCCAAAGAAGTTTTGAGACGTAATGGAGTTGTTTTTGGGGCAGCTTTTGATGATAATTTTGTAGTGAAACATATCAAGATTACTACTGAAAAAGATTTGATAAAGTTAATGGGTTCTAAATATGTACAAAGCACTATTGGTACAACTTATCGTGAAGTGAAAGATTTTTTGAATAAGGGCGTGACGGTGCTATATACTGGAACGCCTTGCCAGATTGAAGGGTTAAAGTCTTTTTTGAGTAAGGACTACCCGCAATTGTATACTCAAGATATTATTTGTCATGGTGTTCCATCGCCTAAAGTTTGGGAGAAATATAAGGCTTATCGTATTAAAAAAGATAAAGAAATACCAACAGGAATTTCTTTTAGAAATAAGGATCAAGGTTGGATTTTATTTAATATGAAATTTTTTTATAATCAAAAAACATATTGTAAAAATCAGACTCAAGATTTATTTTTGAGAACATTTTTACGTAATATTTGTTTAAGAGACTCTTGTTATCATTGTCATTTTAAGAAAAAAAGTAGAATTTCTGATATTACTTTGGCGGATTATTGGGGTGTTCAACATATTCATAAGGATTTTTTTGATAATAAAGGAACTTCTCTTGTACTAGTTAATTCTGTAAAGGGAAAAGAATTATTTGACGCTATTAGAAAGCAAATGGTATGTATAGAAACTAATTTTGAACAAGCGTTGCAATATAACTCAGCTATGATTTCATCGGTAAAGCCTGATAAAAATAGAGATTTCTTTTTTGAAGATTTGGATAAATTAGAATTTGATGAATTGGCTAAAAAATATGTGAAGCGAAAATCTCTGTTTTCTAGAGTTGTAAGGAAATGTAGAAATGTTGTTCGTAAAGCAATTAATAAAACATCAGAAAAAACTTAATTTTCTTTTAAGAAATCAAAAGAATAAATATAATATTTGACATTTTATTATAATTATGTATAATAAACGTAAAATTTTTACAGTTTAAATATTTAAACTGTAATTTTTTTTTATTTATCGAATATACTAATATTAGGAAGGTGATATTATGTTAACAAAAATTGTTTTAAAAAATTATACAACGTTTATGGAAGAAACAATTTTTGATTTTAAAGCTACCAATTCTAAAATACTAAATGATACAAATGTGAATAAAGATCGTATTTTGAAAGGAGCATTATTTATTGGTGAGAATGCTTCCGGTAAAACACAAGCCCTACAAGCTATAGTATTATTATTAGATTTTTTATTAGATAATTCAGAGCCTAATTTTATCATGAAAAAGTCAATGTATACAAATGGAACAAGGTATAATTTATCTTATGAATTTGAGATTGATAATAATATATTAAAATATGATGTTGAGTTTGATGGAAATGCTTTTAATCAAGAAAAATTATATTTGAATCAAAAATTAGTTTTAGAAAGATTACAATCTAAAGGAAAGAATTATTTAACAGAAGAAAATACAAATATTGATATTAATCTTCAGTTATCTATTGTTAAATTTATTTATTTTAATACGAGATTTAATAATCATCCAATTTTAAATCAGTGGTTTGATTTTTTAAAGAATTCAATGTATATTAATTGTCTTCTTGGTGGACGTCTTACCAAATCATATAATTCTTTAAAAGCCGCAGAACAAATTATTGATAAATATGCCGAAAATAGCGATGCCACTGCTTTAAATAAATTCATGAAGGAACTCGGTTATAATAGCGAAGTGGTGTTTAATAAACAGCTGACAAATCCTGATCAAACCATGAAGATTGCAGCAGATAAAGAAACTATTTGTTTAAAAAAGAATGGAACAAATTTCGCTTTTCCACTTGCTTTAGAATCGACTGGAAATAGAGTCTTTATGAATACATTATTACCGATTTTATTTACTACGAAAAATAATTGTATGCTTATTGTTGATGAGTTTTCTAGTGGATTACATAATGAATTAGAGGAAGCATTAATAAAATATTTTTTCAATAATAGTAAAAATTCTCAGTTATTTTTCACTTCTCATTCTACAAATTTATTAGACACATCTTTACTAAGACCTGATCAAATTTATACTTTTCGATTTGATCCAAAAAGAGGGACTATAATCAAAAGAGCATCTTTAGAAAATCCTCGGGAATCACAAAATATTGAAAAAATGTATTTAAATGGAGTTTTTGATGGAATGCCAAGATATAACAAGGAAATTACAGATAAATAAAGATCAATCTATTGGTGAAGTTATTATAATTGTTGAAGGGGAAGATGAAGAATTTCGGTTGCTAAAGCATATTTTTACAAATATTTTAGACTATAATTATGTGTCAATTCGTAGAGGAAAAAAGAGTCAAGATGTCTTTATTAGTAAAAGTAATATGAATTCTAAAGTTATTGTTGTTAATACAGCGAATTCAAGTATAAAATCTATATTTGAGGGTGAAAACTATTATGATAATATATATAATCTTTTAAGTCCTCGATTAGGAAGAAGTTTAAAAAATATCCCTATTTATATTTTATGGGATAGAGACAATAAATCCAATGAACAAAAAGTGGTAAAAAAAGCATTGGAATCTTTTGCCAGTGCGATGGATAATGAATACGAGATGAACGGGTTACTTCTTTTAAGTTATCCTTGTGTTGAAGTCTATGAACTTTCCAATTTTCAAAAGCAATTATGGAGAGGAAGTTTTTATCAAAGCAATGATGCGAAAAAAGCTAAAGCAGAATTTTTTCATCGGATAAAAAAGAATATAAGAGACATTGATGAAAACTCATTAATATTAGCAGCCGAAAACATGCATAGAACAATGAAACTCTTTGGTATTACTTCTTACGATCCATCGAATTTTAAAAGAGAAAATTGTATTATTTTTCGTGAGGAAGAAGATAATTATAAATATAGTAAGAGATTTAGGGCTTTATCTTTAATTAGTATCATGCTAATAGATTTAGGAATTATTTATAGGAAAGATAGTGACAATGTGAATAACTAGTATTTTATATAGATGAGGTTAAGGTGGAATATGACAACAATATATTTAATTAGACATTCTGAAAAATTAAAGAAAGGTATTATTCAAAATAATGATTTTGAATTGGATACTAAAGCTATGACATTAACTGTTGAAGGGGAGAGACTCGCAAAAGAATTATCAGATATTCCAGAATTATCTAAAGTCGAAAAGATATATTCTTCTCCATATGCAAGGAGTGTAGCTACTGCTAAGTATTTGGCAGCAAAATTAAATTTAGATATTTATTTGGACTCTAGATTAGAAGAGATAAAGACTGGTAAGAAAACGATGGATAATAAAACTTTTAATTATTTAAGAGAACATGACTTTGATTTTAAATTAGAAGATGGAGAATCATTCTATGATGTTCAAAAAAGAATGACAGAAGTGTTTCATGAAATTTGCGAATCTAATCAAAATAAAACCATAGCTATTTTTTCACATCATTTTGCATTGTTTATTTTACTGATGAATTTTTGTGAAATAAGATATATAGAGGATCAATTAACTCTTTGTTATCGTGATTTAAATATTACTTTAAAGTGGGCATCTCCGGATATTTATAAATTAGAAATAGAACAAGATAATATTATCGATTTAGAACATGTTGTGTATGGTAAGAGCGATTAAAGTATGTAATATATAGCCAAAATGTAAAATGAAACTCAGCCATTTTGTAAAGTGAAAATGAGCCAAAATGTAAAATGAACATTTATGTTTAAGAAAATTTTATCTTATTTTGTCGAATTTGTTGTGATATTTAAAAAAATGAATAGTATACATATATCGAAGGGGGAATTGATATATGTTTTTTGTTATCGGAATGATTTTACTAAGTTTCTTTTTAGTATTTACTTTTTCCGCTTTAAAGCTTGCTAAAAGAGCTGATGAAGAAATGGAAAGAGATTCTCATTATATAAAATAGTGTGAAAAATAATGGACAAATTAATAGTTTTATGTTAGATTATGAATGTACAAGAAATTGTAAAGTTTAAAAAAGCGGGGTGAAGCCAGCCCCTAGAAATGGCAGTAAAAAAAGTGGGTGAAGCCGGCCCTATATACGGCAGTTAAAAAAGTGGGTGAAGCCAGCCCTATATATGGCAGTGAAAAATGCAGGATTAGAGAGCAAACTCTAATCTTTTTTTGTTGTGACAGAAATCGACAAAATATCCTTATCTTTTCTTATACAATCTACTAATGAAAAGGCAGGTGAATATTTTGTTACAGTTCACACAATATACTAAAATTAAATTTGTAACGATTAATTCGCAGTATTGTAATTTTCTAAGAACTTTTGATAGTAGAGTTCCTTATAATGCTGATGCAAAGAAACTTCGACCTTTTATTGGTATTTTGTTTCGAGTTCATGATATTGACTATTTTGCGCCTTTATCTAGCCCAAAAACAAAACATAGAAGGATGAATGATACCATTGATTTTATGAAGATTGATCATGGAGAGTTAGGGGCAATAAACTTTAATAATATGATTCCTGTTACACCTGCTAAC
>CALVOL010000006.1 GCA_944350285.1 uncultured Bacilli bacterium | reverse complement strand
TTTTATTTTAGTAAAATAGTAATAAAAAAGATAGATTCGACTTTTATTTCGTCTTTTCTATCTGAACTGTAACTTTTAAATAAGAATAAACTGGGTAGTCTAGAACACATATTACTAGCCCTATTACACCAATTATGATGCCAATTAACATTTCGGATGCTTCTGCACCATCAACCATGCATCTACTCATTCCAAAACCCATGATAAGTGCTCCGATGACTCCAATTACCCAAGCGAATACTATGCCCCAGTTCACAGGTCCATGTGTTTTCTTTGGATGATGAGTTCGATATACTGGAATGATACACAATAAGATTATAAAACCAATGATTGCTACAACTACTCCAGCATTAAATAAATTCCATTCAGGAATGAGACACATGCACATTCCAACGGCGAATATAAGTCCACCGATTGTTCCTAAAACGATTTCTAATAAAGTTTCTTTTTTCATCTGTTTCCCTCCATTTTTTATTTTCTTTCTTCTTGTTCTTTTTTTAATCTTTCTTTTGCTTCTTCGATGGTTTCATCTTCTTTTCTTAAAAAGGTATCTACAAATTTGTTTTCGATTTTTTCATAACCACCAACGACTGTATCTTCTACCTTTTTATAGCCTCCAACGACGGTGTCTTCAATCTTTTGGTAACCGTTGACTACAGTTTTTTCGATTTTTTTGTTTGCATCTACTAATTTAGACATATTTACTCCTTTCTAAAACAACACTTGTTTGTTTCATACGTTTTTAGTATAATTTTTTTAGAAAAAAGAAACAATCATCAATTTTTAAACATTTGTTGGAATAATGGAGGAAATATGAATACACCGAATAATAAAAGAAAAAGGGAGTCGAAGCAAAAAATAGAAAAAGTTTTTATTCAATTGTTGCAAACAAAAGAATTAAATGAAATCTCTGTTACAGAAATTTGTAAAGAAGCTCATCTTAATCGTTCTACCTTTTATGCAAATTATTTAGATGTTTATGATTTAGCAGATAAGGTTGCCCTAGATTTAGAACAGGAAGTTTTTTCTCTTTATAAAGAAGAAAGAGACACAAAATATAAATCTAATGATTTTTTAAAATTATTTCGGCATATTAAAGAAAATCAAATTTTTTATCAAACTTATTTTAAATTAAATAAAGATCAAAATTTTAATGGAGTTTTACTTTATGACACAAATCTATCGAAAGTATTTTTTAATGATAAATATGTGGATTATCATATAGAGTTTTTTAAGGCAGGTCTGAATGCAATTATTAAGAAATGGCTTTATAATGGGTGCAAGGAAGAACCAGAAGAGATTGATTTTATTATTAAAGAGGAATATAAAACCAAGAATTTTAACTTTTAATTCTTGGTTATTTTTTTAGTTGAAATTGATTTTGTTTTAAAATTTCTTTTACTGTTTCTTCTACTGAAAGTTTTGACGTATCTAGAATATATTGTTTTGGATATTCTGCTTCTTTAAAATCTTGGAGGAGTTCTAGACAACGTGGATCCATTTGCCAGTCTTCTCTTCTTTCTTTATCGCGAGCCAAAATGGTTTCTTCATTTACTAAAAGGACGATGAATTTTGTGTCAATTCCTCCAAAAGAATTTTGTAATAGGCTTAAATTTTCTGGCATAATGATGTAATTAAATACAACATCGTATCCAGAGTCTAAATAGGTTTTGATTATATTTATGCAAACTTTCCAGAAAACTTCTAAGTGATTTCCTTCTTTCCAAGGAGGCACATAACTACCTACTACATGATGATATACTTCATCACCTTCTAGTAATATAGACTTTTCTAAGGACTCTGCGATAGCTTTCGAAACAGTACTTTTTCCAACTCCGGCCGGACCGGTAATTAAATACAATTTCCTCATAATTTTTTCCTTTCTAATTTCAAATATATTTCAATTAAATCAGGGTCGTTTTGATTTTCTGGAATATTTGAAATATCAAAGAATTTTATTTCTTTTGACTCTTCATCCCATTTTAACTCTCCTGTGTAATTACGAACACAGTAAAGAGCTGTATTATTTATGACTACATCTCCATTCGGATAATCATTTCTTCTACTTGGTCCAGTTACTAGCGCGATTAATTCTAAATCTTTTTCTAGAACCTCTAAATTTGTTTCTTCTTTGATTTCACGAATGACTGTCTCTTCGATTCTTTCTCCTAATTCTTGACAGCCTCCTGGAACTCCCCATTTATCTCTGTCAGCCCTTCTTTGTAACAATATTTGTCCTTTGTCATTTAAGATAATGGCTGCGGCTCCATCTTGGAGTAAGACAAATTTATGACGTAACTCTCCCATACACATTCTAGCGAATACTGGGTAACCGATAATATTACTTAGTTTTATAATTTCATCAGGTGTCATTTGGTTTACGATTTCTGTTAGTTGTTCATAAGATATATTTCTTTTTTCTTCTGTTGATAATTTTTTTATATCATTTAAAATTTCTTTTGAGTTCATTTGTTTCACTTCTTTCTTTTAAAAATGCAATGTTTTTTCATCATAACGGTTTGACTTTTTTATGATTTTCCATATTGATGTTATTTTGTTTTATTAAATCATCTAGTTCTTTTTTGGAAATGTAACCTTGCGAATAAGGAAGAGTCTCTGTTTCTTTTTGGTAGATGTCTTTAATACCACTTAGGAAAGGAATTCTATCATAGATGTAAAATGCATCTTGTAAAAATCCTATGTCTTTTTGATACTTTCTTGCTTTTTCTCTCGTATAATTTTTTTCCATTTTTTCTATTAGTCTTGTTACATCCCCGCCATCATAATCATCTTCATCAGTGTTTGCTAAACTTAGGCTAAGAATATTATTTTTCATTTTGTATTCCACATCAATTACAACATAATAGATATTGTTTTGTAATTTTATTCTTTTTTCAATAGTCATATTTTTTTCTTCTTTCTTTATATTTTTTTACTTACCAAGAAGAGCCTCCTCCTCCGCCACTTCCACCGCCAGAAGAACCTCCACCTGAACCACCAGAAGAACCGCTGCTGGAAGAACTTTGGGACATTGCACTTTGAGCAGAAGTCATTGTTGTATTCATAAAGCTTGTGAAGACTATCATATCAAAGGCATTTGGAGAGTCATACCAGGTTGGTGGTTCAGTCGCAATAGTTTCGAATTTCTTAATCCATTTATCAGAAATTTCTAAAACATATGTGTAAGGTAAGATATCATAGAAGTAAGTAGGATGTTCCATCACAAGGGCTTCTAGTCTTTCTTTTTCAGCCGTTTCTAAGAAATTTTTGAAGCCTTTGATTTTTCCAAGTATCTCTGTACCATACTTTGTACGTTTTGGGATTATCTTAAAGATAGCTATTAATCCTATTAGAGAGATTATTCCAATTAGTACTCCTACTAAGAAGGTCATATCATTTTTCATGGCAGTGGCAATAGGTAACCCTTGAAAGAACATAAGTGAATGGATAAAGGTAAAGCCTAGCCAAACGATTTTAAATCCTAACGAATGAATTGCAAATATTCCAGCTAAATAAAACATTAAATAGAACCCACATAGGAAAAGGGTGGATACTAAAGTGCTTGTATTACCATATTCTAGAGTTGGTGCTGTGACGGTTGCTATGATAGTCACAATCATCAAAATTATCATAAGTGGTTTTGTATAGGTAGTTTTTTCAAATATTTGGTTTTTATTTTCTTTGTTATTCGTGTTACGTAGAATTTCATTCATAGTTGTGTAAAAACGATTTTGTAAGTCTTCTTTTGTTACTTCATCTTTTATTAAAAATAATCCATCCATAAATACCCGTTCATTTAAATTTGTGCCATCATAATCTTTTAATTTAGTAATTTTAAAGCTTGTTGATTTTGAAAATAAAGCATGTTCTTCAATTTCTGATATTTTGATATACCCTTTATTTGCTAAATACACTAGTAAGGAAGTCACATCTTTTTTGTCTGCTTTTCCTTTATATAGGTAACCGATTTCTAAGCTATTAAATCCTTCTGGTGGATAAAATTCTATTGTTTCTACTGGTGTTTCATCGCGACCTTTCAAGAACCATAAAATCCCGGCAATGATCAGAGAAATTAATGGAATAGCAAACATCAAATAGGTTGCCGGATTTACATTCAGTTTTGCATTTACAAAATAGCCATTTTCTAGTTCACATCTTACTGTTAAGGCTTCTCCACTGTTTAAAATTCCATGATATGAACCTGTGATAGTTAAGTTATCCACTGTATATTCTACGTTTTCATTTTGAATGGAATCTACCTTTCCACTCGAAAATCCTAGCTTTGTCGCATCAAACTCTTTTGGCATTTTTACTGTAAAAGTCACATTTCCAATCACTGTATCCCAATCGGAGCCAATAATATTATAGTATAATTCATCATAAGAATTGTTTTTGTCTTTTCCTAAATTATAAGTGTATTTTATTACATACGTTTTCTCACCCTTAATAGTACGATTTGCATCTCCTATTTGGATAACATAGTTTCCATTTGATGTTGTCATAGTGTATGGACTATCTACGGTCAGATTTGTTAGTTGAGCCCGATTTTTTTCTACTGTTCCATCTAATCTGTCCACTGTATTTTGAAGGGGGATTCTTCTAATAATTCCATGTTTTGCTGTATTAAAGTTCACAGTAATTGTCTCGGTAATATCTAGGGTGTTGTTTTCGTTGACAACAATATTCACATCATAGGCATCAATCACATATTCATATGAATCGTAACGGCTTAAATTACTTGGTGTATATGTATTTTCTAAAGCATTTACTCTTACACTGAATAAAGTTAATAATGCAATACAAAATAATAAAATTTTCTTTTTTCCTTTTACCATGGTTTCCTCCTATTTATAAATTCACTTTGATATTTTCTCGTTCTTCAGCAGTTATTTCAAACATTTTTTCTGTTTTATAGCCAAAGAGTTTAGCAAAGATATTACTTGGAAACTGTTCTACTTTGTTGTTATACATGCGAACGACCGCGTTGTAGTATTTTCTAGAATTTGCAATATCGTTTTCTACTTGGGTTAGTTCTTTCCTTAAGTCTTTAAAGTTTTCACTGGCTTTTAAGTCTGGATAGCTTTCTGCTAAAAACATGATTTTTTTTATTTCTCCATTTAATTCTTCGTTGGTTTGTAGCTTTTCGTCATTGGACATAGTATCATAAGCATGATTTCTTAAGGTAGTAACACTTTTTAATGTTTCTTGTTCATGATGAGCATATCCTTTTACCGTTTCGACTAAGTTTGGGATTAAATCCCATCTTTTTTTCAAATAGACATCCATTGTCGCAAATGCTTCCTTTACTTTATTTGTTAAAGTGATGAATTTATTATAAACAATAAGTACATAAATCAGTATCATGATAGCAATAGCAATTACAATATAAACCCACACAAATACTCCTCCAATTCTTATTCCTATTATAACATGCAAAGTGATTACAACAAATAACTTTTTAAAAATTAATTGTTAAAAAAAAGAAAGATTTTTTAGATCTTCTTTCCACTTATTTTTTTAATTCTAAGCCATCTTTAAATGCTTCACCAACACGTGAACCTATGGCATAATAACCATGTGTATATGGATCAAACGCGATGGCATTTAATAAGGAAATATCTACGTTGCCGTCTTTTAAAATGCTTTCTTCGGCTGTTACTCGTATAATTTTCCCGATTACACCACAGCCATATTCCTCGTCTTGATACTCGATAAATTCGCATTCCATACAAACTGGAAATTCATTGATGATTGGAGCATCGACCATATCCGATTTGGTTGCAGTAAGACCACTTTTTTCAAATTTATCTTTAGTATTATTTCCTGAAACCATGCCAAAATAATCGGCTTCTTTCACGTGGCTTGCATCAGCAAGACTTACTGTGAACGCTTTTCTTTCTTTGATGTTTTTTACAGTTTTATGAGTTCCTGTTAAATTTAAAACAATTCTATCTCTTTCTAACATCATTCCCCAGGCAGCATTCATGACATCTACTGTACCGTCTTCATTATACGTTGCAATCATTAATACTGGCATTGGAAAAATTGCTTCTGTAGTGTTAATTTGTTTTTTCATCTCATCCCTACTTTCCATTTTTATTATAATCCTAATTTATTTCCATTTCAACATTACCTGAGCCAAGCGCTTCTTTTAATCCTTCGGTATTTTCTATTTTTCCAATTCTTGTATAAGAATAGGAGGTTGTAAAATCCTCATAAAAAAGAACTAAACAATTATCACCATATAACATGATATCCTCAGACTCAATTTTTTCTACTCTTGTAGGGTTTGAAGGTAACATACTTTCTAAATAATGGTATTTTTCATTCCCGTTTAATTCCTCCATTGTTATTTTTAAAGGAAGAAGTTTTCGTAGTGATTGAGATGTTTCATTTGGTTCTAATGTGATTTTAAAAGTCTTTCCGTTTACTTGTAATGATAAATTCTTTTCCATCTTTCCTTCCTCGCTTTCTATCAGGTTTTCTTCCTGCCTTAAAATAATTTCTTTTTCTTCAAAGGAAAAGAATAGCAATAGTATTCCTCCTAAGACAAATAATATTCCTAGTATGATCCAACTTTTTTTCATAACTTCCTCGTTTTCTAATATTATCATACTATCTAAAGTTACCTTTAAGTCAAGGATTATTCTATTGATTTTTGTTCTAATATCTTTTTAGCATAGGAGCAGTCAGCGACTACTTTTTTTTCTTCTTTTTTAGCATTTTTTATAACTTCCAACACTAATTCTTTAGCAATCCCTTGTCCTTGAAAACTCTCGTTTACTTCTGTATGTATTATATTCCAAGTATCTTTTTCGATGGTAAATCCGCAAATTCCTATTACCCTATCTTCCTCTAAAGCACAGGCTTGATGTTTTTTTCTATCAAATATTATTTTCATCTTTTTTCCTTTCTATTTTTTCTTTTTTGTTAATTCATAGCTTTCCTCGACGTAACTCATGATTTCTCCGTCACTTATGGTGTCGTCTAATAAAATGGTAATCCATGATTTTTTATTCATATGATAAGCTTCATAAAATCCTTTTCTCGTTAAAAGAGATTGTATTTTTTCTGGAGTTAGTTTTACATCAATAATTTCTACTTCATAGGATCCTTCGTCTAATTTTTCTTTTAAAATATTCATGATTGCTGCATACCATTTGTTATTTTCTTTATTTCTAAAAATTGCATAACCGGGATACTTTTGCCATAAAAATTCAGGAACAGATTGGTATTTTTCTTCTATTTTTGCTGCTAGACGATTCGCTTGAGCTGTTAGAAATTTATTTGGTTTGGCACATTTTTCCACGATATCCGTCACGATACTTTCTATTTCTTTTTTTAGCGAAGAGACAAAGGATCCTGTTTGGTTTTCTATCCGTTCCAAAGTATATTCGTAGTTTGTTTCTAAATCCATGCCCTTGATTTTTACTTGTTTATTCTTTGTTATATTTATTGTAAGATGAAAGGTATCGTTTAAGATTTTTGTTTGATAAAATAAGTCCTTATCTTTTCTTTGAAAACCATACTCTAAAAGTTTTTCTTCGTCTAGCTCATTTCTTTTTAATAAATCTTCGATATTCATTGTTTCTCCTTTTTACTTTTTTTGATGCCATAATACTTTATTATCTTTTATTGTAAAGATTAGTTTTTCTTCTTCATAGAGATAGGTTAAATATGCTTTTAGGGTACTACCAATTAGGACGTATTGGGTTATGTTCATTATAAGATGATAATGGTTAAACAGTTCTGTCAATATTTCTTCCCAAGTTTTTTCTTCTTGACAGATATTGTAAATACTTTGGCATATCTCTTGTACTTTGTTACGATTTAAGGTAATTAAGTTTTTTATATTTGAAGTTCCTTCGGTATGAGACGGGATGTAAAAGTGACCTTCTAATGTGGATAAGTGGTCTAGTGAATTTAGAAATTCTTTGACATTATAAAGGAAAGATACGTGATATTTCTGCATCGTTTCTTCACTAAATAAAGAGTCTCCTAAAAAGCAGATATTGTCACTGGTTTTTATTCCAATCATGTCAAATGAGTGTCCTTTAAGCGTCAATATCTCTAAGCCATCTGGCAAGTGTTCTTCTACTTCTAAAACTTTGGTTTCTTTGGCCATTAAAAATTTGTTTTGTAAGTCTTTTATAGGGTATGCTCCATAAAGGAAAGATGGTTCTAGGATTGGATATTCAGTAAAACACTTTTCAATTTTGTGAGCAAGGACTACGCATCCAGTACGATCTTGTATCACTTTAGCACCGCCTATATGGTCGGCATGGGAATGTGTTAAAATAACACCTTTACATGTCCAGCCATGTTCTTCTAGGATTTTTAAAATTTTCTTTCCTGCATCTTTATCATTTCCTGCATCAATGAGATAGACATTTTTTTCGTCTATCTTGTAAATTCCTACATTGGTATTATTTTTGATGTAGTATGTTTTTTCTCCTAATTGTATTAGTTCCATTTCTTACTCCTTATCTAAGGTTATGCTATCATAAGCACCTAAATCATATACTTCATAACCAAGACTTGTTAATTGATCATAGGCAGCCTTACTTCTTCTACCGCTTCTACAATATACTAAGATAGTTTTTTCTTTGTCTAACTCTACATTTTCGTTAATTTCATCGTAAGGAATGTTGATAGCTCCTTTTACATGGCTTTCTTTATATTCCTCACTTGTTCTTACATCCACGATGGTATAGTTATTTTCTTCTAATATTTCTTCTAGTGTTGGTATTTACTGTTTCATTTTGGGTACCACATCCGACTAAAGAGAAACTACATAGCATTATTAATAAAAGCATACCTATTTTTTTTCGCATATTAAAAACCTCACTTCTTATTCATTATATCAAAAGAAAAGATAGTAAGGAATTTTTTTATTCGGTAATTTCAAATTCTACAGAGAAATATTTCTTTTCTAACGAGGAATCCTCTAAAGCATATTTTACAATCCGGTAAGTTCCGTTAGAAAGGCTTCCATACAACCATTTCCAGTCTATTTCTAGAACCAGTTTTTTGTTTCTATCTACTTTGTAGCCTATAGAGTTCCAACCATAGTTTCCTTCTAAAACCACATCCACTGGCTTCCATGTTTCATCTTCTAATTTGTCTATCCGGTATTCTTCGCCATAGATGTGAGACTTTCCACTGTAATCGGTAATGACAACTGTTGCTCCTTTGGTTGTTAAAGTTCCTTCTTTTATTGACATAGTTACGCCTGCTATTTCATTTAATTCGGCATCACTCATTATTTTTTCTGTGACTATTATTGGTTCGTTAATTTCTTCTTCTTTTCGTTTGTCTGTTTCTTTTATCCTCGTAATTGTAGCGAATTCGAATAGATTTTCGATGGTATCTTCTATCTTTGTAAAGGTAAAGAACGTAAATTCATAGGTTTTACCAACCAAAATATCATAATTATTTTTTAATTTGATTGAGGCACTTTCTTCTTTGTTATTTTCTAATGTTACATAGATTGTTTCGCCATCGTTTTCTTTTATTTCTTTGATGTGATAAGTTTTTGTGAATTTTTCTATGTTACTTTTTTCGTGTCCACAGTAAGCACCATCTAGTTCCTCTAGTATTTCTGCATTTCCAAAATAAATATCTTTATTTCCTTTTTCCGTATTACAAACTATAGCTGTATAGTTGTTGTGATAGTACAGGCTTGTTCCACCATCATACAGTATTTCTTGTTCGATTCGTTCGCGTAGCACTTCCTCTTCTAAAAAATCTTTAATTTTATCGATTGTAATTTGTTTATGATCTAACGCATCTTGTAGTTCATAACATTTTTTGGAACTATCACATAGCATTATTTTTTCTATTCCATAATAGTAAAAGGAACGATCTTGATATTTAAAAATTTCTAAAAGTTCATAAGGCTCGTCGAATTCAGTATGATATGCCTCAATGTCATAAAGCTTTATCTGTGGATAAGTACTTTTATAATGTGCAAGTAGAATAAAAAGAAGAAGCACTATTAAAATCACAAAAATGCCAATTACTTTAAAAGATTTTCTTTTGATTTTTTTGGCTGTTTCTAAAGATTGAATTAAGTTTGTTTCAATCGCAGTCATCATTTTTTCCTCTGGTATTTTCTCCCCTGAGATCAACTCATTTACCGTAATGCCTAAATTCTCAGCAAGAGGTTTTAATAATGAAATGTCCGGCATTCTTCGGCCATTTTCCCAGTTTGATATAGCACGGTCTGTAACACCTAATAATTCTGCTAATTCTTGTTGGGTTAATTTTTTACTCTTTCTTAAACTTGCAATAAACTTGCCTATTTTTACTTGATCCATATTACCACTTCCGCTATTCATTATAGCAATATCACAAGAAAAAGTCTCTACACAAAATGTGGAGATTATTTTTGAAGTTTGTAAATATATGTCTTTTCTTCTTGTTCTATTCGTTCGTTTTTAAAATAATATCTTTCAAAATATATTTTTTTCTCTTTTTTTACAGGTCTCATAATGATAAATCCTGGTAGTCCTTCGTTTATATTGGGATATTGTATATTATTGCTTAAAGTGGGGATTTTTACACAACAAGCAGAGAAGCGACTCTTATGAGAATGCCCAGCAATGGTAAAGTCATATGGCAAAATTTTCTCTTCCCGGCTTAATTTCGCACTGTGTTCTACAGAAACGATACTGTTGAATATATGGATAAAGCATTGCCCATAGCCTAGAGGTATGATATTTTTTTTATTCTCTGCTAATTCTTTTAAAATATCGATATCATGATTTTTATATTTTTCGTCATGATTGCCACCAATAAGGTATTGTCTTAGCATTGGGTGGTCGATGTACACTTCTAAAATATGGTCTAGTTGTTTTGTTGCATCAAAATAATTTTTGGAATATCTTACTAAACCGTCACCAATATCACCACCATGTATTACATTGTAAATATGATTTTCGATACAAAAGTTTATAAACATTTGATAGTATTCTAGATTCTCATCTTTACTTCCGAAATGGGTATCCGAAAATAAGGCGACTGGTTTTTTCGAAATTCTTAATAAAAAACATTCTTGATAAAAAGTTGTAGATAATTTTTTTAATATTTCTTCATTATTTAAAAGTTTGATATTCCAAAGTTCTTCTCTTATCTTTGTTAATAACTCATATTTTTGCAAATGATAACAATCTAAAACATCTTCTATTTTTGTTCCATTCAATAATTCTTTCACACATTTTTCCATATATTCCTCTAATGATACCTTACTTGAAATGAAAAGAAAAAGCAACAGTTATTTTTTGCCAGCTGTTACTTTTTATTGTTTTTTCTTTAATTCTTCTTTGGTTAGTACATATACTGTATCTATTACTTCTTCTATATATTTTCGGTCATGTGAAACGCTGATGATGCAACCATTGTATTCTTTTAGAGCCTTTCTAATTACTGGATTAGATAATGGACTTACATTTCTTGTTGGTTCATCTAATAATAATACATCACACTTTTCTAAGACTAGTTTGGTTAGAATTAATTTTGCTTTCGAGCCATTGCTTAAATCACTTATTTTTCCGGTCATTTCTTCGCGAGTAAATTTCATATTTCCTAGTATCATTCTTGCTTTTGTGATTTCTTCTTTGTTTTTTGTTTGGGCAATAAAATCTAGTACGTTTTCATAGTCCTTTAATATTTCTTCATAATCTTGGGGCATGTAACCCATGACTATATCTGTTCTTGGGGCTAACTGTTTTTTTATTTCTTTTATTAAAGTGGATTTTCCTACCCCATTGTTTCCAATGATACATAAATGAGCACTACCAGTTACTTCTAGTTCTATATTTTTGGCAAGAATGTTATTTTGAACTTTTAACTCTGGAAGAGATAAATAGAGTATTTGTTTGGATTTGGGAAGACTTACTGGTTCGAAGAAGAAATTGATGCTTTCTTCTACATCTGGTATTTCTGTCAATTCTATTTTATCTAGTTTCTTTTCTTGGGATTTTAGAGAATGCATTTTCTTTTTTAATAGTTGTCCACCATGAGGATTGCTTCTCGATATGGTTTCTTGTTGGTATTCTACTTTCTGTAGAACTTTTGTTAAGCGTTCTTCTTTAGCTAGCCAATCTCTTTTTTCGTTTTTAGCAAGTTGGGTTTGTTTGGATAGTTTAGCGAGTCGTTCAGCTACATAGGTATCATAGTCTTCCTTTAATAAGGTATGACGGCATGCTGTTTTGTGTTTTATTTGTTCTAAATGTAAAATCATGGTGGAGGTCCTAGATAGTAAGGTTTCATCATGAGATACATATAAAATTGGATTTTCACTTTCATTTATAAAGGTTTCTAACCATTCTAATGTTTCTATATCTAAGTCATTGGTTGGTTCATCTAAAAGAAGGATATCGTTTTCTTCTAACAATAGTTTTAAAATTGCTAGTTTTACTTTTTCTCCGCCAGATAAAGTTTTTATTTTTCTATCTAGCATTTCTTCTGTTATATGAAACCGTTCTTTTTCTTTATAAAATTTTCCTATTTTGTGATAGTAATCTTCTTCAGTTTGAAACAGATACTCTAGAGGGGTTTGTTCTTCCACTTCTTTGCTCATGGATTGTTCTAGGTATCCTATCTTGTGATTTTTGGCACTCACTCCTCCGGTTACTTCGCCATAATCTAGCTTACCTGCAAGAGCTTTTAATAATGTGGATTTGCCATTTCCTTCTTCGCCAATGATGGCAAGTTTGTCTTTTTGATTTACTGTGAAAGATAAATTTTTTACTAAATATCTTTCCTTTACTTGAATACTAATATTTTTTATTTCAAACATCTTTTATGCCTTTCTAGGCATAATTAAAGTTTATGCCAGACTTATTTTTCTCTTGTTAACATATCACACCTCCTCAAGAAAAAAGACTCTCTAGATTATGGACTAGATAGAGTCTTGTTTTTTATTTTTTATTACATAGCAAGAAAATCAATCTATTCACGATCTATTTTTATATATTTGTTATTGATTTTCTTACTCATAGGAATTCCTCTTTTCTAATTTTTTTCTTTCCTGTATTATAGCATAGTTTTGTTATTTTTTCTCTTTTTTCTTAAAGTATGTTTGGGCGAGGATATCTTTTAATACTAACATTGCATCTAATTCGTTATAATGGTAGGTATCTTGTAGTTCTTTTAATAGGCGACTAATTTCTTTTTGGTATTTTTGAATATCCACTTCTTTTTGATATTGTTTTAAAATAGGATATTTAGTACTCCATGCTTTTGTCCAATCTACTTTATTTTGTTTTTTCGGTTGTATTTTTGATGATTTCTTTAATATTTTTCCTAAAACTACTCTCGCCTTACTCGAGATTAGAGAAAAAGGCAAGTATTATTTCAATTTTAGACTTTTTTGGAGTAGTATTCCGAAAAAGTCTAAAATGTATAGACAAATTATGCTCTATCTATTATAATAAATATAGAAATACGAGGAGGTATATCATGAATTATAAAAATAGAAGTATTGAGAAAACATTAGAAAAAATGATTGGAGCATATCCTGTCATTGCTATTACTGGTCCAAGACAGGTTGGGAAAACCACGCTTTTAGAATTTTTCAAAAAAAATAGTGAGCAGAAAATTCATTATGTTACTTTAGATGATTTTTTATGGCGAACTCAAGCAAATGAAGATCCTGAGTTATTTTTAAGAAATCATGAAACACCTTTAATTATTGATGAATTTCAATATGCTCCTAATTTACTTAGTTATCTAAAAATGAATGTGGATGAAATGAGAAATCAATATATGTTTGATAATAATGCTAAAAGATCTACTATGTATTATCTCACTGGTTCTCAAGTATTTTCCACTATGAAATATTTAAGTGATTCTCTGGCTGGTCGAATTGCTATTTTAGATTTGTATGGTTTTTCTTTTCGGGAAATTCTTGGGTTAGAAGAAACAGAGTTTATCCCTGATATTTCTATTCTTAGAAAAAAAGAAAAAGCTGGTCGTTTATCCATCCCTGATTTATTTGAGCATATTTTAAATGGTAGTTATCCCGAGTTATACTCTAATACCTCTATTCAACGTGAAATCTTTTATCAATCTTATGTTAAAACATATATTGAAAGAGATGTCAGAGAATTTATAAAAATTAAAGACGAAAATAAATTTTATAAGTTTTTGTGTGCTTTGGCGGCTAGAAGTGGTTGTGAATTTAATTCTTCTGATATTGCTAATGATATCGAAATAGATTCTAAAACGGTCAACGAATGGTTAAGCATTTTAGTCAATACTCATTTGATATATCTTTTAAATAGTTACTCTAATAATCAAGTTCAAAAAGTAATTAAAAGACCTAAGGTTTATTTTATGGATACTGGCCTAGCTTGTTTTTTAGCCGGATATTTTACTAGTGAAACGTTAGAGAAAAGCCCTTTTAGTGGCAATATCTTTGAGACTTATGTGATTACTGAAATTATTAAATCATATACAAACAATGGAATAGATCCTCATCACCGTCTCTATTATTATCGTGATAAAAACAAAAAAGAAATTGATTTGATTATTCTTCATGATAAGATACTATACCCAATAGAGATTAAAAAAAGTGCTAATCCAGGGAAGGAAGCTTTTAAGAATTTTAATGTTTGTGAGAAATTTGGATATACTGTCGGATCTGGAGTCGTATTATGCATGGCTAAAGAAATAGTAGAAGTATCGCAAAATAACTACTTAGTTCCGATCGAATATATTTAGTTATTCATTATTCACTCTGAGTAGATATTAAAACTTTTCTTAACTGATGCGATAATGTCCAACAATATCGTTTCTATATTCTAGTATATCTTCTTCGTAACTACTTTGATAGGGATTTGCATGATGAATGATAAACGGTACTCCGTTATGATTACGATGGTTAGAAACAACTGCGATGTGCCGAGTGAACACTACGACGTCGCCTCCTTGCCAAGCACTGATGTCATGAATATCGGTTGTTAGTGATTTTGCATGACGTTCTAAGTAGACTTTAATATTATTTACTCTTCGAAAATCAATATTTTTGTCTATTACTTCTATATCATAGGCTTCTTGGTCTTCTCTCACATCTTCGTTTATTAATTCTTGTAAGTCATATCCGGCATTTTTTAAAGCAATTGCCACGACATCGGTACAGACACCATATTCATCGTTTGGGTACCCTGTAGCATAATATTTACTTTTATATTTAGGGTTCGTTGCTACATAGTCAAAAGCATTGTTTAAAATGTCGGTTTGGTCATCTATCCCGTCCGCATCTTTATCTATAGTACTTGTATATGTTGAAATATTAAAATCCTCGTTTGTATATTTTTTATGAGGAATGATATTACACCGGTATAAAACATAAGTTAAAATTATTATAAATAGAACAAGAATGATTAATACAATTCTTTTTGTTTTCATGTTTTCCTCCCAAACTCTAACTTTGAGTCTTCATTATACCACTGCTATAAAGCAATTTCTTCTTCAATTATTAAATCTAAGTAAATAACCATCAGGATCTTGTATTAAAAATTCTTTGTCTTGGTAAGTGATACCATCTACGACATATTCACTTACTTTTAATGCTACAAATATTTTTATTTTTTGCTCTTGTACTTTTTTATAAAACGCATCTATGTTGCTTACTGTCATGCTTATGTTCATCCCTCTTCCAAAAGGATACTCCAACTTTCCAACATTCCAATTGTCGTTCATTTCTTCTATCATTAGTTGGTTTTCCTCTAATTCTAAAAAATAAAATTTAGGACGACTATATTTTATTTGAAAGCCTAGACTTTCATAGAACATGCGACTTTTTTCTATGTTTGTTACACTTAATTCTGGAATTAAACTGTTAAATTTCATAGTCTCACATCTTTCTATGCACATTATAGCATATTTTTTGTTTTCTTTTATTATTTTGTAGCATTTAAAAAGACAAATAAGTTTTATCTGTCTTAGAGTTGTTTGATATCTTTGATGGTCGCGATTGGAATGCTTTTACCATCTAGTGTTAATAAAGAGCTTTGGTTTTTTCCAACAATGGTTGCTTCTATAATCCCATCGTTTGTTGTAATTTCTACCTTACTTTTGTACACAAAGTTTCTACTATGAAATATCTTGTCTATTTCTCTCATAATGTCTTTTGTATCTTTCTTAGGGTCTAGTAATTTTGAATAAAACATATCTTTGTTATTTCGCAAATCTTTATCAATTGGACTGACATATACTTTTGGTAATTCTTTCAAACTTATTCACCTCATTATATTTTATGATTAAAATCTAAAGGTATGAAACATAATATTAATATGAAAAAATTACATTCTCTAAAACATTTATTTTTTTGGATCCCTTTTTTACTGTTACTTACTATCAGTCTTTTTTTGATGTATCATGCTCAGTTTATTAGTGATACTTATCAAAATCATTTTGAACGGCAAGCATTGTGGATAGGAATAGGCTTTTTTATTTTATTTTTATTTCGGTTTATTAAAAGTGATTTTTTGTTTCGTTACAGTAAATATTTTTATCTTATTAGTTTAGCAGTTCTTGTTTTAGTGTTGTTTGTTGGAACCGGTGTTAATGGTTCTCGGGCATGGCTTAATTTGAAATACTTTAATTTGCAACCTAGCGAACTTATGAAACTTGCTTATTCTCTTTATTTAACTACTCTTGTTACTCAAAAGAAGTTTCATAAATGGACGGATGAATTTAAGTTTCTTTTGTATGTATTACTTCTTTTAATCCTTCCTTGTATTTTGGTATTTTTAGAACCTGATACAGGGGCAATACTATTTTACTGTCTTATTACTTTGGTATTATTATGGAATTCAAAAATTCATAAATGGTGGTTTCTTATTGCATTTATTTTAACGGCAGCTTTTATTGGTGGTTTCTTTTATTGTTATTTCTTTCAAAAAGATTTTTTGATTTCTATTATTGGCACGACATTCTTTTATCGGGTTGAACGTCTATTCTCTTTTGGAACTGGTATGCAGATTGAAAATGCTTTGATTGCAATTGGTTCTGCTCCGTTATGGCGGTTTTCTCTTACGGAGGTTGGTATTTATATTCCAGAGAGCCCTACTGATTTTGTATTTGCATTATCTAGTAATGTTTTTGGTTTAACAGGAAATATTGTTATTTTACTTTCTTTCCTTGTTTTAGATTTTTATCTTATTGGGTATATTAAAAAAATAAAAAGAAAAGAATACCGAATTTTTGGATATTCTTTCCTCTCTATTTTTATCGTGAGTCAGCTCGTGAATATTAGTATGAATTTAGGGCTTATTCCTATTATTGGAATTCCTCTTCCATTTGTTAGTTATGGTGGTTCTTCAACCATTGTCTTATTCTTATATCTAGCTATTATATTTTCTTGTAATCATAAGAACAAAAGAAAGCAAAAAAGCTGAAATAATTTCTTTCATTTTCTCTAAAAGGTGTTCTGTTAATTCATTTTTAAATCTTTGATACAAAATACCGCATATAATGGAATAGATTTTATATTATTTTCAAAGCCAAAATTTTTTGTGCTTATTCTTATGCCATAGTTTGGTTTATATTTGTCCATATATATTTTAAGACTTTTTGATTGATTTCTATTTGATGCTTTCACCTCTATCGGGATTATACCATCATTGGTTGTAATCAAAAAATCAATTTCTGCATCGCCTCTATTCTTCCAATATATTAAAGGAAAATTTAATACATTCAGTTCTTCTGCTACATAGTTTTCAGCGATTGCCCCCTTAAACATAAAATCTGTATCACACATGATATCTTTTATACCTATGTCACTAAGAGAATTCAATATACCTACATCACTATAATAAATTTTAAATATATCTCTATTGATATAAGCCTTTAGTGGAATTTCTGGCTTTTCTGTATTGTAACAACTCAAAATTATTGAACTAGCATTTAGCCAATCCAAAGCTGTTTCAAATTTTCTTTTACTAGCAGACTCTTCTATTAAATTGTATTGAAATCTTTTATTTTCTTTTGCTAGTTCATTTGGAATACTTAAATAAACTTTTTCAATTTTAATACTTTCATTTTTATTAATAGTATATTTATTCATGTCACTTAAATACATATCTATAATAGATTTCACAATATTCCTATTAAAACTCATAATGTCTTGATTATTTTCTATGTAATTGTTTATTGCTTCGGGCATTCCTCCAGTAATAAGGTAATGTCTATAGAGAGTTAGTGCTTTATCATGAAGGTCTTGGGGCATAGCAGTCATATTTTGATAGTGATTTAATATTTCTTCCATTAAATAGTTTTGATTTAAAGCCATTAAAAATTCTTTAAAACTCATTGGATGCATATATTCTAATACTATTTTTCCAACTGGAAAAGAAGAATTAAATCTATTAATTTTTACTCCTAATAATGATCCCGCACATATAATTTTATATGGTTCTTCACTTTCACAAAAGTATTTTAAAGAAGTGATAAATCTTTCAGAAACTTGTACCTCATCAAAAAACAAGATTGTGTTTTCAATATCTATTTTTCTTTCTAACCGGATTTCAATATTTTTTATTATTTCTTCTGGATTTAATGAAGTTTCGAAAATCGCAGCAATTTCTGCATCTTGTTCCAAATTAAAATATAAATAATTTTGAAAATTTTCTTTGCAAAATTTTTTTACTAGATACGTTTTTCCTATTTGTCTAGCCCCGATAAGCATGAACGGCTTATTCATTCCGGCTTTTTTCCATGATAACATTGTTTCTTCAAAAGTTCTTTTCATAATAATGGCCTCACTTTCTTATAAGTGATTTTAACATCATTTATGAGAAAATGCAACTTTTTGGCACCACTTTTTTGTCAAAAATGCAACTTTTTGGCACCACTTTTTCATTAAAAATGCAACTTTTTGGCACTACTTTCTATATAATAGATTGAAATTTTACAATCAAAGAGCTTTATTAAAAAGTTATTTCGTTCAAACAAAATAACTTTTTTTTGATTATTTTAGATTTCTTCTAAATATTTTACTTCTTTGTGAAGACTTTTGGCTAAAGCAATTTCACTTTGCGTGCTTTCACCAATATAACCACCAACGTTTATTACAAATATTCCATCTGATATTTTTATCTTTTCTTTATGCATATTACCTAGCAAATTTCCTTCTTCTTTGGTTGGCATATCTTCTTCTTTTAAAGGAAACAATGGTGTTAGAACGATGTTACCCTCTAATTCTAAGCGAATGGCTTCTCTCATCATTTCTTCTTTAAATTTTAAACTTCCACAAACAGTAATTATTTTCATTTCTATTTTTTTCTTTCTTTTGAACTGGGTTAACCATTATTCTTTTTCTAGTAACCAATCTAATGCGTTTATTTTTCTTATACCATTATAATCCACTTCTGGATCTACATCCATTGTTAAAATGTATTTAGGATAATGGTCATTTATTGACTCTAATGCAGTAAGTTCTCTTGTTAAAGTCTTTTCATCTCTTACTGTATATGCTACTTGAAAATACTGAATTCCTTTGCTATTTTCAGCCATAAAATCAATTTCTTTATCTTCTGATTTTCCAACATACACCTTGTATCCTCGTCTTATAAGTTCTAAATACACAATGTTTTCTAAAACATATCCTAAATCCATGTTTTTTCTACCAAGAATTGCATATCTCATAGTCACATCGGTTGCATAATATTTTTCGCCACTTTGTAAATATTGTTTGCCTTTTATATCGTATCTAGGCACCTTACTAAAAATAAAACTTTCGACTAATGCATTTAAGTAACTTTCGACAGTATGTGCAGATATTTTTCTGCCATTTGATGTTAAAGTATCAGCAATTTTTTTTATGGATAATAAATTTCCAATGCTTGCAAACATAAATTCAGATATGCTTCTTAGTATTCCTGTATCAGATATTTTTTTTCTTGTAGCTATGTCTTTCACAATAATAGTGTTATAGATACTATCTAGGTACAAGTCTATTTCGTCTTGACTATCCAATTTTACAGCATATGGCATCGAACTGTTATTGATATATTTTAAATATAGCTTTTCGTCGCCCTCTTGGTTATAAAATCTTACATATTCTTTAAAAGATAACGGTAACATCTTTAATTCTATGTATCTTCCTGATAATAATGTTGCTAATTCTCCGGACAACAGATAAGCATTTGAACCCGTAATGTACTCATCCACATTTTTTTTGATATACAAACCATCTACTGCTTTTTCAAAATCTTTTACTACTTGTACTTCGTCTAGAAATACATAATACATGTCTTTATCTTTTATTTTACTATTTACATAATTATATAATTCTTTGTAATCGTTAAAATCATATTCTGGTGATTCAAGATTAATAAAGATTATGTGATCTTCTTTAATTCCTAGCTGTTTTAAATATTCAATATATAATTCAAATAAAGTGGATTTCCCACATCTTCTAATTCCAGTTACTACTTTTATCAAGTCTTTATCTTTCCAATTTTTTAAATCTTCTAAATACTCTGTTCTTTCTATCATTTAAAATCACCATCCATCATCATTATAATGCTTTTTTCAAAAAAATGCAATAGAATGCACATTTTTTGTGAAATCTATATTTTTTTGCAATCTATTTCATTTTTTTGCATAATAAAGAGAAGATTTTTAGAACCTTCTCTAAATATTTTCCTCCCGTAAGGAATTTAAAATGTTTTCTTTTTTGATTTTGGAACTAGAGTACATCATTGTTAGTAAGACGATTAAGAATACACTTACAATTGCAGCTATCACAGAACCCCATGGAATTAGTATGCCACCAAAGGTAAATGTATAACCCATGCTGTTTGCGATCAAGAGAATTATAACAAATGAAACTGGTAAGGCATATAGTAATGATTTTAGACCAAAGAATAAACTTTCAAAGAAAATCATTTTTTGAAATCCTTTTGGAGATAAACCAACACTTCTTAGTATTGCAAATTCTCTTCTACGTAAGTGAATACTTGTATAAATCGTATTAAAGACACTGGTGACTCCAGTAAGTGTTACTAAAGCAATGAACCCATACATTAAAATTTTAATAGCAAGAACATTGTTTTTTTCTTGTTCATAAGTTATTCTTGGAGAAGATAAGTATCCATCGATGGTATTTTGATATTTTTTTTCTAGTTCATTGTAAAGTGTTTCATACTCTTCACTATAAATTGTGATATAGTTTGCAGCTTCGTCTAAATCATAGCTTGTGAATATACCATATTTTTTGGCAAAAGACTCTGATACAAATATTGTTGGAGTATATTGGTCATGGAAATAGTTTTCGAATTGCTGTGTTTTTTCATTGTTTTCAACAAAGTGAACTTTGGCATTCACACAACTATCTTCTACGGAACCACATAATTTCATCGTACTTAACTCGGTATCAAAAATGCTTGTATGATATGAATGGCGATTTCCATTGTTATAACTGTTATACATAATATCATTTAAGAAGAGAATGGTCTCATTATCTATCTGGTAAGTTTGAGCTAATTTTTCATATTCATTATCTTCGATAATGATAGCAGTCATTTGTAGTAAATTATTCGGGTCATATTCCATTTCTGTTAGGAATTTAAAATAATCATCTTGATAGATAGAGGTGTCTTCGACCGTATATTCTGCAAAACCAAATTTTGAAACATACATATCATTTACTAAAGCATTCGACTCTATTTCGTTCATTATTTCTTGGTTGCTTGTTGAAATGACAATATCATAAGCTGGCAAATCTGTTAGTTCTGTTACAGATAGGCCATATTTTAAGTATGTACTAAATGAGATAAATAACACAATACTAATGAATAGAGATAACAAGGTAATTCGGTATTTTCTTTTATTTCTTTTCATATTTTTTAAGGCTATTTCACCTTCTACGCCAAAGATTTTACGAACCCATTTTGGTGTTTTCACTTTTTTCCGTGGAATTTTTATTTCATCATTTTCTCTGATCATTTCAATCGCGGTTACTTTGCTAGAACGTTTGGCAGGAATGAAAGCAGATATGAAAACAACAAGTATCATAAATAGAATTGGAATGATTAAGTAGTAAGGATTGATTGTAAATACGAGTTGGAGTCCCCAACTGTCGGCAATTAAGTAATTTAATACTTGCACGACAACATAGATCCCTAAGAATGCGCCTAATACACCTAATATTATACCGATGAGGCCAACAACAAACGCTTCAAAGAATACGGTATATTTGATTTGTTTTGGGGTTGCACCAAGACTAGAGTATAATCCAAATGATTTTTTTCGTTCCATGGTTGAGATAGCAAAGGAATTATAAATGACAATGATGGAACCAACGCTTAGTAAACTTAAGACAATGGCAAGAAGTGAGGTGATAGTTTTGTTAACGTTGTCGTATCTTGATATTCCATAGTAATAAAGTAAGCTATCGTGTTCTTGGCAGGAAGCATTTTCTAAATATTCACAAATGGTGCTGGTTGTTTCGTAAGTTTTTCTAACACTTTTGTATTCCACATAAGTCCTATATGACACGATGTCATTACTTTTGGTAGTAAATGCCATATAGCCTGGGCCAGAATAGTCTTCGCTGTTGCTGCGGGCTATTATTCCAACTACAGTGTAAGTTTTGGTCATTTTAGGAGCTAATGTTTCATCTAGTATTGCTTCACCTGTTTCATCATACACTTCTATTAAAGGAACTGTGTTATCATAAACTTCTTCTTCTTGTGACACACGTGGTCCTACTTCAAGGGTAATGGTATCTCCTACTTTTAAATTTACTTCGCCATTTGTATTTAAGTGAGATGGAATTACTATTTCTTCTTCATTTGTAGGATATCTTCCCTCTAATAAAGTTTCATGAGCGAAATAAGTATCATCTGCTGATGCGATAAACAAATAAGGTTTATAATCGTTGGTACTATTAATATTTGCATAGCCAACCGTTCCATAAGAGTAAGTTTTTTCTACTTCTAAATGGTTTTTAATTTCGCTTACTTCTTCTTTAGTTACATTGTCAAAGTAGGCATGATATGAGCCACTTGAAGAAATGGTATCATCTATCATTGCTTGTAAAAATGTTGAAACTAAAAGGCCAATCCCTACCATTAATGCTGTAGATAATGTAATTCCTATAATAGTCACGATTGTTCTTTTTTTGTTCATTAGGAGATGTTTGATAGTGAGTCTATTTAATAACTTCATGGTTAACCCACCTTTTCATCGCGAATGATACGCCCATCTTCTATGGTGATAATCCGACTTGCATGCATTGCTAAATTTTCGTCATGAGTAATCATAATGATTGTTTGACCATATTTCTTATTGGATATTTCTAATAATTCCATAATTTCATGACTACTTTTGCTATCGAGGTTTCCAGTTGGTTCATCGGCTAGAACTAAAGATGGGTGATAAATTAGTGCACGACCAATACTTACACGTTGTTGTTGACCACCAGAAAGTTCATTTGGTAAGTGATTGACACGTTTTTCTAAGCCCAATGTTTTAATTAATTCCATCAGATAGTTTTTATCTGGTTCTTTGCCGTCTAGCATCATTGGTAATGAAATATTTTCTGTTACATTTAAGATTGGTATTAAATTATAGAATTGATAAATTAATCCTACTTGTCTTCTTCTAAAGATAGCTAAATTGTTTTCGTTTAAAGAAAATACATCTGAACCTTCCACGTATACATGACCACTGGTTGGTTTATCGACACCACCTAAAATATGCAAAAGTGTACTTTTTCCAGAACCAGAAGGCCCTACAATGGCGACAAATTCTCCTTTCTCTACAGTAAATGATACATCTTTTAGGGCTTCTACCTCTGTATCCCCTTTTCCATATTTCTTGGATAAATGTTCTACTTTTAAAATTTCCATATAACCCTTCCTTTCATGAACTCATTATACTAAATCTTTATGACTTTTTCGTGACTCTATCATTACAAATTCGTCATAATCGAAAAAAGTAGAGCTACTCTACTTCTTGAAATTTGGTAATATTCTCCACTTTTGCTGCAAAGTAAGGCAAGGATGCATCTTTTATCATTAACATGCAGTATCGTAGTTCTGTTTTTCTCACTGTTTTTTTATTTTTGAACTACTTTATGATTTCCCAGTATCCCTTTCTATCAGAACCTACTCTTTTTATTTTATTTTTTTCTTTTAAATTTTTCATGTTTTTAATGATACTACGTTTAGTTACCCCTAGTTTTTTGCTTAACTCTATTTGTGTTATAAATGGGTTTTTTACCAATTCTTGTAAAATCTTTTGCTCGTTTTCAGTGAACTTTTCAGTGAACTTTTCAGTGAACTTTTCAGTGAATTCTTGAATGTCATTTGGCAAAGGCTCCTTTCTAAAAATCACCTTAAAATCGCCTCTTATTGATTTAAATTCTGGAGATGGTAAACCCATTTTTTTCATTTCTACACGCATTGTTGCAATTCCAGTATGCCGATTTTCAATAATATCGCCTTTTTCTTCTAGTAATCTTACAATGTTTTTGTTTCTTACTTCAGGCATTATATCAGTTCCTAAATTTTCTAATCTATTATTTCCATATAAGTCTCCTGGATTAATAATTTCTATTCTATCATCATAAATTTGAACATATATATACGCACTTTCTCTATAAATGCTGTAATCTCTGTGAATTAGAGAATTTGCAACTGCTTCTCTTAATGCAATCATAGGATATTCTGGAATATTTACTCTTTTTCCTTCTTCATCAATTACAATTTTCGTGCCAATATTTCTGCGAATAAAAGCTAATGTTTGTTCAAGCATTTCGTCAATGGTTCCCTCTACTTTTTTATTATCATCAAATCTTTGCCCCATTTCTCCAACATCACCTAATTTAGTTCCAGGGACTACAACACACGCAACAAATAATTGAGGTAAATAAGCTTGAGGATATTCTCCAAACATTAGCATTCCTGAAAGAGTTGGAAAAAATTCATTTGCGTTGCTATCTATTATTCCACTTAATTTTAAGATTTTTTTATCTGAAAACTTAGAAAAATTAGGTTTTTCTTTTTTTAACTTTATTAAATAGTTTGAAATCTTTTCTTGATCCAAATCCTCCATTGATGCACGTTTTATAGGTCTTAAATCCTCTTGTATGTTATCTTTATAGCTCTGGTAACAATAAAGCTCATAATCAGTTATAGGAGAGTCAGCATCTCCCACTCGAATATAAGCCCCTTTTTTTATTCCCGCTGGTTTATAATAACACGGTTTTTGACTTTGAGGTATTTCATCAATTTTCACAGCTAATAATGGTACATTATTATAATCTAAAGGCAGAAATTGAGGCCTTAACTTTGGTTCCATAGAATCTGTACATAAAGACGTTATTTTCTTCTGAATATCATTGCCATTATATATTGCCTGTTCTTTGAAGTGATTATCTTCGTTTATCCCAAATATAATTATACCTCCACGAGTATTAGCAAAAGCAGATATTGTATCATAACATTTTTTTGGTGCATCTTTTTCTGCTGTTTTTGCTTCAACTTTAACAGTTTCCATTTGATATTTTTGCAATAATTTAATTGCATTTATAACTTCTTGCTCGCTCATATTTAGCCTCCTTATCAATTTTTATAAGAATAGCAAAAAAAACTAAAAATGTAAATTATATTCTGCTAAACCACACTTTTATAAAAGTGGATTGTAAATTTTGTGTATTTGTTTTCTTCACTTTGAACTCTTATCGTAGCGTTTGTTTTATCTAAGATGCTCTTGGTTAAGTTTAATCCTATTCCGATACTATTTTTATTAGGGCTACTTTTATAAAATCTTTCAAAGATATGAGGTAAGTCACTTTCTTTGATACCACAGCCATTGTCTTCTACTACCAGTTCTACAAACATTGGAGTTTCTTTGGCAGTTAGAGTAACACTTCCTTTTTCTTCAACATGTTCACAAGCATTTTTAACAATGTTAGAAAGAGCCTCTCGAAGCCAATAAGCATCTCCAGTAATTTTTATGTTTTTGGGAATGTTATATGTTACTTTAATATTTTTTGAGACGATAATTAATTCTAATTGATTGTATACTTCTTTTAGTAAATTTGTTAGAGAAATTGTCTCTTTTTTTAGAGTAATCATGCCACTTTCAATTTGGCTTACTTTTAAAAGAGATGTAATCAGTGTCTCGATGTGAGTTAGGATTTCTTCTTGTTTTTTTATAAATTCTTCTTTTTGAGTTTCATTAATATCTTTGTATTGTAAAGCTTCATTAATTACAAATAAGCTTGTCAAAGGGGTTTTTAATTGATGAGAAATGTCGGCTAGATTTTTAGAAAGTTCTTGTCTATCTTTGGTTGAAGTATCTAGGGCATTTTTTAATTTGCTCGTTACTTTCATTAAGTCATTTTGTAGAGTTTCTAGCTCGCCACTTTGAAAGTCTTTTAAGTTGACATTAATGTTATCTTGCAGTAGAGAAAATAAGTATTTATCAATTTTTTGAATTTCTTTTTTTCTTCTTCTTTGGATAATGATGAAATAAATAATTAAAATAATGGCTAATGCTGGAAAGAACATGATGTAAGTTCTTAATAATATTTGTTCTAATTTTTTTACAGACTTTAAGTACTCTAGTGTTTCTAAGTTTGTAAAGCCATATTTTTCTAATATCTCACGATTTTCTGTGAAATTTTCTTGTTTCATAATTTCAACAATTTCTGTTTCTAGCTCGGGATGAGCTTCGATGATTGTACCTACGATTAAAGAATTATTTTCTACAATAAGTTCTTTGGTTTGGTTATAAATATAAAACTGTAATCCTAGGCCGATTAAGAAAAAGGCAATTAAAATTACTAAAAATATTCTCGTCTCTTTTTTCATAAGTCACTCCCGATTTTATAGCCGATGCCTCTTACTGTTTCAATGATTTTTGGTTCGGCGGGATTTTCTTCTATTTTTTCTCTTAATCTTTTGATATAAACGGTTAATGTATTATCGTTTACATAGTCTTCATTGACATCCCAAATATCTGCAAGAATTTGTTCTCTTGTAAATACTGTTTTGGGATTGGTTGCTAAAATTAGTAATATTTTATATTCCATGTTGGTTAAAAATAGGTCTTTGCCGTTTTTTAAAACTTTACCACTTCTCGTATCGATGGTAATATTTCCTAATGTAATTGTAGAGTCGTTGCTGGCATGATTTCTGCGTAAAATGTTTTTAATTCGAGAAATGAGTTCTCTTGTTTTGAACGGTTTGGTAATATAATCATATGCTCCCATGTCTAGTCCTTGAACGATGCTTAATTCTTCATCGCACGCGGTTAGACAAATTACGGGTACTTTATCTTTCCATACTTTTAGTACTTCAAAGCCATGCATATCAGGAAGATTTAAATCTAAAAGCATTAAATCGAAATTTCCTTGGTAATTTTTTGCACTTTCACCATTATTTAAACACTCTACTAGAAATCCTTCTTGGGTTAAACAAAATTCTAGTCCCATCGCGATAGAACTATCATCTTCGACTATTAATATTTTTGCCATATATAACCACCACCATTTTGATTATAGCATAAAGTATAGCAAAAAAGAGTGACAAAATCGTCACTCCTATTTATTTGAGTTTCATTGTATAGATGCTTCCTCGAATCGTTAATACAATATCGATACTACTAGCATTTTCTATTTCTTGTGGCACTTCGAAGACCCAGTAACCATTCAGTTCTCTTGGTGTCATATTTGTAGGTTTCGTTGAAGTAGTACGATCATTCAAAGTATATCTTACTGTTATAAAATCATTTACAAACGAGCCAGAACCACGTCTTGCTGCATAATAAGTTGTATATGTATCTAGCGAAAACATTCTTTCTAAAACAAGTAATTTTTTTTGAGAATTACTAACCACTCTATTTCTTAACGTTTGACAATTTGTCCCATTACAAGACTGGTAGGAATATTCATAAGAATTTACTATTTCATAATTGTTAAATTGTAATTGAGTCACGCCAAGTCTTGTTGTTGATAATTCTAAAATTTTGTTATAATCTACTGTTCTTACATCTTTATTTTCAAAAATTTTATCATAATTTAAATTCACTGTCTTATATATTGGCGTTATGCTTCCCACTTCATAAGTGATTGATTCCAGTATTTTTAAATCAATATTTTGGTTAATCAGACTAGGGTCTATTTCATAAGTTAATACATAAGTCCCTGTAGAGCCAGGTAAAAATAAGGTATCTCTAGTATATGGAATCCCGAAGTCTGGGAAATATGTCCCGCGATCTAATGTTGCGCTGATACGACGTCGAGATACTTCTAATTGAAAATTGTCAAAGTCTAGCGGTACTGAGGAGGTTCCGTTGTTTGTAATTTTTAAAGCAAGAGCTAGATAATATTTTCCATTATCAATAATGTTTCCACCAACGTCCATGTTTGTTAATATGGAATCTTCCACACTAATTGTTAGATTGTTATGGCGAATATTTTGAGTTTGACTATACCTTCGGTTATAAACACCAAAGTTTAAATAAAGCAAAGTTCCTAATACTACAATAACTATGGATGATAAAACTCCAAAAGTAAATTTGTTTTCTAATACATAATATTTAAATTCTCTTAAAAATCTACGGAATGTTCTTTTATATTTATAAGCATCTTTCCCTATCACTAATTCGAATTCTTCCGAATCAATATCCGTAATTTCTAATTCTTTCGCATCTTCTTCAAAATTAAATTTTTTTATATCAAATCCGATTCCACGTAGAGCGGTATAACCCACAAAGAAAAACTGAGGTAAATATATGATATAAGTCAAATCTCGATAAGTTCGAACTGTTTGGGCTGTGATGGTTGCATCTTCAATACTTCCTAATATACTGTGGCACAGAGTAAGCGCTACAAAAAGAAAAATATAATAGATAATAATCGACATATAAAACTTTGTGTCTTTTTCTTTTTGGCGCATTAAAAAATAGATTGCTAGTGTTAATAACACAATTAATAAAATGGCTCCATACATGAAGTAATTTATGTATGTTCCTGCTAGGTTTGTTTCACTTGTATAATAGTTTGCTTGAACATAACTAGAGAAAAATGAGGCAATTGCTCCGACACGAATAATTAAATATATAAAGGGAATGCATAATAAAAGATGTATTAATTTAAAGTGCTTGATTAGAAAAGCATATGGTTTTTTTAAAATCATAATGTATCCCCTCTTATCTTCTTAAATTATACCATGAAAAAAGAAAAGTGACTACCTGCTTTTTACTTTTCTTTTCTATGATCTTGGATTTACTAGTACTTGTCCTTCTGATAAATAAATAACGCCATTCTTCTTTACTAAATCTTCGCTTGATATCTTAAACATATTCGCGACGATGTCTAAGGTATCCCCTTCTTTTGTAATATAATAACTATAACCGGTCTTAGGAATCAAAATTTCTTGACCAGGATAAATATATTCTTGCATTGATAAGCCGTTTAGTCCAGCAAGTAATTCTGGATTGATATTATATCGTCTGGCTATACTGTATAAGGAATCTCCTTTTTCTATGGTGTAATAATTGTAATAATTTTGTTTATTAGATGGTGTTATCCCATTATTTTCTCGTACATAATCGTTTGTTTGAAACATAAAAAATCACTTCCTAATATAAGATATGTGAAAGTGATTTTTTGGTTAACTTATAAATATGACATTTTGAGAATTAAAATTCCATTCAAAATAATTCATGATTAACATTTCACCGTTAGATTCACTGAAATAATAAAGATTATCATTGATTAAATAAAATATATCATTAATTTTTTGAGCAACAATACTAGTTGGGGCATTCTCCTTTATTTTCTTTTGATAATTTTCATAGATAGCATATAATCCTTGATCAGTAATTTGATAATCTAAAATATTCAAGCCTGTAAACTTGTTATTTTGATAGATTAAGCGATTCATCGAAACGTTTGTCCAGCCATTTTCATAGATGATTCCTCCAGAGTTTTCCGTTCCTACTCGCTCCTGAATGTTTTTTTCTATGTTTAATTTCCATTCAATTTTTTCATGTTTATCAACTAAATATACTTCTTTTTGATATACTCCTAAGATTGCACTATCAAAATAAATGCTGGTATCCAAGTTCCACGTGGATGTTTTTCCAGTGTTCATATCTAATAGATAAATTTTATCAAAATAGTAATCGGCATTGTAATCTGGTATCAATAAAATGTCTTCTACTTGAACTATTAATGAAGGATTATATATATCTTGATCAAATAAAGTAATATTTTCCTCTATATTTTCATTTATATGATAGAAACCACGATAATTCCAAATATAATAATCATAATATGCATAATTGTAAATATTTATATTATTATATGTTGTTAATATTGTATTTTCTTGTTCTTCTGTAGTTCTTTCCAGTTTTTCTTTCATATTATCTGAGGTCAAATGATAAGAGATTTGTTCTTCATTTTTTGTACACAATGGTTCGAAACGAACTTTATTGCTAGAGAGAATATAACAAGTTTCGTCTTCTTCTTGATATCCTGTAATTTGATTTACAATTTTCTTAGCTGTAAAATGTTGATTATTTACTGTCGAAAACAGATTTGTTTCTCCCTTTGTTAAAATAAAAGAATAGTAATTCAAATCTTTATGGTAGCTTTCTGTAATTTCAAAATCTCCAACATTGTATGTTACCGTATAATCTTTTTTTCTAAAAGTTAAAAATAATACAATTGCTATTATTAGAATGACTATAAGTAGTAATATAAGTCTTCTTCTTTGTTTAATTTGAATTTTCTTCATAGTAATACTTCTTTTTTTCTTCCATCATAAATGAGGATATTACTGTTTCTAATTCTACTAATGCATCTTTTGATATATGAGTTATGACAATTTTTTCTTTGGCTGTATCAATTATCACTTTTCCCCAAAAAAGTCCTTCATATACTTGCATATCATTGTATAGATCTGGTGTCACACTATTTAAAACATACCCGATTAATACTCTTTTTTGACCAATCAATAATCTTTTTGTCGTTACAGCTACCACAGCCGTTTGAAAACAATCAAATAATGCTTCTCCTTTTTGGCCTGCAAAAGCGTATGTTACTTCTTCATCAGGATTCACATGCATATCTATGACATTTGAATTTTGGAATAAGCGCCATGCGACTGTGCTAGGATATTCTTTTTTAAATTTTTTTACTAATTCAAAACAACTCATAAAATATCACTTCCTTTAGAATATTATAATATTTCTTTCTCAAAAACACAAACAAAAAAAGCTTATTCAGCCTCTTTCGTATTTCCTGTCCAAGTCCATCCTTCTACTTTTTTTTCTTGACTCCAAATTGTCTCTGTTTCTTGAGTTGGCGTTTCATTTTCTGTTGCTAAAATTCGATCTCGAGTATTTTCCTTGTAACAAGTATTTCCTTCTAGCGTATAACCGTTTGGACATGAGTATGACACAAATTCTGTCTTTGCTGGTGTAATACATCTATCTCCTTGTAATGTAGCATCACTTTTTTCACAGTAGTAATAAGCTTCACTGGTTGTTTCTTTATAGCATATTATGCTTTTTCCGGATCCTCGCTCAGTATAACCATTTGGACATGAGTAAGTTGTTCCATCATCTACGACAATCGCATCGATTGTTTTAGTACATTTGTTGTTACTTGTTAAAGTGTAACCAGAAGCACAGAAGTAGTTTTTCTTTTCGGTTTTTTTTGCAGCTTCATAACGATAGCAGATCACACTAGAACCTTCCGTTCTCTTATAATAGCCACTCGGACAAGTGCTAGCATTCGAACTAGATAATGTAAAGACACATCTAGCACCAGATAATGTTCCGCCATTTGGACAACTATAAATGTTTTCTGTACGATAGCCAGCATCCACTTCACGTGTACATTTATTTCCGGATAAAGTGTAGCCACTAGAACATCTATAGGTAATTGTTCCAGCGGTAGCTATCGGATCAATGTACTCGTAGTTTGTGTCGCTTGATTTATAGATTGCTGGTTTATTCTTCTCTGGAATTACACGATATATTGGGGTAGCAGACACGGTTTCAGTTGTGGACTCACCAATACAATAACGGCCAGAGTTTATATATCCTTCTGGACAAGTATATCTGCTTGTCGCAACTGTTCTTTGCAGTTCATAAAGGATTGTTGCTTCGCCATCAGAAGTATTTTCTTCAAATGTCACATCATAAGTTTTGCTTTGTTCTTCTTCGCCACATTTTAAATATACATTTAAATCATAATGGCTATTTGTCTGTTTTACTAAGGATACATAACTTTCTTTTCCATTACAAACAGTATCATTTTCTTTTAGTTCTTTTATTAAACTTCCATCTATCATGTCTTCCAAAGTTAACATGATTTCTTCTTTTTCCCCCGTTGGACGATGATTGGCCGCTTTAAAATAAGTATATCCCACTTCACGCATTTGTTCTATATTATCATTAAAGTTATTTCCACTTGTTGCATTTCTGATTTTAGTTACAATAAATATTACAACAAAAGCAATTACTAAGAAAATGCCCAACTTAATTAAAATTGAAATATAATCCGCTTTGATTCCCAATACTTTTTTTGATTCTTTGTTATTTTCTTTCGCTGCTGGTTTCTGTTTTATTTTTTCTGTTTTGTTGATCTTTTTTTCTAATTTTTTTACTTTTACTTTTGTTTCTTTTGGTTTTTTTTCTTTCGCTGGTTTTTCTTTAAAAAATCTTTTTTCCGCTTTTTGTTTGTTTTTTTTGATTTTTTTTTCAGGAATTTTTTCTTCGTACATTAGAGTATCCCCCTTTAAACATTAAATACTTGCTTGTATCATAACGCATTCGTTTTGAAAACGCAAGAATTTTGTGATATAATCTATTTACGGGGCAGTAAATGGTTTCGACAGCAATTACTAGTTTAGATTGCAGGTAGTAGGCATACTATAAATGCAAACCTTAAAATTAAATGACGAGAATAACTCAGTCTCTTCTTTTGGAGCTTTCGCTCCTGTAGCTGCTTAATTTAGAGCGAATAAGAAGGCTTTTATTCACTTTCTCTTATAGGGTGTTTAAAGGTTCATAAACATAAGATATATAAAGTTGTTTGCTTTAGATAACTTTACGAATATTCATAAAGCTCGTATAAGAATTTGGTGGGTTGGATCCGATTCTTATATTAAATGAATTCCAACTAAACCTGTAGACGTTTAGATATAGGATTGTTTGGACAGGGGTTCAACTCCCCTCTGCTCCACCATGGGTGATTAGCTCAGTTGGTTAGAGCACTTGCGTCACATGCAAGGGGTCATAGGTTCGAGTCCTACATCACCCACCAGATTGATTAATAACTCGAACTTTTGAGTAACAATAGAAAACGACCTTGTTAAAAAGTCGTTTTTATGTTATTATGTATATAGATGAAGAAACCTTCATAAAATATTAAAGGAATACCTAATTTTGAAGCGTTAGGTACTATTCCAATTTTCTTTGTTTTAGTACCGACTTATGCAGTTGGTACTATTTTTATTAAAATGATTAATATCACAATAATAAGGAGTATTATGATAGTACAAAGATATTTCTCTGATTTTCTCATAATTTCACCTCCTTCCACTTTTAAAAGTAAAGGAGAATAGTACCCAATCTAATTAAGTATTCCTAAATTGATTATAGCAAACATTTGTTCTTGAAACAATGGTTTATACTAAATTTATGACAATTTAGAAAACACACTTGTACATTGACATAATCAATGAACGTGTGATTAATAATTTTTATAAAAATTATTAATTATTTATAACATTATCAAAAAATTATGTTATAATATTTGACTAAACAAGGGAGGTCTAAAAATGAAATTTGAAAATATCAATGGAGTTCAACACATTATTCTTGAAGAGAATGATAAAATAAGTATAACTACAGAAGACTCTCATGGAGATATGACAGTTGATGTTGAATGTCAAAATCAGGGTTTAAATATTACTGGTAGTTCATCACTTATAAATACAATTAAAGGCGAAGGCATGTTAGAAAAAGTGTTTATACAACCTACTTTATCAGCAGAAGAAATTATTGAGAAATGTGACCAATGGCTAGAAATGTTTAAAAAGGTCCATGATAAATTTAGAGAATTAGTTTTAACTGATAGGTATAGAAAACAAAATATTATTATGGACTTATCTTTTTGTACATTTTTCTCTTTTTCAGATAAAAATATAAAAGGAAGAAAAATTGATATAGATTTAAGACAATATGGTAATATAATTCAAGAAGGAGTGACAATTTCTATTGATGAAGTTAATGAAGAAGTCTACAAATATTTATTAGCTAATGTTTTAGTTCATTATCTTTCTGTTAATTATGCTGGAACTACAATAAATAATTTGGATTTAGATTGGAACCACATACTATATTCCAATAATAATGGTTCAAAAGGTTCTACTGTCCCAATGATTTGTGAATTAAGTAATTTATATGAATCAAGAGAATATGAAAGAATTGTAACAAGTATAATATCTAGTCATAATTTAAATCAATCTTCTGAACAAATAATTGATAATTTAAGACAAGCAATTTATAATCAACAATTAAGTGAGCGTTTTGATAGTAGTATGAATCACTCTAGCAAACAATATGAATATATAATCTCTGATTCTGAAGATGCACCAGTTTTATCCAAAAAAATGAATTAAATGTATTTTAAAATTTATATAAATAATGTTATAATATAGTTAGTTAATGATTTATTACTAACTATTTCTTTTGCTCAAAGAGTTGTTGTACTTCTCTCTCTCGGGCACCAGACTGATTGATAACTCGAACTTTCTGAGAATCATTTGTGTTCGAGTTTTAATATACATAAATTTATGATAGAATATTTATAGAAATTAAATTGAATTTTGTCAATTTATAAAACACACTTGTGAATTGACTAATTCAATTTTATATTTCAAAAAAATCTAGAATCAGAGGGTAGAAAATATGTTTAAAGATATCCATTTATCTATTGATAATAATAAAGTTAATTTTGGATATGCAATAGATAAAGATAAAATAATTATTAAAACAATTGATGAATTACAAATAGGAAATATTTTAAAAATATTTTATGATGAAAATATATACAATATTAAATTAAATAAAAACACAAAATTTACTGATGGCAAGAATGGAGAAATATTTATTAATTTAGATATTAAAGAACTATCTTTTTCATTAACTCCTAAAAAGAATTATTTTGTTAAAACTATTTACAAATACATAAACAAATTAATTAATAAAGATACTCTTATTAATGAAATAAATGTCTTCATAAATTCTAAGACTGGAAAAAAATATATAAATGATTTAAATCACTTATTAGAAACTATTGAAAATAGAGATATGAATATAGAAGATTTGATAACTAATAACGAAGATGAATATGAAAGAATCTTTAATTTAGTAACACATAATCAAACATATATTGAAATTGCTCAAAATATGAGTGATTTAGAATTAATGCTACTGATAACATCTTATATTTTTGTGCCTTCTATACCAAAAATAGATCAAGATTATTTTAATGATTTAGTAAATGTAGCAAAAGATTATGACAATGCTTTAGAAAATATATGGCGTTTAGGAATAAATTTTGATGGAAAAGGTTATAATTTCGATTTATTAGACGATTTTTTTGTTAATTCTAAGAATATTTGGTATTTAGGTGAATATATAAACGGTATTCAGCAAATAAATCAAAAAAAAATAGTTAATAAAATTCTTCGAACAAAGGATAAAGAATTTATAAAGCAGGTTTTAGAGGATGAGCTCATTTTGTATAATTTAGATAAAGAATACAAAATCATTTTGGAATCTAACATATAAATGTTGTTGTACGTCTTCCTTTAGGGCACCATTGGGAACCGTTTTTTTAATAATATTGTATAATAAAGAATTTTGGAGTGATATTATGTCAAAATTAAAAGAAATTAATGATTTAATTATAGATAGTAAATTATCTGATGAGATATCAACAAAAGAAATTAGTGATGGGCATCATACGTTTGGAGAATTATATCATCATAGAATTATTTTATTTTGCACATTATGTAATTTATTTCCTGACATATCTTGGAAAAGTAAAAAACACTTTGACGAGGAGAATGATCCAATGTTTGAAGGTGACTTTATAGCTGGCATTAATACTCCTAGTGGGCTTGCATCTTATCATATCAAATTAAAATATTGGGATTTATTTCATATTCCAGAAATAGAAAGAGCACCTCAATATGATTTTTATAGTAGTGATGATGTTCTTGAAAGAATTTTATCATTAACGAATAATAATAGAGAATAAAACTTTTTAACTAAAAAATTTATTTTGTTTTAATATGATTATCGCCTTTGTTTTATGGTTAATTATTTATTACCAACTATTTTTGGCTAAAAAGTCGTTTCAACAAGTGATTTGTTCAGTTTAGTTTTCATATATAGAAATAAAATTAATCAATAGTCACAAAAAAGTGTACTATTCTATTCATATAATCTATTCAATGAATATTTTGGAGGAATCTTTATGTATTATTATAATTCAAAGGGAGAACTAATAGATTTTAATCTAGGGGAAGAAAAGCACCACGGAAAAAGTTCAAGAATTTTTCAGTTAGAGAATGAATACTATTTAAAACAATATTTTTCATATTCTACTTGTAGTGTTAGAATGGATTTAAAACTTTTTCATATTTTAAAAGAACTAGACCATCCACACATAAATAAAATATTAGAACTTTATTATGATAGAGCCAAAATAAGGAGTAAAAAATATTTATTAAGTCACATTCAGAATTTGGTTGTTGATGCCTATCAGTATCTATATATAGAAGATAGATTTGCTAATATAATGAAAGAGTCTACAGAATATTTAATATATAATTTACGCGAACTGGAAAATTTAACTTATATTCTTACAGAGTTAAAAGTATGGATGAAGGATTTTAAAAGAGAAAACACTGTTTTTTGCAAAGATAAAATTATATTAATTGACTTGGATTGTTGTAAACTAGCAGAAAATGAGAGCTATTATGATATTGAAAGAAATAATGTAAATTGTTTGCAAAATTTATTCATAGATTTGTTCGAGAAATGTAGAAGTTATTCTGATAGATATGAAGAACAAGTTTTTGACTTATTTTTCCAAGAAGGACAGAGTTTAACTTGTAGTATTTCAAAAAAACTATGTAAGTATAAAACACCATTAGATTATATCAAAAATAATTGATGGAGAAATTACTATGTATATTGAGATACCGATATAATATATTGTTTAGGATACAGTAAGAAGCTTTAACTGTATCAAGAAAATTTGTATATAAAAAAAGAAATATTCCATTTTGAAACATTGAATATTATCCTAATTTATGTGTAGGCATTTCATTCGTTATTGATGAATGAAGTGTTTTTTTATTATGTTTTTTAAATATCTTTACTAACTACTTCTAAACCTAGTAACTCTATTTTATTTGATAATAACTCTTTATCTTCATCTATCTCTTTTGATAAATCAGTAGATAAGTATTTTTTTAAATCATCTGGAAATACAGTTACTGTAGTCTTACCGCCTGCTAATACACTAGCTAAAAAGTTAGCACCGGAAGAAATTCCTACTCCTAAACCTAATTTATTCGCTAAAATTCTGCTCATATTTATCGCGTCTTCGTCATTAATTTTAATTACTTTATCTATAAGACTTTGGTTTACGAGTTTCGGAATAAACTCATCTCCTATTCCTTCAATTTTATGGTTTTCTATGATTTTACCACCACTTAAAAGAGGCATTTTATCTGGTTCTAAGGCAATAATTTTAATATTGTTATTGTATTCTTTTAATCTTTTTGCTATACCCATTAAAGTACCACCTGTTCCTATTCCACTCACAAAACTATCTAACCCGTTTACTTCGTTTAATATTTCTTTCGCTGTGGTGAAATAATGAGCTTCTATATTTAATGGATTTTCAAATTGTCTTGGTAAGAAACCATTTATTTTAGAGGCAAATGCTTCACTTCTTTTTATTGCTTCTTTGAATCCGCCTTCTTCTTTACTTACTAAATATACATGAGCTCCATATAGTTTCATTATCTTTATTCTCTCTTCGCTTACCCAATCTGGCATAAAAATGTGAACAGGATGAGAACAATAAGCTCCTAATGCTGCAAAGGAAATTCCTGTGTTACCACTTGTTGCTTCGACGATTGCTTGGTTTTCTTTTAATATTTTTTCTTCCTTTGACTTTTTTATCATATAATAAGCAAGACGGTCTTTAATACTGCCTGTATAGTTGTAATACTCTAATTTGGCATAGACATAGCCTTCCTTATTCTGGTAACGATATTTTATCTTAACCATAGGGGTATTACCAATTAATCTATCTAAATTATTAATATTTTTTTTGAACATAACAGCTCCTCCTAGTATTATCATATAATTTAATTTTAAAAAAGTGCTTAAGTTTATTTTGTCTAATCTTCTTAAAAAATCGATGACGTAATTGCTCTATGTTCTGTAATAACTTTTTTTCAATCTATATTTGTATTTTTGGTAATAGTAGCTTTTTCATTTCATTCTCTTCTTAGTTTTTTACTGTATACATTTAATATCCTTTTTTTAAGTTAAATAGTACTATATTTTTAAATTGATTAATTAGTTTGATATAGAAAAAACACAGTGGTATAATACATTGTAATTTACTTGCAATTTAATTTTAAGACATTTTTATAAGGGAGAAAGGTAAATATGGAAAGAATAGACAACATTAGAAAAAATATTTATCATCAATATAACGAGCAATATTTAGAAAGTATTTTAAAAACTTTTTCTTCTCAAAATTTAGACTCCTCTCATTTTGATATACAAAATAGGAATATTAGTAAACTATTAAATTATTTTTTTGAAGACCTTATATTTCAAGCAAAATCTAAAAATGGAAAATATTCTCCTCAAGAGATTATTGATAGCGACGAACTGCTATGTATTGCATTAAATTACATTGATAATCATTCTAACTTTTATCAGAAAAAAAGTGATGTAGCAAATTTGCGAAGTTTTTTCTTTCATTCATCGATGGTTGGAAAAGTTAATAATTTTAATCCTGTTATAGCCAGAAAAATATTTGAACGATATATTCCTTTTTCAAATGCTACGATTTTTGACTATTCTTGTGGATTTGGAAGTAGATTGTTGGGTGCCTTATCTAGCCCTTATCATTATCGATATATTGGAGTTGACCCTTACAAAGAATTGTATATAAGACTGTTACATTTTTCTAAATGGATTTTGCAAGTTTTAAAAAGTGATAATGTTCCTCTATTGTATAATCTCGGTTCTGAAATCTTTCTTTCTTCTCTTGTTGATGCAGTTGACTTGTCTTTTAGTAGCCCTCCTTATTTTAATTATGAAACTTATACTAATAGTAACACTCAATCTTATATTCAATATAACTCTTATAAGAAATGGTTACGTTTTTATGTAACTAAGACTATTCATAACATATTTCAATATACTAAATATGGCGGCTATCATTTAGTTAATCTGGAAGATACTAAAAGAATTCATATTATTGATGACTGGATAAATATAGCACTCGAAGAAGGATTTTTATTGGAAAATATCGAAAATATACCTACTTCTAAAAGAGCAAGTAGTAAAAATGAAAATAAATTAATTATTTTTCAAAAAAAATAATTTTATTTATTTGAACTATACTTATAAATTATTTTTATAGGTAATTGTTTTTCCTCTTTTTTTATGCTAGAATACGTCCTTAACGAAAGAAGGTGAGATGATGATAAGACCTGTTCCTAGACCTGTTATAAAAAAGAAAGTTGAACCTATTTATCAGTTTCATGATTTTATTGGAAAAAGTGATGAGGAAATTAAGACAAGAATGTCTCGAAGTATTTATATTGAAGATTTGCATAGTTTAAAAAGGAATTTTGATTTATTAAAAAGAGTTTTATCTTTTAAACAATGTGATAAGCTTTATTCTAAAAATTATGAATGTTTAACGTTTATTGAAAGTGAATTAAAGGATTATGAAAATGTTACTCTATCGTTAGTAGATGACTATCAAAATAAAGATCGTTCTTCTCTTGATTTTGCTATTTTTCAAAAGACTACCGGAGAGATTCCATTTAGTTATGTATTGTGGAACCCCATATTACAAGAAACTCAGCATGTTTCTTTATATACGATGACAAAGACACTTTATCCTAGCACTACTGCTTATAATCAAATTTCTAAGGAAACTTTAAAGAGAATAGAAGAAATTGTCCATCATCTTGCTATGAAATATCAAGGTAATAGTGCAATCTATAAAACTATGGTTGTTTCTGATTATTTACAGGATTTCGTTCAATATGTAGATGCTGATAATATTAGTGCAGGTATTTTAGGAACTTATATTACGGACTCTTTTGGTAGGGATATTACTATTCCACTTACTGTAAATCCTGAAACTGTTTTATTTGAACATTTTGGAGTGTGTGCAGGAATTGGTAATGCGACTACTCTTCTTTTAAATAATCCTTCTTTCAATGTATGGACAAGAAGTATGTATGGGGATAATCATGTTTGGAATGTTGTCATGCTAGATGATGGACAGTACTACTTTGTGGATAATACATGGTGTATAACAAGAAATAAACATCAATATTCAGAAAGTTTGAAAGCAGCTAGTTTTAGTTCAGATTATTTGTTTTTCGGAAGTGAAACTGCAAAGCAAATCGGACATCATAATCCTGCTACTTTATGTCCTACTCTCTCAGAGAATGATTTGAATTCTAATCTTTACGAACCTACTCCTATGGAGCTTTGTAAAACTTTAAAACTTCAAGATTATCGTCCCCCTGTATTTCCAAGTAGACTTCAAAAATAATTTATAAAAGAATAGATTTTTCATTTATTCTTTTTTTCGTTTTCCTAGTATTGTATAATATTTTTAGGTGATAAAAATGCGTATAGGAATTGATATAGATAATGTTATTTCAAATTTTGATGAGGTCTTACAACGCGAGTTTTTAAAACATGATAAAACTTTGAGGAATCATGGAATTATAAACGAAAATCTTTATATAACTGAAGGAATGTTTGATTGGTCAAAAGAAGAAATTTCTGATTTTTATCATTCTAATATTGAGCGAATCGTTAAAGATTTAACTGTAATTGATGGAGCGAAAGAGTACATCGATAAACTAAAAGAGGAAGGCCATGCTATTTATCTTATTACAGGACGAGATAATGGAGAATATTCAAATCCAGTGAATATGACTGTAGATTGGCTAAAACAAAATCATATTACTTATGATAAACTTATTTTTACAAATAGTAATGATAAAGAATCTAAGGCTAAAGCATGCATAGAACATCATATTGATATCATGATTGATGATTCTGTTCATATATGTCAAGCTTGTATTCATGCGGGAGTAATGACACTTATAATGGACAAACCTTGTAATAGAAACTGCAATATAAAAAGAGTCTATAGTTGGAAGGATATTTATATCTTTATTCATCGTTATAAACAACCTAAATTGAATGTCATTTTAGATACAGATACTTATAATGAATGTGATGACCAATTTGCTTTAGCTTATATGATTCGATCTCAAGATATTTTTAATATTGAAGCTATTACCATTGCACCATTTTCACGACCTTCTAAGCATGTTACTACAGTGAATAGTCAAGAATTAAGTTATCATGAAGTATTAAAAATTTGCAAATTGTTAGATTTTGATACCACTGATAAAGTTTTTAAAGGTTCTTTAGATTATATGCAAAATAATTATGATGATAATAATGATGCGGTAAATAAAATTATTGAAATTTCTTTAAAAAATAATAAGACATACATCATGGCAATTGGCGCGATTACTAATGTTGCTTTGGCAATAAAGAAAGAACCTAAAATAGTAGATAGAATTGAAATTATTTGGCTAGGTGGGCATAGCTTATTACAAAATAATAATCTGGAATTTAACTTTCAACAAGATGTAAAGGCCGTACAAACAGTGTTTAGTTCCACAGTAAAGTTGACGGTTATTCCTTGTAAAAATGTAGCATCTAATTTAGTAACATCTGTTTATGAATTGGAACATCATCTAAAAAATAAAAATGAACTTTGTAATTATTTGATACAAAGATTTTGTGATGATGGGTATACTGACTTAAGAGATCGAAGAGTGATTTGGGATATCAGCGTTATTGCATATCTTATAAACCCAGAATGGTTTCAAACAAATCAAATTCACTCTCCTAAAATAAGTGATGATACTTCTTATATAATGACTCATAATCAGCATTATATTACTTTTGTTAATTATTTGGATGTCAATAATATTTATAGAGACTTATTTGGAAAATTAGGAGGTGTGTATGAAACTATCGAGTAATGAAGCTTTAAGTATGTTAGAAGATTTTAGAGTCAAGTTAAATAATCCTCATTGGATAGATCATTCTATCTGTGTTGGTAGAGCAGCTGAAGTTATAGCAAAGGCTCTGAAATTAGATGGAGATTACGCCAAAACTTTGGGTTATATCCATGATATTGGAAAATATTTTCCTTATCAAGAAAGTGGAGTTTTTCCTCATGCAATGAATGGTTATCATTATATAAAATCATTAGGATATGGTGATGAATATGCTGGAATTTGTATTAAACATTCTTTTTTAAATAATGATATTGATTGTATTTCTAATGATCGTGATGAAACTGATAAAGGCAATCCTAATTATGAGTTTGTAAAAAATTTTATAGCAAAGGAATATTCTATTTATGATAAAATAATTAATCTATGTGACTTAATGTGTACCAAAAAAATTCTTACTGTTGATAAGAGAATGATTGATTTATTACTTAGACATGGTATTTATGCTAAAACTCACTATCATATTGTGGAGACTGTTAAACTAAAAGAATATTTTGATAATTTGTTAGGATACAATTTATATGATTTATTTCCTGAAATTAAAGATAATTTATAATTTTATATGAAGAGGCGTATGGTATGGATGATATTTTAAATAGACTTTCTAAATCTAAGTTTCGTAGTAAATTTCATTTATCAGAGAAAGATAAATTGTATATTGACGAAAAAGGAATGGATACGATAGAGAGGCATGCTCATGATTTTATTGAGAAGAGACTTGCTCCCAAGGATTTAGCGAATGATGGTCATCAAACACCATGGAAGGGGCATCCTGTATTTGTAGCACAGCATGCAACGGCTACATGTTGTAGGAATTGTTTATATAAATGGCATCATATTCCAAAGGGAAGATGTCTTACAGAAAGTGAACAAGAGTATGTTGTTCGTCTTATTATGAAATGGATTTCTAACGAAAAAAGGAACAGTTAATGTTCCATTTTATTTTACCCATTCGACAGCGATTAATTGATAATTTTCGCCATTGTTTTGATAGGTATAAGCATATGTTGTACC
>CALVOL010000005.1 GCA_944350285.1 uncultured Bacilli bacterium | reverse complement strand
TCCATACATACTACTACTCCTCGTATAATAAGTATATCAAAAATTCATTATCTTACCTACAAAAAAAATTTACACCCTCTGATTTATACTCTAGTTTTAAGAATAATTTATTATGCTTCTATGATTTAAACGTCAAAACATAACAAGAATGTATAGATTAGAATGTATTTCGTCCATACTAAACTTGGTGATGTTATGTTCTATTATTTCAATAACTTTCTTCTTTTTGCTATTTTAGGGTTTTGTAGTGAGAATATTTTGCATCTTATTTTTCATGGCTCTTTGACGAGTAACCCGTTTTATGGTCCATGGATGCCTATTTATGGATTTGGTGTAGTTATAATGATTTTTTTAACAAGATTAATATTTAATAATTTGAAAGTAAAAAAATGGTTAAAAATAGTTTTGTTGTTTTTGAGCACTACTATTTTATTAACAGGTTTAGAATTTCTAGGAGGAATTTTATGTGAATTTCTTTTTCATAAAAGTTTTTGGGATTACACAAATATGCGGTTTCATTTTGGTAAATATATTTCATTAGAAATGAGTTTGGTTTGGGGAACAGCAAGTTTGATATTTTTGTATCTTTTAAAGCCACTTACAGATAAATTTATAGAGAAAATCCCTAAATTTGTAACAATCTTCTTGCTTTTTTTAGTAGCTTTAGACGCTATAGTTAGTTTTATGTTGAAATGAAGATAGTTATTTAATTTATCAAATCTATATAAACTTGTTTCAATTTTTCTTCTGGTATTTGTAGGTCTCTTAAAATGGCATATGCATCTTCTATTTTCATGGTTTTAAAACAATCTTTTATTTCTAGTATTTTTTGAATTAATTGATATTTTTTTAATTCTTCTTCTTTGTCTTTATGTTTTTTTAATAGTTTTTGATTGATTTCTTTTAGTATTTCTATCATTCTTTTTTCCTTTCTATAATCCTGGTATTCTATCTTGTTCTTCTAGATAGTCAAATTCTTTGTTTTGGAATTTTTCTATAAGAAATTCTTTGGAAACTTGCATAATTTGATTTTTAGAATTTACATAATAATATATATTTTGCCACTCGGCTGTGTTTATATCTGTTTCGTTACAGGTTAAAATCATTTCTGTTTCGGCATTTTTTTCTGGGTGATTAGGGCTGTAATTTCCTATCAATGTGGCGGCAATGTTGCGATTTAATTCTGCTTGTTGGAATAATATTTCAATTAATTGTACTGTGTAAGAAATTGCATCTATGCCAACTAGTTTGGCATTATTTAGTTTGGTTGTAAGAATTTCTATTTTTTCAGAATTTGAAATTTCTTTTTTGTTGGTTGTTAGTTCGTTATATTCTTTTAGAAGTTCTGGTAGGGTTTCTTGATAGACTCCTTGTTTTTTTTCTTGCTCTATAATTCGTTCATAAACTTTTGTTACAATGTTTTGAAATTCTTGTTGGGTTGTTAGATTTTTGTTTATACACTTTAAGCCAATGAGGGGTTCGTTTAATTTAGATTTTACTAAATCACCACGAAGAATACTTGTTACAGAGTCGGCTTGGATGATAAACTTTTTTACACGATATTTTAATTTTACATGGTTTAATCCATAAGCTTCTGTATCTGCATCTTTGTAGTTACTCTTAAAATGAATGCCAAGTTCTTCTAGTAATTTTGCATAGATAATATTAAATTCAAAACAGACAATTCTATTGTTTTCAGGAGTGATTTTTGAGATGTAATTAAGGTCTTTGTGTTTTTCAAAAATAAACTCTTGGTTTTTTGCCGCGATGTATTCATCGTCATAAGTAAACAGTTTACACATTTTAATATAAATATAGATTAATTTTTCTAGAATACTTATGTTTTGGGGTATTTCAGATAGAATTTTTGCTCTTAAATTATCGTTTATTGCTATTTTTTTGTGTAATGTATCTGATGTTGTTAAATATTGGTTTAGTGCTTCGAAGTCAATTTTTTGCTGGGTTAATAATTCTTGGTAGCGAATTATCATGTTTTGAGGAATATTAAAAGTTTCTAAAATTTTTTGAGTTTTTATGAATTCGCAGGCAGCATAAATAAAGTGTTCTTTTGGTATATCGTTTATGGTGGTTATATTATGGTTGGAACAGAGGTTATTAAATTCTGGGTTTGTAAGATCAAAAAATGAAATAAACAAAGAAATAGGGATAGAATAATTTTGAAAGTCGATTGTTGTTTCGTAGACTTCGGATTGATATTGTTCTAAAAATTCTTGGACTGTTTTTTTCGTTGATATTACATTTTCCATATTTCACCAACTTCTTTTTTATTATAACAAATTTTGCTGGGATTTCAGAAAAATATATGATATTCTTAAGAAAAGAAAGTAGGAATTGGTATGAAACTGGAATGGAATTTAACTCATCTTTTTGCTAATGAGGAAGATTTTTTTTCTATGGTAGAGGAAATCCAAGAAAGGCTGGATACTTTTTTGGAACATACAAAAGAAGTAACGAAAGACAAATTTCTTGCTGTTTTAGAAGAATACTTTGATGTTAAAGAGATGACAAATCGGGTTCTGGTTTATGGGTCGCTTCGTTATTATGATAATGCGAAGGACGCTCAAAGTATAGAATTGAAAAGTGTTGGTGAGGGTCTACAAAATGAAGTAAATCAGAAGTTGACTCAAATTGAAAGAGCAATTCTTGGGTTAGGGAAGGATACTGTTTTTTTCTGGTTGCGTGAAAATTCTAAGTTAGAGAAATATTGTCATTTTTTAGATGATTTATTTCGAAAACAACAACATATTCCTGATGAAAAAACTAGTTTGGAAATTCAAGAATATACTGATGAGTGGAACCAAGCTAAAAATCGTTATCACAGTATTTTAGAAGAGATGGATTATGGAGAGATTTTGGTTGATGGAGAGATGATTAAACTTACTTCTTCTAATTTTCCAAAATATTTGGCTTCTAGAAATCGAACAGTAAGACAGGATACATATTTTACTGTAAATCAAAAATTTTTGGAGAAAGAAGGAGAGATTACTTCTGTTTTTGATACTGTGTTTTATGATAAACTTTGTCTAGCGAAAGGAAAAGGGTATTCTTCAGTTTTAGAAAGTTCTTTGTTTGAAGAAAATATTGACCCTAGGATTATTGATACTTTAATTCATGTGGTTCATAAGTCTTTACCAATGATGCAGAAATATTTAAAATTAAAAGCGTCTTTTTTGAAAATAACGGATCCTCATTTTTATGATTTTGGGGTTCCTCTTGATTTTGGAATAAAAAAGAAGTATACCATTGATGAGGCTATTTCAATTGTAAAAGAAGCTTTGAAGCCATTGGGAGAAGAGTATTTAAAAGTTGTTGATATTTTATTGGATGGACATATTGATGCTCTGTTAAGAAGTGAGAAACATCAAAGTATTATTTTTTCATGGAATGGGTATTCTTTTTTGAATTTTCATGGAGCTTATGGTGATTTGAAAAATTTGGTTCATGAGATTGGTCATAGTGTGAATGATTATTTGTCTTGTAAAAATGTGCCGTTTATGTATATGGTTAGTACGGTGTTTGTTGGAGAAACTTCTTCGATTGTCAATGAGATTTTGTTAAATCGATATTTGTATGAACAAGCAACGACGAAAAAAGAAAAAATATTTTATTTAAGTAAAGAAATTGAAAATTATTTTACTTCGGTATTTAAACAAACGATGTATACTGAGTTTGAACGGGAACTTTATCGTTTGAGAGAACAAGGTCATTTTCATGGAGAAGAGTTGTCGAATACATTTTTAAAGTTTATTAAAATGTATTATGGTGAAGATATTTGTTACGATGACGTTTCTAGCATGGAGTGGACGAGACTTGGACATTTAGTTCGGTGGAGTTATTATTCTTATACTTATGCAACGGGACTTTTGATGGCAAGTGTGGTAGTTCATTCTTTGGTAGATGAACAAACGTTAACAAAAGAAGATTATATCAATTTTTTGGCTTCGGGAAGTAGTATGTATTCTTTACCTTTGCTAGAAACTATAGGGGTAGATATGACGAATTCTACTGTGATGGAGCAAGGGCTTAAAATACTTGAAAGTGATATTGAAGAACTTGAAAAGCTTATAAATTATTAATGTTGTTTTTTGATATATATATATATATAATAATTCAGGATAAACGCATGAAATTTTTCCTATAAATAAAGGTGTTATAATAAATATAGGTAAACTCTCAATAATTTTCTACACAAAATTTAATAACTATTTTGGATATTAAATTGATTAAACATCTGATTTTTATCTTATATTTAAAGGAATATTTTATAATTTGATTTCATGCGTTTATCCTGTATAATAATTGCTTTAATCTTGTAATATATTTTATTCATGTTAAAATAAATATTAATTATTTTGTTTCGGGGGGATTGTATGATTAAATATTTTAAAGAATTAGATAATCGAAAGAATTATTTTTTACCTTTAGTTAATATTTATGATAGTGGAAAAAGAAGTGTTTCTTCTTTTAAAATTCCTGTCTCTTTTATAGAAAAGTATCATGATGTTTTTGAAATTGCAACTTCGCTTATTTCTATGTATAAAATTTTTGATATCGATGCATGGTTTAGGAAAAATATGTATCGTGATTATGAGGAGGCTTGTTTTATATCAAGTGAGTATAGTAGGATTGCTGAATTATTAGTATGGTATGATGATGAGAATATTAGTAATCCAAACGACTTGGAAGATTATTTATATTTTCTTTAAAGATTAGTTAAGTTATTTACTCTTTTGTATTCAAAACAAAAGGATTATTATAGAAAAATATGTTATATTTTAGAGCAAGCTATTACGGAATTGAAAGAAATGAGTACCATTCATTATACTCCTAATAGAGTAGATAATATTTATCAACCGGATACGTGGTTTATAACACCTAATGAATATTTATATAATATAGGTAAAGATAGTCATGTTAGTAGAGATCTTACTTTTAGTTATCAAAATTTGAAACGAGATATTATAGAGAATAAATCATGTATACAAATATCGTCTGATAAATATTTTGAAATGGCCAGACATATTGAAGAAAATGGTTATATTACATTACATCAATTTAAATGATTTTTAAATTATGCTAGTCAACCTGTTTGTTTGGATTTTATCAATAAAACGCCTATTATTAGAGAAAAGCATATTGTGCATATGGTTCTTGGGATTATAATGGCTCGAGCTTGTTTTTATAAGTTTTTTGAGGAGTATCTTCAATTTGTAAAAAATCCTCAGTTAGAGATTATAAAATTATCTAAACTAACCAATGATTTAACTAGTGATATTTTAGTGAGATGTTGTGGGTTTCATAAAGTAGAGTCTGCACGGTATAAAACTATTACGACTAGTTGCGTTAATTATGAGGTTGTGTTTGAGGAGTATATTAAAAAAGGTTGGACAATTCAGTTTATTCCGCCGATTATCATAAATAAAGAAAAGGGATATATTGAAGAGTATCCTAAAGAATTTCTTACAATTAGAAAGATTTTAAGTTTTAATGGTAAGTGATGTTGTTTACTCATTAATAATATTAGAAAAATTATTGAAATAGAGTGCTTGGTATAGAATTTTTGACTTAACTATGTTATAGTCATTCTTAGAAAGAGGGAAGTTATATTGGAACTTGAAGATTTATTAAAAAAAAATAAGTTAACTGAAAAACAACTTGAAAGGTTGCAAGAACTAAAAAAAATATTGGAATCAAATGATGTTGTACAGAGATACATGGCTTTACTAGATGAAGAAAAAAAATTAAGAAATGAACTTTTGAATTTGCGTCGAGAAATAAAGTTTGAAGAGTATGAAGCTTGTAGTCATGTTCTTGTTTATTCTTCGCGAGGTGGTCATAGAGAATGTGTAAAATGTGGACTTCGTGATGATGTAGGAGTATACAATTCTATTTTAGAGGTGCCTTGGCATTCCATAGATGGTATTATGTATGAATTCTTAAAAATGTATGACTTTAGTGGGCTAGATACAGATATTGCTTGTGACCCAGCACTTGCACATGCTATTTATAAGCGTCTTCAAGCAGTGCATCCCAAAATAAGTGATGAAGAGATTCTTAAATATTTGCAAAATGCTTTGCTACATATTAGTACTATACCAGTGAATGAAGAAAGAAAGCAAAGTCGGGCAAGAAGATTATCTTTAAATCCTGATTTTTCTGGATGGGATAGTCGTCATTTTTAATAGAATGTTTTTTAGTTTTCTTTTAGTATTTCTGTTAGGAGAATTAAGATACTACCTGTGAGTAAGAATACGGTAGCTAGAAACTGAGTGTTACCTGTTAGTAGTTGTCGAGGAGATGCGTTTGGCGAGAGTTCTTTCAGATGTTTATAAGCAAGGACGAAAAAATATAAATAAATGAAAAAACCAATACTTAGTAAAGTGATGTTTATGGTTTTATATGTTTTTCTTAATTCGTCGTTTTGCTCTAGTATGGCTTTTCTTTCTAAATGATTTGAATAGATAGCAAAGCCGGCTAAAAAAAAGTAAGTTATCCAAATTTTATCTTCGATATTTAATTCTTTTAAGGATTCGAAAACATCTTCCATAATTAAATTATATGTGAAACCTTTTAAGAAAGAAGAAAATATGTTATGATATCTAGGAAACGGAGTGACTGGTATGAAAAATAAATATCAAAGAATGAATAAAGAAGAAAAAAAGAAATGTCGTGAAAAGTTTTATGCTACTGAGAAAGGAAAAGGATTAAAAAAGAGATTTATTCGTTTAACAATTTTAGGAGTTATCGGTATTGGTTTTGCGATATTTTTAGTAGTGAGTGGATACCTTAGTGGAGAAATTTCATGGGCTACTTGGGTGCTTGCAGGTGTTTTACTTTTCTTTTCTTTGGTTTATTTGATTAGTCCATTTGTTTTAAAAGCAAAGGTTTTTAATGATTATGCGGTAAAACATATGAAATAAATTTTGCAATATAGTATATGCTAAATTGTGTAAAAAATGTGTAAAATGACCCAAAAATTGTCTTTTTTGACGATTTTTTTTAAGAAAAAAAAGGAAATTAGGAGTTAAACTTGAATAACTATTATTAGGGGAGGAGTATTTTATGCCGAGAATATCGGAAAATGTGATTAATGAAATTCGAGCACAAGCAGATATCGTAGATATCATTAAAGAATATATTCCTCTTACACCAAAGGGAAAGAATTATTTTGGGGTTTGTCCATTTCATCAAGATCATTCCCCAAGTATGAGTGTTTCCAGAGAAAAGCAAATGTTTAAATGTTTTTCTTGTGGTGCGGCTGGTAACGTGTTTAAGTTTGTGAGCGATTATGAAAATATAAGTTTTATAGAAGCGGTTTCTAAAGTTGCTTCAAAGGTAGGAATACCACTTACGATTACAGGTGATTATAAACCAAAGGAAAAATTTCAAAAAGAGTACGATGTCATGAATTTGACAACATTGTTTTTTCAAAATAATTTAAATACGAGTTTAGGTACCAAGGCAAAAGAATATTTATCTCAACGGGGATTAAATGAAGAAATGGTCAAAGTCTTTGATATTGGACTCGCTTTGGATAAAAATACATTGTATCAGTTTTTAAATAAGAAAAAGATTGCACCGGAGGATATGGTGTCCCTTGGACTTGTCAATCAATCGGGACTTACTTATCATGATGTTTTTGTAAATCGGATTATCTTTCCGATTCATGATCCGTTGGGACATGTCGTAGGATTTACTGGAAGGGTGTATGATGGAGATTATACCCCAAAATATTTAAATAGCAAAGAAACTGCTATCTTTAGGAAAGGTAATATTCTATTCAATTATCATCGTGCAAGAGATGCAATCCGACTTCAAAAGAAAGTTATTATTGTTGAAGGTAATATGGATGCTATAAGAATGTACGTATCGGGATTTCAAAATACTATTGCACTCATGGGCACCTCTCTTACGAAAGAACAGGTAAGTTTAATTGAAAAGCTTCGGGTGCCGGTTATCTTGATGTTTGATAATGATGAAGCCGGAAAGACGGCTACAGTCAAAAATGGTGAGATTTTGGGGGATGCTGGTATTACCGTTGAAGTAGTAAGGTTATCTGGAGCTAAAGATCCTGATGAATATATATTAGCAAATGGCATTCAAGCGATGAAAGACAATATAGAGCACCCATTATCGTATCTAGAATTTAAATACAATGCTTTAAAAGAGAACAAGAATCTTGAAGATACGGAAGAACTTGCAAGTTACGTAAAAAATGTTTTAGCTTCTTTAGAAAATGCAGATGATATTACCATTGATATTACTTTAAATAAATTAGTACAAGAGTTTCATTTGTCTTATGATGTTTTAAAAAGTCAATTAAAAGAGAAAAAAATAATGCCTGTAAGACAATCTCCTGTTGTGGCAGTGTCATCGCAGAAAAAAAGTAAATATGACATGTGCGCTGAGTTTATTTTATATTATATGATGAATGATGTAAAATACGTGAAAATGTATCAAACTAAATTAGGGTATTTTAAATCGTCTATTTATCGCGGGATTGCTAATGAGATAGTTTATTATGTAGAAAAAAATAAAAAAATAGAATTAGCTGACTTTTTAAGTTATGCTGAAACTAGCCCTTTAAAAGATGAGATTTATCGGGTGATAAAGAGTATAAAGAATCCAGAAATTGTAGAAACTAGTATGGAAGACTATATTTTTAATATTAAAGAGTGTACTTGGGAAGAAGAGATTAAGAAACTTAAAGTAGAAATGAAGCAGACTAGTGATATACATGAAAAAGAAAATTTAGCAAAAAAAATTGTTGATTTTAATAAAAAAATACAAGAAATGTTAGAAGAAAGAAGTGTGATGTGATGACAAAGTTTGAAATGAAAAAAAATGAATTATTAGAACAGGGAAAAAAAGATGGATATGTTTTAATAAGTGAAATTGTGGAAATTGCCAAAGAATGTAAGGTTGGACCAGAAGAAGTAAAGAAATTCCAAGAGGAATTAAATCAACTTCATATAGAATTGTTGGAACGTGTTCCGGAGAAGAAAAAAGTTACGACAAAAGTCCAAGAAATTAAAACATTTGATAAGCGAAAAGAAGAGTTGATTTTAAAGGGAAAAGAAAAAGGAAGAATTACTTTTGAGGAATTAGCTGAGGCTTTAAAAGGTCTTGATGTGGATAATGATTCTTTAGATGAACTTTACAATGCTTTAGTGGAAAATCATATTGAAATTATTGGTGAAGATGAAGAAAGTTCAGGAGGAAAAATCAAAGAAAAAGATGAACCAATTATTTTAGATGATGCAGAAATTACGAAGGATATTAATATTAATGATCCGGTGCGAATGTATTTGAAAGAAATTGGGCGAATTTCCTTATTAACTCCAGAAGAAGAAATGGAACTATCGATTCGTGTTGCTAATGGTGATGAAGAAGCTAAAAATAAACTTGCGGAATCCAACTTGCGTTTAGTTGTATCAATCGCGAAACGTTATGTTGGACGAGGACTTTTATTTTTGGACTTAATCCAAGAAGGAAATATTGGTCTTATGAAAGCGGTTGATAAGTTCGATTATGACAAAGGATATAAGTTTTCTACTTATGCAACGTGGTGGATTCGTCAAGCAATTACTAGAGCATTAGCTGACCAAGCAAGAACGATACGTGTGCCAGTTCATATGGTAGAAACTATTAATAAAATGGCTCGCATTCAAAGACAATTAACACTTGAATTGAATAGAGAACCAAGTGAAGAAGAACTTGCTAAGAAAATGGGTATTTCTGTAGAAAAAGTACGGGAAGTTATCAAAATTAGTCAGGATCCGGTATCACTAGAAACTCCAATTGGTGAAGAAGACGATTCTCATTTAGGAGATTTTGTTCAAGATATTAGCACAATGACACCAGAAGAATATGCAACCAATGAAATTTTAAAGGAAGAAATTAAATCGGTGCTAGAAACTTTGCAAGAAAGAGAACAAGAAGTATTAGAACTAAGATTCGGCCTTATTGATGGAACAAGTCATACTCTAGAAGAAGTGGGAAAACGTTTCAATGTGACACGTGAGCGAATTAGACAAATCGAGGCAAAAGCACTTCGAAAATTGCGTCATCCATCACGGGCAAAAAAGTTAAAGGATTTTTTAACGGATTAATATGAGGGTAGGTAAAAGATTACAAGCGGTTGTTCAGTTTTTGGATGTATCTGATTCTTTCATTGATATTGGAAGCGATCATGCATATATTCCAATTTTGATGGCGAGCCAAGGATGCAAAAAAATATTAGCTACTGATATTCATTCTGGGGCTCTAGAAATTGCCAAAAAAAATATTTTCGAAGCAGGATATCAAGATGTTATTAAAATTCAACTTGCAGATGGTCTTTGCAATGTTTCTGTTGAAGATTATGATACTTTGGTAATTGCTGGAATGGGTTATTTTACTATCGAGCATATTTTGAAAGATCAAAAAAAATTAAAGAATATCAAAAAAATGATTCTTCAATCGAACAATCATTTAAAGGAGTTACGTATGTTTTTAAATGAAATAGGATATGCTTTAAGTGATGAATCTGTAGTATATGAAGCAGGGCATTATTATACGATTATGCAATATGTGAAGGAAGATCAAACCCTAACAGAAGTGGAATATCTTTATGGGCTTTATAAAGAAGAAAATAAATCTTATTATCAATTTTTGAATCAAGAAATTCAAAGCTTATTAGAAAAAGTTCCAATGGAGAAAAGAAAACTCCTATTACAGGAGCAAGCTTTGTTGCAAACATATTTATAAAAAGAAAATTGGGCCATTCTTTTGGAAAGTAGAAATACTTTCTTTTTTTTCTGGTTGTATTTCTATAACAGGTGTTTTTTCTTTTGAGGAAACACTGGTAGTTGTATTTGTTTCTTGGTTCGGTATTTTCAAAAATTCACGAGCAATTTTAAATACTCCTCGTGCATTACTTATAATAGGTCTTGCTTGAACATATAAAGGAATAATTTGATTGGCAACATTGAGCGTTTTACTAATACCACCGACAATCTTCGTTAAACTTAAGCCGGTTCGAATTGGGGCAGGGAACATGCTATCACCTCATAAGTAGTGTATGATTTTTCTTTGTTTTTATGATTAAAATTGTAAAATTTGACATGTCTTGTTTTGTAAACTTGACTCCTAATCTGTCTTTTCGGTATACTATGTATAGTAAGGAGAATTGTTATGAATCATTTAGAGGAGTTATTTGGGCAGGTAGAACAAAGAGCAAATGAGAGGAAAAGAATCCTTCAAAGTGAAGAAAGCGATTTACAAAATACGATTCAAACGTTTTATCGAGAATTTGATGAGGTTAAACAGATTATCGCTGAATTGGAACAAAATGAACCTTCTTTATCATTAGAAGAAAAAGAAAAACTTGAGACGTATCGTTATTCTAGGGGTATTTATGAAGTTAGTATTCGTAGTATGGAAGAGGAGCTTGAGAAACTTCAAGTGGAAGAAACAGAACTTACGCAAAATTATCGTTCCGTGTCAGAAATTTTTGAATTGAGAAGAAAAGCGGTTTTGGAAATAGAAACTCTTTTACAAAAAAATAAAGATGTTCCGTTTTCAGATTTATATCCTATCCGTGTTTATGATGGTAGTGTTGTAGAGGTTCATGAATCTGTTATGAAAGATTATTCTGTTCTTTCTTCTCGATTAGAAATATATGATAATATTTTAGCAAAGTTGTTAAAAGATTATTTTGCTGTAGAACTAAATGCTTTACCACCAATTAGAATAGAAGAGCAAGGTACGATAGAACCGGGTCGAAATCCAGAAGAAAATACTCAGAAGGAAATTTTTTCTGTGTTGGGAGATTATGGGGAGATCATTGATCCTGATGATTATCAATATACTCTTGAGTTTGTTAAAGTGAAAGATTTGTATGAAACTCCATTACATTATACGATGGCTGAGTTAAAGGAACAGTATCAACAGGTTCGTGATAAAATGAAAGGGTTTGTTCAAGATTTTGTTACGGAAAACGGTGAGAAAATTAAAGGAGTTCCGGGTAAGTTTCGAGATCAATTTGGACGGCTTTCTGCAAAATTACGGTCAATAAAGGAAAAAATATTATTTTTAGATCAAGAGGATTATTTAGAAATTACATTTGATCAAACGCGGTATGACTCTATGGATTTTCGTCAGCAACAAGTTTATGTGGCAAATTTGATTTTACAAATAGAACATTTGCCTCGGTCTATTTTGTCTGTTTATAAAAACGGAAAATATATTCCTTTTGAATATGAAGAACTTTATGATCAACTTACTCATTTGTTAGAGCAACGCGACAGAGCAAATTATACTTTATTAGCTTTAGATCCGGACTATATTTCTCAGTTATCATTAGAAGAGCAAGGAAAGTATTATGCTGATATTTTAAGGGAAATTATTAGTAATTTACATGGATCGTTAGAAACTGTGGAATATAATGGAACAAAGTATACGATTTCGAAACAAAATGTATCATTATTTTATGAAACATGTGAGCTTTATGATGCAACTTTTGATAAGCTAGAAGCTGAAAGAGCAAAGCTAAAAACTCAATTAAAAGAGCAAGAGTGTGATCCGGTGAATCATGCGCAGGGGGAAGAACTTCATGTTGACAATCAATTGGTGGTTGTTAAGAAAGATTCCTTGTTACAATATTGCCGTGATCATGCTAGGTTAAGAGCTTTAGAAAAAGAACTTGTTCCTAATATTGAATTTGATGAAGAAAGATATGCAAGTTTTTCTGAAGAAGAGAAAATTGATTATTGTAAAAATTTATTAAATCAAATCTTTTTAGTGACTCCTACGGAAAGTGTTGATATGCAAATCGATGGTCAGAAAGTTCGTATTCATGCAAAATATGCAACTGTCTTTAATCAAATTTGTGAAAAATTATTTGATATTCAGGAACAAAATTTAGATATAAAAATAGACGAAGATTATGTTAGTCGTTTAAATGATGCAGAAAAAAAGGCTTATTATTTGTTAATGCTTCACGATATTAGTGAAAAATCAATCAAAAAACCAGTGCAAGCAGAAGTGGCTGGAAATTCTTATGCTTATGAGCAAAAATATCAACGTCTTTTTGAAAAAGTAGAAAATCGATATTTAGAATTATTAGAAAAAGAAAAGGAACCAGTTCGCGTGACGAAAAAGCGGGCAGCAAAATTTATTGATAAGATTAAAAAGCAATTAAAGAAAAACACGGTACAATTGGCTTTGGGTATGGGAATCCTTTTGGGAACACTTGGGTTAGCTAAGGGATATGATCAAATGAAGAATTTAGAAGCAACTTCGCAAGTGACAAATGATTTGTCGAGATTTCGAGATATCACTCAGGATACTATTTTAGAACAACAAGAATCTTTAAAGGAAGATGTGCCAGTAGAGCCTCAAATTACGACGAATTATGATATTTTAGGAGAAACGTTTACTTTAAATGGTGATTCTAATATTTTTGAAAATTATGTCCTTGATCATGGTACTACACCATTGTATCAGAGTGATGTTTATACAACCGTTGGAGTACAATTATTAATGCCGGATGGCTCTTCTATTACTGTTTCTTATCATGATGCGAATGCCAAGGAAATGTTAGCTGATTGTATTAGCAAGGGTGCTGTAGTCGTGGCTAGACAAGCAGTAGCAGAATCTGGTGTGGAAGATTATTTACAAAATGGTGTGATTACAGGAGTCTTTAAAGAAGATAATATCACGAAATCTTCTTTGAATACATCTCTTAAAGAAATAGTACTGGAAAATGTACATGGAAGGAGTCATTAATATGCATTATGATTTATATGATATCGTAACGATTGATCAAAGTGATTATTTAATTGCCTCTACTTATATTCAAGATAAAACACAGTATTTTTTGCTTGTTGAAACAAACGAAGATGAGGAATTAAATTATAAAAATATAAAAGTTATGAAGCAGAGCGTTTATAATAACGTCGATCCTGATTTATTATATCCAGTGATTGAGGAAACGGAATTAAACCAAGTGAAAAAAAGATTGGAAGAAGCCATGCAAGTCGATTTAGAAGATGTTGCATAGCTTCTTTTTTTAGATGATTAGTACAATAATGATACTTAGAATTGTTTGAATGATTCTTCCTTTTAGAAAAGATAGATAGGAAATAGGAGTATCGCTGAGAATTCCTTTGATTTGTAAATGAATCGATAACCCCCCAAAACTCATGATAAAGATGGTCAGTAATTCTTTTAGTTTGAGAGAAGTATCAAGAGCAATTAAGCTATTTAATCCTTGGCTGATTTCTAAGAAACCAGATACAAGCGGAATGTTTAATGGATTGATGATCGCATTTAATAAAAAGAAAATACTGATTGTACCAAGAATCATTAATAAAGTGTTCATGGTATTTTTGATACTATTTGTTAACATCACGCCGAAAGATATTTTTTCTTTATAAACAATGAGAGATGAAGATAACGAGGTTTTTTTTGAAAAAATTCCTATGAGAATATTGATAAAATATGGTAATAGTAATAGTTTTAGAATCATCGCATTTTCTCTAGGAAAGATTAGATTTAACATGGTATATAAAAATAAAGGATTGGAAAAAAAGGTGAAACTTAATAATTTTTCTGCTTCTTCTTTAGAAATGTAGTTTTGACTATATAAATTTTTAATCGTGTAAGCATTGGCTGGAGTTCCTGAAAAACAAGACACAAAGAAGGCATATGCACCATATGGAGAGGTATGAAACCATTTTTGAAAGGTTTTTCCGAAATGTTTGCATAAGAATTCTGGAAGTCCAAAATACAGAAAACAATCGGTTAATATCATCATTGGAAATAAGGAAGGAAATAATTTGGTGATAAATACTTCACAGGAAAGTAAAATGCTTTTTTGAATCATCGCATTATATTTAAATAGAAATAATGTTAAAATTGTGAGGATAAGCAAAGGCCCTTTATTTTGTTTCATATTATACCTTATGTTGCAAATAAGAAAATAAGGACAAGGCTTTTGTCAAAAATTGTCAAGAGTTGCATGGAACTTTCATAGTCTAGTTGTTCCTTTGATATAATAATTAAAGGAGGCTAGATATTCTGAAAAAAGGAATCAAAAAAATAAAACAATTTTGGATAGAAAATTATAAATTTATTTTAGTGTTAGTTGTAATAGTTCTTCTATTTTTGGTAGAACTTCCTTATAAGATTTATGCTCCTGGTGGTATGGTAGATCTAAAGACTAGAGTCAGTGTGGATGAAGGAAATGAGTATGATGGTACTCTTGGGATGGCATATGTTTCGATGGTTCGAGGTAGTATTCCTTATTTATTGTTGTCTTATGTGATACCTGATTGGGATATTGTTCCGGAAAGTGAGTTAAAATATGATAACGAAACTATGGAAGAAAAGATTGAAGCAGATAAGGTTTCTACTCAACAATCGATTGATAATGCTATTATTGCTGCTTATCATTTGGCGGGATTTCCGATAGAAGTTGAATCAGAAAACGTTCATATTACTTACATCGATGAACAAGCTAATACCGATTTAGAAATTTTAGATGTCGTAAAATCCGTTAATAGTGTAGAAGTATCTTCGACGGAAGAGTTAAAAAAATTGATAGAAGGTTATTCTGCCGGGGATGAAGTTACTTTTCTTGTGGAACGTGATGGTAAGATGAGAGAATGTCATGCTACTCTTTATGACACGGTAGACGGAGTAAAAGTTGGGGTTGCTCTAACTACTACTTATAATTATGAAGAAGATCCGAGTGCAAACATCACTATGAAGCAAAGTGAATCGGGGCCATCTGGAGGATTAATGATGAGTCTTGCTATTTATAATAGTTTAGTAAGTGAAGATATTACTAAGGGTAAGACTGTTATTGGAACTGGCACGATTGATATTGATGGTAATGTTGGGGCAATCGGAGGGGTAAAATATAAACTGATTGGGGCAGTAAGAGAGGGCGCAGATGTATTCTTGGTTCCAAGTGATAATTATGAAGAAGCTTTAGAAGTGAAAAATGAAAAGGATTACGATATTATTTTATTATCAGTAGATAGTTTAAGTGACGCGATTGCACAATTAAATGCCCTGAATTGAATAAAATAAAGAGTCTTTTCCCATAAACAAAAGGAAAGGACTTATTTTATGGCAAAATATAAGGTAGAAATCACAGGAGTAAATACTAGTAATTTAAAAGTGTTGAGCAATGAGGAACAGATGCTGTTGTTTCAAAAAATGCATGAAGGAGACTCTTTAGCAAAGGAAGAATTAATTAATGGTAATTTAAAACTTGTACTTAGTGTTTTACGTAAATTTAGAGGCCAAAAGCATAATATGGATGACTTATTTCAAGTAGGGGTTATCGGACTTATTAAAGCGATTGATAATTTTGATTTGAGTTATAATTTAAAGCTTAGTACCTATGCAATTCCGCTTATTGTTGGAGAAGTGAAGCGATTTATTCGTGATAATCAAAGCTCTGTTCGAGTTAGTCGGGGTATTAAGGATTTCGCATATCAAATTTTGGGGTTTAAAGAGGAATTTGTGCAAAAAAAAGGCTTTGAGCCTAGTTGTGAAGAACTAGCAAAACATTTTGGGGTCACGACATATCAAATTTGTAATGCATTGGATTCTTTAAAAGAACCAGTCAGTATTTTTGAACCTATTTATAATGATGGTGGAGAACCTATTTATCTCTTTGATCAGTTATCGGATAGTAAAGAACAGAATGATGATCGGGATACGATGTTACTATTAAAACGCTCGTTATTGAAGTTGAAGGAAAGAGAGCAAAAGATATTGTTAGAACGTTATATTGTGGGTAAAACTCAAATGGAGATTGCTGAATCCTTAAATATTAGTCAAGCACAGGTATCAAGAATTGAGAAAAACGCTATTCGCAGTATGAAAAGAATGATGAAATAAGCTTATAATCTCTAATTTCTCTTATGTATGAAAATACACTACGTTTAATTTATTTTATTGTGCTTATCTATAAAAAAAAGAAAAAATCTTCAAATTAAATTAGACAATTAAAAAAATCTATAGTAGAATATTGATAGAAAGTAGGGGATCGCAATGAACAGGCAAAAATTTTTAAGGGGGGGGGTTTTAGAAAACTAAGATATCCTATATTACTAATACTAACAGTTGGAATTGGTATTTTCATGTTACATAATTCCAATCATGAAACTATTTTAAATGAAGAAAACGAAGAAAATACATTAGCTATTTATTTAGAAGATGAACAAATCAGTTATATTCCAAAGAAAGATTCCGGGTATACTTTGGATCTTACAAAGAGTAGTTGTACAAATGGAGTAGAACTAGATTTTGATTATAATAATTGGACAATTAAAACAAATTATAGTAATTATGAAAGTACAGATAACACTAGAGTAAAGTGTAGTTTATATTTTACAGATACTTATATTGAACCATTATTAAATGGGACAGATCCTGTATTAGAAGAACCATTGATACCGGTTACCATTAGTGATGATGGAACTGTAAGAAAAGCAGATTTAGCAAGTGAATGGTATGACTACGAAACAAAGAAATGGGCCAATGCCGTGATATTAGAAGATGAAAGTAAAAATTATGAACCTAATGAAATTATTCCGGAAGATGCCATTGAAAGTTATTTTGTATGGATTCCAAAATACAGGTATCAATTATGGGATTTAGGACTTTATGATAGTTTGACTACAATAGATACTTCAAAAGTTCATGAAATACCAATTATCTTTGGCGATTATAATACCAGTGATAATGTAGATGGAGAATGTAGTACACCAATGGAGTCTGGTGCAACAGGTTCTTGTGAAGTTGGAGACTATATGACACACCCAGCATTCTTGAGCATTCCAAGTACAGGCTTTTGGGTTGGAAAATTTGAAACAGGATACAAGGGAGCCACAAGTACTACAGAAGCTCAAGTGAATGAAAATGATTCAAGTAAAGTAATTATCAAACCAAATGTATACAGTTGGAGAAGCGTTTCTGTAGCGAATGCATTCTATGCAAGTTATGATTACAAAAGAAAATTAGATTCTCATATGACAAAAAATACTGAATGGGGAGCAGTAGCCTATTTACAACATAGTGCATATGGTTCCTCATCTAGTGTTAGACTTAATAACAATTCAGATTATATAACAGGATATCAAGCGAATAATGAGCCAACATGTGGTTATACTGGCACAAATGAAGAATGTGACAGATATTGTTCAGATAATACTTGTAATACTTCTTATCCAAACAGTAATTTAGCTAGTACTACTGGAAATATTTTGGGAGTTTTTGATACATCTGGAGATGCTTGGGATTGGAGTATGGCTTTTATTTTTGATCGAAATAATCAAGCAATTGTAGGAAGAGATACTTTAAATTTCTCAGGTTTTGCAGGTATGACTTCAGATGGTACAGCTGTTAATGGTCTTTCTTTGCCCGAGAGTAGGTATTATGATTCTTATGATGCTTCTTGTTTAGATAATCAAGCAACATATTATAATCGTATATTGGGAGATGCAACGGGCGAATTAGGTACTTTTGAGTTTCAAACATATATTTCTTCAAGACGTATGGTAAATAGTTGGTATGGGGATGAAGGCTTTTTTATGGATAATGATTATCCTATAGTGATGCGTGGTGGCGCTATGCATGGTGGAATAGGATCTGGCGTTATGTCGTTTTGTTCCGTATATGGGACTTTAGCATATCATGTTTCTTTTCGTATTGTTTTAACTCCTACTAATTAAAATTAGTGTAAATATTTTCTTGCTATTTTTTAAGAACTTTCATATAATATGATTATACAAGCGATGAAGGTGTGGAATACTGGAGCTATATAAAAAAAGTGATTCTTCTAGAATAAATAGGGTGGAACCGCGGGCTAGTCTCGTCCCTATGAATTTTAGAAGAATTTTTATTTTAGAAAGAGAGGAATTTTAAAATGAAATTAACAATGGAAGAATTAGTAAATTACTGTAAGCAGTATGGTTATATCTTTCAAGGAAGTGAAATCTATGGAGGACTTTCTAATACTTGGGATTATGGTTCTCTAGGAGTAGAACTAAAAAATAATGTGAGACGTGCTTGGTGGAAGAAATTCATTCAAGAAAATCCATACAACTATGGACTAGATGCCGCGATACTCATGAACCCAGCAGTATGGGTGGCAAGTGGTCATGTGGCAAGTTTTGCTGATCCTCTAATTGACTGCAAAAAATGTAAAACACGCCACCGCGCTGATAAATTAATTGAAGAATTTACAAATGGAGAAGAAACTGGCGATGGCTGGGATAGTGAGAAACTAGAAAGTTATATTGAAGAACATCATATCCTTTGTCCTAATTGCGGAGCACATGACTTTACTTCGATTCGTAAATTTAACTTATTATTTGAAACCCATTTAGGTGTGACAGAAGAGGCAAAAAGTACGGTATACCTTCGTGGGGAAACTGCCCAAGGAATCTTTGTGAACTTTTTAAATGTTCAAAGAGCTATGCGTGCGAAAGTTCCTTTTGGTATTGGTCAAACAGGTAAGAGCTTCCGAAATGAAATCACTCCGGGAAACTTTACATTCCGAACTCGGGAATTCGAACAAATGGAATTAGAGTTCTTCTGTAAGCCTGGGACAGACTTAGAATGGTTTGGTTTTTGGAAAACTTCTTGCATGGAATTTTTGAAAGACTTAGGATTAAATCCCGACAACTTACGTTTTAGAGACCATGCTAAAGAAGAACTATCTTTCTATTCCAAAGCAACGACTGATATTGAATATGCTTATCCGATGGGTTGGGGAGAACTTTGGGGAATTGCTGACCGCACAGATTATGACCTATCTGTTCATATGGAGCATTCTAAAGCGGATTTAAGATATCTAGATCCAGAAACAAACGAAAAATATCTTCCTTATGTCATTGAGCCATCTGTAGGGTTAGATCGTTTAATACTTGCGATTTTATGCGATGCATATCACACGGATTACGTTGGTGAGGAGGAAAGACTTGTCTTAAAACTTCATCCTGCATTGGCACCTTATAAAGTCACTATTTTGCCACTTATTAAAAAACATCATGCAGAACGGGCGATGGAAATCTATGGAGATTTAGCTAAAGACTTTATGTGCTCTTATGACGAGTCTGGAAGTATTGGTAAAAGATATAGAAGAAGTGATGCAATTGGAACACCTTTTGCTATTACCATTGACGATGAAACCTTAAAAAATAATACCGTTACTGTTCGAGATCGTGATACTATGGAACAAAAAGTTATGACTTTAGAGGAGCTAAAAAAATTCTTAACGAAAGAAACAGCCTTTTAAAAAGAAAAAGATTGAATTTTTTTGAAATTCTTGCGACTTTGAATTGAAAATAAGTTTTGTTTTTGATACAATGAGAAAGTAAAGAGTCGAAGGGAGATTTAAAACATGGCGTTTGGAAAAATAAAAAAGCTGTTTTCAGATGAAGAAGAATATGATAATAATTACAGCGAAGACGAGTTTTATAATGTCAGTGAAGAAGAAGCTTTAAAAGAAGCGGACAAAACAGGAAATAAAATGATTTTATTAGAACCTCGAGCTTATTCAGAATCACAACAAATTGCCGATCATTTAAAAAATCGTAATAGTGTGGTCGTAAATTTAAAGAGGGTGACTTCTGCACAAGCAAAGAGAATTATAGATTTTTTGTCTGGATGTGTTTATTCTATTGGTGGAACCATGCAGAAAATAGGAGTTGGGATTTATTTATGTACTCCAAAAAATGTGAATATTCAAGGTAAAATTTCTGATGATAATGAGAAGCCAGCTAAGAGTAATAATGAAGATGAATTAGATTGGTAAAACAAGTCTTTTTCTTAAAAGAAGGTGAAGCGTGAAAAAGTTTAGTACGAGTTTTAATGGTTATAATAAAAGTGAAGTTAATTCTTTTGTCAAAGATGTAGCAAAGGAATACGAATCTATGCTCAATAATTTAAAGAAACGAGATGAAGAGATCGCTTCCCTAAAGCAGAAATTGTTACAATACCAAAATATGGAAAATACTCTAAACAAAGCTTTATTGATCGCTGAAGATGCATCTAGCCAAATTAAGAAAGTAGCAAGAGATGAATCAAAATCTATTATTGATGAGGCCAAAAGAAATGCTTCACGAATTGTCAATGATGCTTTATTAAAAGCGGAAAAATTAGAAGCAGATGGTGAGAATTTGCGTAAGAGAATTGTCATATTTAAAAGAAAGTTTCGAAATATTATTGAGACGGAATTGGAAACCATCGATTCTATTGATGAAGATTATTAAAAGGGAAACATTTTGTAGTTTCCTTTTTCTATGGTAAAATATAACTACAGGTGATAATATGCAGTTTGAAATTGAAGGCAATATAGTGAATGTCGAAATCATTCGCAAGAACAATAAAAATTTATATATGAGATTTCGCGATAAATTTACTCTTGTCGTAACAGCAAATCGTTTTGTAAGCGAACGAGAAATTGTTAAAATCATTGAGAAAAATATGAAATCTTTAGAAAAAATGTGGCAAAAAAAAGACCAAGAAGAACAAAAAGATGCTTTTTTCTGTTACCTAGGAAAGACATATACAAGAATTTTTGATGGCGTTACAAAAAAAGTCGAATTCATTGGTGATAACGTCATCGCCAAAGACGAGCATACTTTAGCTAAGTTCTATAAACAAGAATGCGAACGTATTTTTACCTCCGAAGTCAATCGTATTACTCCGTATTTTAAAAACATTCCACCGTTTGCCTTAAAAATAAGAACGATGAAAACAAGATGGGGAGTAAATAATCGTGGAAATAATACTATTACCTTAAATAGTGAACTGTTAAAAAAAGATATCGACTTATTAGATTATGTGATTATCCATGAATTGTGTCATTTTTACGAAGCCAATCATAGCCCGAGATTTTGGGCTTGGGTTTCTAAATATTATCCTGATTACAAATTAGCAAGAAAGAGGTTACGAGGATGAAGATAGAGTCATTACAAAACAAAAAAGTCAAAGAATGGGCAAGTCTAAAAGAAAAGAAAGGCCGAGATGAAACAAATACCTTTTTAATTGAAGGAGACCATCTACTAAAAGAAGCGATGAAAAAGCATCTTGCCATCGAAGTGATAACGACAGAAGAGAGAGACTATGAAGTTCCAACATTTCATGTGACAAAGAAAGTTATGGAAAAAATTACCAATCAAGTAACACCTCCTACTGTTATTGCCGTCACCAAAAAACTAGAAGAAAAAGAAATAAATGGATCAGTCTTAATATTAGATGGAATTCAAGACCCAGGAAACTTAGGGACAATCATTCGTAGTTGTGTAGCTTTTAATATGCCCAATCTCCTATTAAGTAAGGAATGCGTAGACGTATATAATCCGAAAGTCATCCGTAGTACCGAAGGCATGATTTTCCACTTAAACATCGTAAGAAAAGACTTAACTGAAATACTCCCCAAACTAAAAGAAACACATCAAATCATTGGTACGGATGTAGAAAGTGGAATATCCATCAAAGAGATAGAAAAAGAAAAAAACATTGCCTTAATCATTGGAAATGAAGGAAATGGACTAGGTATTTCCAAAGATTACTGTGATAAATTTGTTTATATTCCAATGAATAAAGAATGCGAATCGCTAAATGCCGGTGTCAGTGCCAGTATTCTTTTATACGAATTAGGAGGTCATCATGAATAGATTATATTTTGGATATATAACCATGACTCACGGGATAAAAGGAGAGTTAAAGTGTTATACCTCTTTTGAACAAAAAGAAAAAGTTCTTACCAAAAAGTTTCCCGTATACATAGATGGAACACGTCACGAAATTACAAGCGCCAGGCCTCATAAAAACCATTATTTAATTACAATTGACAACTTAAAAGACATTAATTTAGTAGAAGAATATCGAAATCAAAAAATATATATAGAACGAGACGATTTACATTTAAAGGAAGAAGAATACTTATTTTCAGATTTAATCGGCTTTTCGATTATAGAAATGGAAGAAAATCTTGGCATTGTGAAAGATATTTTGTATAATAAGAGTGGAATTTATTTAGAAGTGTTGAACAAAAAAAAATATTATATTCCATGGCAAGATACGTTTATTTTGCGCGTTGACACAAAAAACAAACAAATTCTTGTCCAAAATGCTAAGGGTTTGATGTTATGAAAATAGATATACTCACATTATTTCCTAAAATGTTTGAAGGCTTTCTAACAGAATCGATTATCAAAAGAGCAATCGAAAGAAATGCTGTCGAGATTAATATTGTTGATTTTAGAAAGTTTAGCCATCTAAATCACAATCAAGTAGATGACACTCCTTATGGTGGGGGCTCTGGTATGGTTTTACGTCCCGAACCATTAGTAGAAGCAATCGAAAGCTATAAAACAAAAGACTCACGAGTCATACTAATGTGTCCACAAGGCGTACCTTATAAAGAAGAACGGGCGAAAGAGTTAAAAGAATATAAACATATTATTTTAGTATGTGGGCATTACGAAGGCTTTGATGAACGAATTAGAGATTATATCGATGAAGAAATTTCTATAGGAGATTATGTACTAACAGGAGGAGAACTTCCAGCAATGGTTGTCACAGACTCAATTGTAAGACTTTTACCCGGTGTCATCAAAGAAGATTCTTACGAAAGTGATTCCTTTACAGAAAATTTACTAGATTATCCAACTTATACCAAGCCAGCAGATTTTCGCGGCAAAAAAGTACCGGATGTATTATTGAGTGGAGATCATCAAAAAATCAAAGAATGGCGAGAACAAAAAGCTTTAGAAAATACTCGCCGTCGTAGACCGGATTTATTAGGGGAGTGAGTATATATGGCACAATTTATCGTTGATAGAAATACCGAGGCAAAAAAATTAAAGCAGAAAAAAATACAAATAAACGGTTATAAAATGACTCCGAAATGGCGAGTAAAAAATGATTTGATTGCAGTCAAAGAAATCACGATTGTAAGCTTAGAATTACAATCAAACTATTTTGCAATGCAGTTCCACGTTGCCTTTAGAAAGTTATTTCGGAAAGCTTGTGATGTTGTAGAAAGTGATGATGCGACTACAACAGACACAATACTAGTTTTAGATGAGGCAGAAAAAGTAAAAAGAATATTAAAGGAAAAGCTTAAACAAAAATTAAGTCAAAAAGAATATCGCCATATGTTACAAAAAGTAGAAATGGTAGAACAACAATTAAGAGAAAAATTAATGTTTCAAAGAAACATGGAATTCTATATGCAACAAGTTCTGCTAGAACAAGAGGAAAGAGAAAAGGGAAGAGGACGTTAGATGCAAGCATTTGATTTTGATAATACAATTTATAAAGGAGAGAGCGCATTTGATTTTGCTCTTTTTGTTATGCGAAAAAAGATAAGTTTAATTCGTTATTTACCGCATATTCTGAGTCTTTTATGGAAATATGAAAAATGCAAAATGACAACCGAAGAATTTCAAGAGGTCTTTAATTCCTATGCAAATGTTCTTTTGAAAAATAAAGAGATTGTTGGCGATTTAGTCATAAAGTTTTGGCAAAAGAACGAGCATAAATTATATCCCCATATATTAGAAAAAATAAAACCAGAAGATTTTATTATTACAGCTGCTCCAGATTTTTTAATTGAACCAATCAAAAGCAAAATCAACACTACACATTTTTTGTGCAGTGAAGCTGATTTAAGTATTGGAAAAATTACTTACTTAAATTTTGGAGAAAACAAAGTAAAGAAGTTTGTGAGTGAAATAGGCAAGAAAAAAATTACAAACTTTTATACAGACTCATATAATGATAAACCAATGATGGAGTATGCAGAACATGTTTTCTTAATTACAAAAGGAAAAGTAGAAAAAATAAAATAAAACAAAAAAAGCAGAAATTTTAAACGTTTCTGTTTTTAATTAAGAGTTAGACTATTTGAAGACTCTGAAAATAAATCATCATATAATTCATTATGATAGTTCTTGTGTAAATGCACCAGAATTTCATCTAATTCTAAAGTAGTAATTTTCCCGCCTGTTTGTGTAAGCTTGTCTATTTCCTCTTCTGTTAAAAAGTTGAAAAGATTGTAATATTCGAAGATAGAAAAATCTAGGATATCACTTCTATGAAAAAGATTGTGATACTCAAATCCAATGCGTGTTATGAATAATTTAGACGGATTACCCTCATAACTAGTCACCATAAACATCAAGATGTCTGATATCAAAAGTATCTTCGTTTTGAAGCTTTTTCTTTTGTTCTTCTAGCTCTTTAATTTCTTTTTCAAGACTAGAAATTTCTTCTAAAGCATCTCTTTTTTCGGTATAAGGCACATTTTTCAGAAAGGATGAGTTTATAGAAATTATGAAAAATTTTAAAAAGAATATTTTACTAGCGAGTTTAACATTATCATTTCTTGTTAGTGGGTGTGGTGTATCAAAAACAAATACTGATACTTCATCCAACAATAACCAAACTATCGAAGAGGCATTAGAGGAATATTTTGTGATATTATACAACTGAGTTCTTCTTTTTTATTTCATCCGATAAATTTAGACTCCGTCAAAAAAGTTTAATAGTTGCAAAAATATGCAAGATATGTTACTCTGAATATAGAAAAATACGGGGTATATGTAATACTAAAATACTTCATATTAAGAGTAGGAGTTGTCGGATATGGAAAAATTAGAAAATAATAGAAAATGAATTTCATTAGGAGTGTTAGGACTACTAATTATTACTCTTGGTTTATTCTATGCTTATTGGAGACTTACCCTAACTCAAACTGGCATCAATGAAATAGCAAGTAGTTGTTTTAGTATCGTTCTTGCCAATGAACAAAACGAAATCAGTCTTCAAAAAAATGCTCCAATTAGTGATGAAGCAACATTAGCAGGAGGAAGATTTAGAAGTTCAAATTATAATTATTACTTATATACAGGGAATTATTATTGGACTATATCACCGTCTAATTTCGATAGTTTCAACAGCGCAAATGTGCGTTTCGCGTATAACAATGGCATTGCGTACTACAGCAACCTGTTCGAATCGAACGGCATGCGGCCTGTCATTAACCTTAAGACAAATAGTTTAAAATTGGGTGACGGAACTGCTTTAAATCCGTTTTTGGCAAATGAAGAAATATAGGAAGAAGGGAAAGAAAATGAAAAAGAATACAATCATTGCATTAACTACAATTGGTGTATTATTAGTAACCACAATAGGAGCAACATTTGCATATTTTGTATCTAGTATTCAAAATGAAGAAGCAGGTATTAATGCGGATACAGAAGAATTAGGAAGTATCTTGCTAGATGGAGCAAAGGTATTTACTTCTTATGATTTATTACCAGGGCAAATGGGAGTACAAGAGTTTACGATAGAAAAAGATTCTGATAAAGGTCGTGGTATTTATGAAATTGATTTAGATGCCACGATTCCAGAAGAATTTCGAGGTGATATCGAAGTTCTTCTTTATAAAACAACAGAACCAATCACAAATCATGTAACAGTCAATGTAGCAGATCCAACATTAGAAGATGATCAAATTTATCAAGAAGATAGCTTAAATATTACAGGAAGTCCAGAATTAGTATATCAAGGAACACTTACAGAAAATCCTCAAATTATATTAGAACAAGTAGACTTTGATGTCACAACATTAGAAAAAACTACTTATTATTTAGTGTATCATTATAAAAACAACGGGAACCAAGATGATCAACAAGGGAAAACGTTTACAGGAACAATATCAGTAAGATTAATTGAAGAAAAAATAAGAACAGCTTCTGAAGTTATTTTGGAACTAGCTGAATCTAATCCAGAAGAACTAGTTTACGATGAGACCTCAGATAACAATTTAAGATATGTTGGGGCTAATCCTGATAATTATGTTTCTTTTAATAATGAGTTATGGCGAATTATAGGGGTGATGAATCACATCGATGATGGTACAGGAAAGAAAGAAACAAGATTAAAAATAGTTAAAGCAAATTTTATTTATCAGTCAGCGGGTTATAATAATGATTGGAGTAAATCCGTTTTACAAGAATATTTAAATACGACATATCTTAATACTCTTGATCTTACTTCCCAATCTATGATTGACGATGCTCTATGGAATTTAGGAGGCGTGAGCGACAGCTCTAGTGAAGAAAACTACCCCTATAAAGTTGGTATTAATGAATTGTATCAGTATGAAAGAAGTGATGCAGTGTATCCTGGTAATGCCTTAACATGGACTGGAAAAATTGCTTTAATGTATCCAAGTGATTATGGATATGCGACTAGTGGAGGAAGTGCAACGGACAGAACAACATGCCTTACTACGTCTTTAATGTTTTGGAATTCTAGTCCTGACTGTTATGGTAGTGATTGGATTTCTGATCTTAGTGGTCTATTGCTTACTCATGTTCTTTCAGACAAGTACACAATGTTGATGAATCTTGGTACTAATGTTGCTCTTTATTCTCTCAATAATTTTCCTTCTGAACATATTTATCCGACGATTTATCTATCTTCTGACGTAAAAATTAGTGGAGGATCAGGAAAGGAAAGTGATCCATTTGTGTTATCGTAGATCTCTGATAATATACTGTATAATTAAGGATGGTTTTTTGATAAATTAGGAATAAATAAAGGAAAGAAGATGGAAAATTAATCGTTTAGTTAAGCATTTCCATCTTTTTTCGTGGAATGAAGTGGGCCATATAGTTTTTAAAGTGCGTTTAATTAGAATTTATTTTCTTTGCCTTTTTTGGTACAATAGATTACGTGATGAATATGTACGCAGAAATATTAGTGGAAATAAAAAGTAAACATACTGATAAAACATTTACTTATCATATTCCAGAATATTTGGTAAGTGATGTTTTAATTGGAAAACGTGTTGTTGTTCCCTTTGGTCGTCAAACATTAGAAGGATATGTTTTAAATATATTAGATCATTCAGATATTGATACAAAAGATATTATAGAAGTACTAGATGAAGAGCCAGTTTTAAATGAAGAAATGTTAGATTTAGGGAAAGAAATGTCTCGCCTTACATTAAGTAGTTTAAGCGCTTGCTATGGAGCTATGCTTCCAAAAGCCCTAAAAGCGAAACATGGTACCCAAATTAATAAGAAATATATTACTTTCTTAAAACTGACAAAGAGCAAAGAAGATATTCTAGACAACGTGAGCTCTACCTCTCAAAAAGATGTGATCAATTTATTTGAAGAAAATTTACCTCTCAAAAAAACAATAGCCAATAAAGTAAGTGCTTCCTCTGTAAAAACTTTACTAAAAAAAGGGTATCTTATAGAAGTAGAAGAAGAGGAATATCGGTATCAATTAAAAAAAGAAGAACAAGAAGAGGAAAAAATATTAAATCCTGAACAACAAGAGGCTGTGGATGCCATTGTCTCTTCTTTTGAAAGTTCAAATACATTGTTACTCCATGGAGTAACAGGTTCAGGGAAAACAGAAGTGTATTTACAAGTGATAAAAAAAGTCCTAGAACAAGAAAAGACTGCCCTAGTACTAGTGCCAGAAATAAGTTTGACACCTCAGCTTGTTGCGCGTTTTAATAAACGCTTTCCTGGAATCATTGCTGTTTTGCATAGTGGACTATCTGATGCGGAGAGATATGACGAGTGGCGTAAAATATTAAAAGGAGAAGCTTTCATCGTGATCGGGGCTAGAAGTGCAGTTTTTTCTCCCTTAAAAAACATTGGAGTGATCATCATTGATGAAGAGCACTCAGAGTCTTATAAACAAGAAAATAATCCTCGTTATCATGCAACTTTAATGGCTAAGATCAGAAGTAATACCCATCGTTGTCCTCTAGTCCTTGGCAGTGCTACACCAACACTTTCTTCGATGGCTAGAGCCTTAAAAAAAAGATACATCTACTTGTCACTTACTAAACGTGCTAACGATGCCATCCTTCCAAATATAGAAATTGTTGACATGGCAGAAGAAGTAAAAAATCGTCATCCTATACTCTCGCGAGAACTAGAATGCAAAATTATCGAAAAATTAAATAAAAACGAACAAGTAATGTTACTTTTAAATAGAAGAGGACACTCGACAACGATTACATGTTCTTCCTGTGGTTTTACATACCGTTGTCCTCACTGTGATATTACATTGACTTATCATAAATCTAGCAAAAATCTTCGCTGTCATTACTGTGGTTACACCAAATATATTGATGAGTACTGCCCAAAATGCCATGAAAAAGCTTTGAATTACTATGGGCTAGGAACAGAGAAATTAGAAGAGTTTATAGAAAATGCTTTTCCAAGAGCCAGAGTCATCAGAATGGATGCAGATGCTACCACCCGAAAAGGAATGTACGAACAAATTACAACAGATTTTTATGAGCATAAATATGACATCTTACTAGGTACCCAAATGATTAGTAAAGGCCTAGATTTCCCAAACGTTACTTTAGTAGGAATACTAAACGCTGATGCCTCTTTAAATATTCCGGATTATCGAAGCAACGAAAGAACATATGCTCTTTTAAGCCAAGCAAGTGGCCGAGCAGGAAGAAACAAAACCCCCGGTGAAGTGATATTACAGACATTTTATCCGGATAACTTTATTTTAAAATGTGTGAAAGAAAACGACTATATGAAATTCTTTAAATATGAAATGAATATTCGTAAAACTTTAAAATATCCGCCATTTTATTTTCTGACAATTCTCAAAATAAAAAGCAAAGATTACAAAGAAGCAAGTAACGAAGCCAAAAAAGCTAAAGAATTTTTAGAAAACAAGTTAGATGAAACAAGCATTGTTCTTGGTCCAGCAACCGCGAGCATGTTTGTAGTGAATAATGTATACCATTTTGAACTATTGATTAAATACCGGTTTGATGAGAATTTAATTCCTGCTCTAAAAGAACTAGATGAATTAATTCTTTTAAATTCCAAAGTCCAATTAGACATTGATTTTTTAGACTAAACGTGGTAGGATACATATCACAAATAAAAGGAGGGGTTATAATGACCGAAAAAGAAATAATAGTAGGTAAAATCGACACTATTGTCAACTTTATTATTGAGCATGCCCAAGAAGATGTATCCATTTATGCGCAGTATCATTATGGTAAGTTAATTTTACTTTTAGAACGCGTAAAAAAGACAGTAAATAATTTTATTTTAACTATTCCAGGAGTACTAGATGAAAGTAGTTATGAGAAATTACGCAAAAATTATCAAAAAATTTTAGAGTTAACACAGGAAGCTATCGATTTATTTATAAAGAATAATATTGATAATACAACAAAAAAGTTAAAAAGTATTCCAGTGCAATTAGAAAAACAAGAAGATTACTATGAATTAATAGGAACATTACAAGAAGTTATCAGAATACAAAGAAGGCGTAAAGAGCATATAGATAGAGGACGTGTTTATCAATATAGAACTCCTAAAGAAGTTTTCAGTAACCTATATTCTACAACGACGGCAAATAATATTTTCGTTTATCATGAGTATAATGAATGGAAAGATAAATTAGACTTATCAAATACAACCTATGGTTATACTTTAAAAGATTTCTATGCAAACGCATTGATGTATGCATTAGTTAAAAATTTAGATTATGATGCGTACTATAGCTTGTCTTCTTTCCTAGTAGAAGATTACGATGCTAAAAAAAATAAAGATTTGGAAAAGCAAGAAAAAGAAACTTCTATTACTGTCGATGATGTTCGAATGATTTGTACAACTCTTAAATATTATGAATTAAGAGAAATGGATGCGCTTCTTTTATGGAAAGAAAGAACGGCATTACTAAAATTTTTAGAAGATGCTTTAGAGGAACCGATGTTAATCGAAGCAGCTGGAGGAATGGATAAAATTAATGAAGCCGTAGAAAAAATCGATGATGTATTACGCGCAAATCAATTGAAAGGAAGATAATTATGACAAATATTGCAGAAGATTTAGAAAAAATAATTGAGTCTATGATTGAAAATATTAACGAAAATAAGTTTCCTATTCAAGAAAGAAGTATCTTTAGAGATAGATATGTTGAAAAAGATTTATGTTCCGCATTAGTTTTGTGTCAAACCATCTTATCTAGGCGTTTTGATTATGATGTGGAGGCATCGATTTTAGTACAAGAAGATTATGAAGCATTAAGAAATTACTTTCAAATGCAAAAAAATTTAATTGCTGTAGAACTTCAAGAAATTGTCAAAGTTTTATATAAGAAAGAGAGAAAATTAGACAGAGTAGATCGGTTGCGGTTCCTACTGATAAATAATGCTCAGCTAGAAAAAAATAATATAGCAAAAAGAAATGAAAGAGGGTATGAAAATACCAAGGAAGAATTTGATCATCCTGATTTTCAATCTGAATGGATGGCCTACAATGAATGGTTAAATAAAAATATCTTGGTTAAAGAATCTTTGCCTCTTACATATTCTATTTCTCATGACTTAGGTTACAATGAATATTTTCATATTGCCAGTATGGCACAAGAAAAAAGTAGAGTAAAACAGCAAAATATGACACCGAAAATGTTTGCCGAAGCACAAATGTTACCAGAAGATATTACACTTATTACTGAATTTCTTCGCAAAAAGTATTTAAAAAAATTGAGTACTGTTCAATTGCAAAAAGAATATGCAACGTTAAAGCGCGCCTTGATTCAATGTGTAAATATGCGCAATTTAAAAAATGGAGAATTTACAGAAGAAATCCAAAAATATTGGGATGCTATGAATTGCTTGGAAAATGAACAGCAAAGAAGAATAGAAATTGCTCAAAAATCTAGATATATTTGTTTAAAATAATTAAAAGAATAGAGGGAATAAGAATGGAACAAAAAAGAAAATTAAAAAGCATGAAAGCGATTTTACTAGCGACGTCTCTTGTATTATCAAATCCTATAACGTCGTATGCGAAAACACCTGCTCTTGCCACAGAAGAAGGAACGCTAAAAGATAAGTTGAGTGAATGGGGATCTAAGTTTTTTGATTGGGCTGAAAAAGCTGACGAAAAAATTAATGAAGAAGTTGTAGATCCAGCAAAAGAAAAAGTTAGTGAAATAGAACTATACAAACAAGAGTCTTTATGGCTAATTACAGATATGCCAAGCGTGAGTCCTGGGGAAGAAAGAAATTATTTCTTTGTGAACAAAAACATACCGAATTTCAAATGGACTTATTATTATGATAAATACGGGAATGAAGTAAGTGAAGATTCCCCGGAACTTGCTAAAATGGAAATACGTAAAATGTATGTATCTTTAACCAATCCTGAGATTGTATTTAAAATCGAAGAATGGTTCGATTATGAAACTTTTACTTTTACAATTAATTATACTGATTTTGATAAGTCGCTACCATATGACGAGAATACAAATGCAACCTATGGGCGTTTTGCAAATCTTAGCGATATTTTACCAGAAGAGTACTTAAAAGAAAAATATAGCACGGAAGATTTAAAAAAATTATTAGAGCTTATTAATGACTCAACCTATGAACTTTCTTTCGCTGATGATAATCTATCTTTAAAAAAGTAATATTGACTATTGCTTTTTTTTCCTCTTTATGATAAGTTCTATTTAAGAAATGGAGAGCTAAAAATGAAAAATCAAAAAACTTGGGGTTGTGATTTTGATTGCGATACTAGAATACAGAATAAAGAATATACAAGTGAGTTAGCAAATAAAATAAGTACTCTTATTTTTCTTGACAGTGGACTTTTAGAGGAAAAGCAAAATATAAATAATCTTCCAAAAGAGAAAAAAGAAGAGTTAAGTAGATATAAAAGCTATCTCATGCTTTTGCCTTGGTATGAAAAAATAGAAAATAGAGTATTGTTTTTAACTGAAGAAGACTACAATACTTGTCATCATACCTATCAATTATTATCAGAAAGTATTTCACTCTTTTACATGATAGCAGTGATGCATCAAAATCGCACTGTTCAAAATGCTTGGTCAAGTAACTTATCAGAAAAAATAGACCAACTAGAACAAGAGTTAGAGTCATACCTAGATTATGCAAGACCTGTGTCTTTTGAAACAGACAAGTCTATTAGTGCAAAAACTTTCTGGATTTTACAAAAATCACTCATGGAACACAGAAGTTATGAAGACTATTTGACAGAGTTAACACTTTGTTTAATGAACCCACCAATCGCTTTAAAACGAAATAAAGGATGTGAATAATCATATATGAAAAATACAAAAGTAATCTTTATGGGAACGCCGGACTTTTCAGTACCGGTCTTTAAAATGTTAATAGAAGAAACCGATGTAGTTCTCGTTGTAACTCAACCAGATAAGCCAATAGGAAGACATCACGAATTAAAACCAACACCTATCAAAGAAGTTGCTTTAGAAAATAATATTCCAGTATTCCAACCAAAAAAAATAAAAGAAGAATATGAAAAAATATTAAATACTTCTTGTGATATAATTATAACCTGTGCCTATGGCCAAATTATTCCAGAAGAAATACTAAATTATCCAAAACTAGGTTGTGTCAATGTCCATGCTTCACTACTACCAAAATATCGTGGTGGTGCTCCAATTCACTGGTGCCTTTTAAACGGTGAAGAAAAAACAGGAGTGACCATTATGTATATGGATAAAGGTATGGATACAGGGGATATGATCTCTAAAAAAGAATATGTAATTAAAAACACAGATAACGTAGGAATTCTTCACGAAGAACTATCAAAAATCGGTGCAGAATTACTAAAAGAAACTCTACCAAGTATTATTGCAGGAACAAACGAAAGAATAAAACAAAATAATGATGAGGCAACCTACGCATATAATATCACAAGAAAAGAAGAACGAATTGATTTTTCTAGAACTGGCCTTGAAATACAAAATCAAATCCGTGGTTTAAATCCTTGGCCAACCGCAAACTTTCTTGTAAACAACGAAGAATTTAAAGCCTTAGAAGCAACTTTTGAAAAAAAAGAAAATACAACTCCAGGAACTGTTCGAGAGATTACAAAAGACGCTATCGGCATAGACTGTATAGATGGGGTGATTTATTTGACAAAAATAAAACCATTTGGCAAAAAAATAATGAATGTCAAAGATTATTTAAATGGTGTAAAAAAAGAAACAATTTTAAACTGGGTGATTAATGAATGACTTACGAAACATTAAGACTCTTTTTTAGACCATTAGAAGAAAAAGACGCAGAAAGTTTATTTAAAAATGTTTACAGTGATGAAAAAGTAAATCGATATTTAAGATTTGATACACATAAAAACACGGAAGAAACAAAAAAAGTGATCAAACAATTTCTGGAAAACAACCAAGAAATTTATGTGTTGATAGAAAAAGAGACAAAAGAAATCATCGGAACAATCGAAATTGCAGATAAATCTCTTATAAACCAAACTTGTGCGATTGGTTATTTAATCGGCTCTAAGTGGTGGAGCTTGGGATATGGCACAGAAGCCTTAAAACAAACGATTTCTTTTTTATTCCAAAATTTTGATTACCAACTCATTGAAACAGTAGTAAGAAACGATAATAAAGGCAGTGCTCAGATATGTGAGAAAAGTCAAATGAAATTAGATGGAATATTACGGAATAGAAGGATAGATAAAATAGATGGACATCGCGATGATATTCGCGTGTATTCGATTACAAAACAAGAATGGAGGAACTTATCATGATATTAATGTTTATCGGACCGTCTAGTTCTGGGAAAGATACATTTTTAAAACCAACATTAGAAAAATTTTCCCTAAAGCCAATTGTCTTATCGACTACAAGACCAATGCGTAAAGGAGAGGTTGACGGAAAGTCTTATCATTTTATATCAATGGAGGAAATGAATGCCCTAGACAAACAACAAAAAATAGTAGAAAGAAGAAACTATAATACAGTAAATGGTTTATGGTCATATGCAACAAATGCAGAGAATATTCGTTTATCAGAAAATTATTTGGTAGCAAATACTTGGGAAGGTTATCAAAAATATCTTGAGTTTTATGGAAAAGAAAATGTAGTTCCTATTTATTTTCAAGTAGAAGACAAAGTCCGTTACGAACGAGCTTTAGCAAGAGAGTCCAAAGAAGAAAAGCCAAATTACCAAGAAGCAGAACGAAGATTTGCTGCAGATACTCATGATTTTAATCCCATTTATTTACAAAAATATCAACCAATTATCATAGATAATAATCATAGTTTGGAAGATACTCAAAACCAAATAAATAAGGTCGTCTCTAATATTTTTCAAAAACAAGTCCCATTATTTAAAGAAAAGACAGAATTTAAAATATTCTATCAAAAAATGCGGGACAAATCCCGTTCTTTACTAGGACAACTTTCTTCCTTACGACGTTCTACTAGTTGTGAAGGGTATTTAAAACAGTTTCTTTCTCGTCGCTTTCGTGAGGAAAATACAGAAAATTTTGATAAAATTTTAAGCGAAAGAAACCAAATATTAAATATAGCCACCAATATTGATATTATAAGTAAAAGATATCATGATTTAGAAGATGAGTTGTTTGAACAATTAAATGTCTGTTCATTACTAGAAGAAACACAGTATCAATCCTTAGAACAAATATATAACAATCTAAAAGATTTATTAGAGAAGCTATTACAAACAGAAAACTGTCCAACTTACGAAATGATGGAAGACAAAATAAGCCTCCAAGGATTAAAACTTCGCTTAATGATAAATGATGTAAATAACTTTTTTACAAATTTAAACCCTTTAAAAATTTGCTTAACAGAAGAACAAAGAAGAGATATTCTTTCTTCCTATGAAACTTATCTTGAAATATCTAAATTTTATGGAAGATACGAAATAATCGCGACTTGTCTTACCAAAAAATTAGGGTATGATACCTACCGGAAGTGGATGCTCTCATATCTAGCATTAAAAATAGAACAAGAAGAATGGAAAAGGAAAGAAAGTGATAAAGAACTTGCTTTACCACAAAACACATCAGGAATAAAAACACCTAATAATGCTAGCTATCACTTAATAAAAGAGAAAAAAGGAAATGCGGGGATAAAATGAATTTATATGGATTAACCAAAGAAGAATTAGAACAGTACTTTGTGAGTATCGGAGAGAAAAAGTTTAAAGCCACCCAAGTATTTGAATGGCTCTATCAAAAACGAGTAACTACAATAGAGGAGTTTTCCAATATAAAAAAAGAAGTAAGAGAACAACTACAAAAAGACTTTTCTTTAAAATTACCAAAAGTAATCAAAAGAGAAATAGATACCGATGTGGAAAAATATTTATTTGAATTAAGCGATAACGAACGAATTGAAGCTGTTTTAATGCGTCATAATTACGGTTTATCAGTATGCGTTTCTAGTCAAGTAGGATGTAACATGGGTTGCAAATTTTGTGAGTCTGGAAGACTAAAAAAAGTAAGAAACTTAGAAGCCCATGAAATAGTCGGTCAAATATTAGTAATAGAATCCTTGATAAAAGAACGTATTTCTTCTGTAGTAATTATGGGAATAGGAGAACCTTTAGATAACTATGAAAATGTCATTCGTTTTATAAAAATTATTAACGATGCCAAAGGAATTCAGATTGGAGCAAGACATATCACGTTATCTACGTGTGGACTCATTCCTAAAATCAAAGAACTCAGCGAGTTAGATATTCAAATAAATTTAGCAATATCCCTTCATGCTCCAAACGATCATTTAAGAAGTGAGATAATGCCAATTAATAAAGCATATCCACTCCAAGAGCTAATGGAAACGATAAAAGAATATATCAAAAAAACAAATCGTCGTGTTACAATGGAATACATTTTATTAAAAGGAGTGAATGATCAAAAAAAACATGCCAAAGAACTAGCAAATCTACTTCGTGGTATGAATGTCTATGTAAACCTAATTCCTTATAATGAAACAAACCATATTGAGTTCCAAAAAAGTGCCAAAGAAACAATAGATGCTTTCTATAGAGAATTACAAAAAGAAAAAATACAAGTAACAGTAAGACGGGAATTTGGCTCTTCCATATCAGCAGCTTGCGGACAATTAAGAAGCAAAGAAATAAAATAGAGAATGATCTCTATTTTATTCATGTCAAAATCTATCGTAACTTTTTTCTTTTTGAGTCTTTTAAAATAATTAGTTGAGAAAGTGTGGGATCATCCATGAGGTCACTCCTATTAAAAGTGACAGCATATTATCATTATCGAAATTAATGATAATTATTATTAAAATTTATTTCGGAAGAATACTTTATATGTATAAGTTCCATTAGTAATGTTCTATTCCTGAAAATTCTGAGGAATATAAGAAAGTGGTCTTAATAAATATTGAAACTAACATTGAAAGAATTAAAAGAAAAATATAAAGGATACCAAAGATTATAATTTACAGAAATGATTAACTATAAAAACCATATTTTTCCTATGAATTTCTTGGGAATTTTGCTATACTATAAATGTAGAATAGAGAGGTTGTTGAAATGAAGTTAGAAAATATGGTAGCTGTTGTGACAGGCGGTGCCATGGGAAATGGTGCAGGCATTGTTAAAGTATTTTTAAAATATGGTGCGAAAGTGATTGTAATAGATAATTCTGATAAAATCAGAGATGCTTTAAAAGAATTTCAAAAAGAATATCCAAATGGGTACGCAGCTGGTTGTATCTGTGACATTCGCGATAAAGAAAGATTAGATACAATTATGACAACAATTTACAACCAATTTGGTAAAATTGATATTTTAGTAAATAATGCAGGGGTATGTAAACTTGCAAGTTTTGAAGATACTACGGAAGAAATGCGTGATTTCCATTTCGATATTAACATTAAAGGAACGTGGAATGTTACAAAATCTGCACTTCCATACTTAAACAATCCAGCAAGTATTATTAACTTATCTAGTGTAACAGGTGTGCGTGTAGCAGATCCTGGAGAAGTAGCTTATGCAACAACAAAGGCTGCATTAGTTGGCTTTACGAAAGGTTTAGCCGCTGACTTAGTATCAAAAAATATTCGTGTAAATGCAGTCTTACCAGGATATATTAGAACTCCAATGGTCGAAGGAATGGCTATAGATAGTAATAAAGAAAATCCTGAAAGTGTTATAAATGGAATTGCTTCAGCAATTCCCATGAAAAGAATGGGAACACCAGAAGAACTTGGTGAACTATGTGCCTTCCTAGCGTCGAAAGAATCTAGCTATATTACAGCAGAAACAATTATTTTCGATGGTGGAAGCACTCTTCCTGAAACGAGCAGTATGGGCGTATAGCCCTCTTTTTTTGTCAAATTTTTGTCTACTTTCTTTGAATTAAAACATATATTTTACAAGAAAAATAGAATAAGAATAGACTAACTCTTTGTTTTTTGATATGCTTAATATGAAATGTATAAGGATGTGACTTATGAAATCATATTATTTAACAGACACCGGAAAAGTACGAAGTCATAATGAGGACTCTGTAACCATCGTCCGTAACGGAAGTGGAGAATACCTCCTTGTCGTTGCAGATGGAATGGGCGGACATAGAGCAGGAGAAGTAGCTTCTAGTCTTGCTGTAACTCACTTAGGAAAACGTTTTTCTGGAGCTAGTAGTATTGGCAGCATGCTAGATGCTGTAAATTGGTTAAATGATAACGTCAGCGAAATCAATGAAGCTATTTTAGAGTATGCCAAAAACCACTTCGATTCCACGGGACTTGGAACAACCCTTGTTCTTGCATTATTAACAAAAGATTATTTAATATTTGGAAATATTGGGGATTCGAGTGGCTTTGTCATTAAAAATCACAAACTACATAAAGTGACGCACGACCACACATTAGTAAATCTTTTAGTAGAAGCAGGCGACTTAACCGAAGAGGAAGCCAAGGTTCATCCTAAAAGAAATGTATTAATGAAAGCGTTGGGGGCCGCAGAAAAAGTAGAGTTAGATATTTTTGAAGTAGAAAAGGACGTCGACGGATTATTATTATGCAGCGATGGCTTAACTACTATGATGACCAAAGAACAAATTGAGAAAATTCTAGAAGAAGATTTGACTATCGAAGAAAAAGTCGCTAAAATGATAAAAAAGTGTAATGCTAGGGGTGGGAATGATAACATTTCTATTGCTTTATTAGATATGAAAAGTGGGTGTGAATCATGATAATGAAGGGGCAAAAAATTAGCGATCGTTATCAAATTATCAAAGCAATTGGCGAAGGTGGAATGGCCAATGTTTATTTAGCGTATGATACAATTCTAGACAGGAATGTCGCGGTAAAAGTATTACGTGGAGACTTAGCAAACGATGAAAAATTCGTGAGAAGATTTCAAAGAGAAGCGTTATCTGCCAGTAGCCTATCTCATCCAAACATTGTAGAAGTATACGATGTCGGAGAAGACAACGGTCAATATTACATTGTGATGGAATACGTAGAAGGACGGCATTTAAAAGAACTGATAAAAAAACGCGGAAAACTGACTGTAAGCGAAGTAATTGATATCATGCTACAAATTACCGATGGGATGATTGTCGCGCATGACACTTACATTATCCATCGTGATATCAAACCGCAAAACATTATGATACTAGAAAACGGGTTAGTAAAAATCATGGACTTTGGAATTGCCATGGCCTTAAATGGTACGCAGCTAACTCAAACAAATTCTATTATGGGAAGTGTTCATTATTTGCCACCAGAACAAGCTAGTGGAAAGGGAGCAACCTTACAAAGTGATATTTATTCCATGGGAATTGTAATGTATGAACTTTTAACTGGAAAGTTACCTTACAAGGGAGACAATGCTGTGGAAATTGCTTTAAAGCATTTAAAAGAACCACTTCCAAGTATTCGTGAAGAACTGCCAAATATTCCTCAAAGTGTGGAAAATATTATTATCAAAGCTACTGCTAAAAACCCAAAAAATAGATATGCAGACGCTAGAGAAATGCATAATGATTTACTTACTTGTTTGGATGAATCTAGAGCGAATGAGCCAAAAATCAAATTACCTTATCGTGAATTTTCGGAATCCGAAAAAACAAAAGTAAATAAAAAAGAGACCGATGAGGATAAGAAATCTGATATAAAAAAGGAAGTCAAAGAAAGTAAGGATGATGAAGTATTGGCAAAGCAAATTACTAAGAATGATTTGAAAAAACAAAATAAAGTTTTAATTGTATTAGCCTCTATTTTTACTTTGCTTATCGTGGGTATTACAACAGTTATTGTGTTAATTCCGGCACTAACTAGCAATCGAGAAATTACTGTGCCTGATGTGACAGGTTATTCAGTAGAAGATGCATTAAAGACCTTGCAGGATGCTGGATTTACAGTAGCTAGTGAACAACAACAAGTTGCCTCCGAGGAAATTGAAACGGGCAAGGTTGTTAGGACTTCACCACTTGCTAATACGAAAAGAACAGAAGGCACAGAAGTGACTCTTTGGGTTAGTACTGGAGATCCGGCAATTACCTTGGAGGATTATAAGGGTAGAAATTATGTCGAGGTTCAAGCTATTTTAGAAACACAAGGGCTTCAAGTGATTATCGAACGAAGAAATGTAGATACCAAAGACTATCAAGAAGGAGAGATTTTAGATCAGTCACCAGCAGCAGGCGAAAGAGTATCAGAAGGAGATTATGTTACTATTTATATTCCAAATTTTGATGTTTATCCTGATTTTACTAATGGAAGTTATACTTATGATGATGTGGTTGAATATTTGGAAGATTATGGTGTTACCGTTAATAAAGTAGAACAGGAAGATAGTATGCATTCACCGGGTATTGTTATTGCTCAAAATCGAACGACTGGTTCACCAATTCAAAATAATACTAGTATTACTGTTACGGTTGCTAAAGCACCAACGACTAGTAGTGGTGGAGATGATCCAGAAGACTCTTCCGGTACAGGTACTGATTCTACAGATGATTGTGGGGGCTTATGTTAGAAGGAATTATTATTAAAAATATTTCTAATCTTTATACTGTTTCTGTTGGAGATAAAAAATATGATTGTGTGCCACGAGGAAAATTTCGAAAAGAAAAAAAGACACCCCTCGTGGGCGACCATTGTCGTATTGATCCGAATGAAAAATGCATATTAGAATTGTTGCCAAGAAAAAATGAATTACAGAGACCAAGTGTAGCTAATACAGATTATGCTTTGATTGTTACGTCTTTAAAAAAGCCAGACTTTAGTTCTTTATTGCTTGATAAAGAACTTTCTTGTATTTTCCTAGCAAATATTAAACCTGTAATTTGTTTTACCAAAGAAGACTTACTAAAAGAAGAAGAAAAGAAAAGTTACCTTAGTCTTCGTTCCTATTACGAAAAAATAGGCATACCTTGTTTTTCCAACAATGAATTAGACGATTTAATAAAATTTTTACAAGGTTCTATCGTTGTTTTAACTGGTCAAACTGGTGCAGGAAAAACAACAATATTAAATAAAATATCTCCAGAGTTAAACCTAAAAACAAATGAAATATCCGCTGCATTAAATCGTGGCAAGCATACAACAAGACATACAGAAATTCATGCTGTAAAAAATGTTTGGTTCTGCGATACGCCAGGATTTTCTTCGTTAGAACTCACAAATTACACGAAAGAAGAGATTAGAGACTCTTTTATAGAATTTCAAGAATATTCTTGTTATTACAGAGATTGCATGCATATGCGTGAACCGGATTGTGGTGTAAAAGCATCCGTAGAAAACGGAGAAATTTTAAAATCACGGTATGAAAATTATCAAAAAATTGTGAAAGGAGAATTACAATGAAAATATCTGTTTCCTTTTTAAAATCAAAGTTTTCTTTACAAGAAACTATAGAAAAAATCAACCAATCTACGGCAGATTTTATTCATGTCGATTTAATGGACGGACTCTTTGTCGCATTTAAGACAGAGAATATGAATGAAATTTTAGAATGCTTGAAAAAGGCTACAAAGCCTCTAGATGTCCACTTAATGATGGAAAAAGACGCCTTACAAAATACTTTACAAGAAGTATATAAATTAAATCCGTATCGTCTTGCCATTCATAGTGAATTATCAAATACACTAGAGTTAATAGATGAAATAAAAACCCGCGGTATTCTATGTGGCCTTGCTGTAAATCCAGACACTACTATCGAGGAAATAAAAAACTATTTAAAGGATATTGATTTTGTATTAATCATGAGCGTATATCCTGGGCGTGGAGGTCAAGCATTCTTAGATAGTACGATTTCAAAATTACAAGAACTAAAAAAAATAAAAGAAGAACAAAATTTATTATTTGAAATAGCTATTGATGGTGGAATAAACAATGAAACAGTTTCTAAAGTAAAACCATACTGTGACACCTTAATTAGTGGTTCTTTCATTTGTATGAATGACGATTATAATAAACAAATAGCAGAGTTGAAAAAAGGGCCAGAAAGTAATTTGTGAATAAAGTAATATATATAATGGTAGTTTTAAAGATGGTCTAGTCCTTTTAAAGCTTTTTTAATAAAAACATTATCAAAAAACGAAAGGATAGCTTTATGAAAAAAGAGAATGCTTTAATTATCGTTCCAAGTGAAAAATTATTGGATGCTCCAGTATTTGAAAGAAAATTAAAAAAAGGAGAACGTCACATCAAATATATCAAAGAATTTTGCGATACTTATCAAAATCCGAAGTTTGTTCCTGAAATGAATGACAACATCGCACCTATTTATCTATCACAATATGGCCATTTAGTAATCAAAACAAGCTATGATGCATTGAATATCGCTGTATTTTATATACCAGAGGAGCTTACCTTAAATGAACAAAAATGGATTGATGAAAACATTATGAAATATTATTCCTATGAATATACAGGTTTTAATTATTTTGATGGCAAAAAAAGAATTACTACAAGTGATTTTGCTACGGGTCTAGAATATATAAAGTTGGCCTCCTTAAAACATCTTCAAGTAGAGAAAATAAATTTTAAGAAATAGTTTATTTGTACAAATGATTGGTACTTAAAAAATATATACAGTATGTCAAACATACTGCTTTTTTCTTGTTATAAAGAAGGATAAGTGATATCATTTACTTAAATACAAAGAATAAAACAAGGGTGAAGCAGTAAGAAAGGGTGTTTTATGATTTAAGTAATTCAAATAACAAAAAGACATCTGCTAAAACTAAAAACTAGCAGGTATCCAAGAAGTTAACAGAATATGTAACAGAAAGAAACACTTTACATTATTTTTTTGCAAAAGAAACTAAACTAATAATTATTCTTATTTTGTTATTATGAGATTTGAAATAAATTAGAAACAAAAACTATGAAAAGAACAGAAAAATAACTAAGAAATAGAAAAAAAGCCAATATAAAAATAGGAGTTGAGGAAATGTTTTATAAAAAAGAAACAGAAGAAGTATTGCAAGAATTACATACTTCGGAAAATGGCTTGAATAATAATGAAGTACAAAAACGAAAAGAAAAATATGGAAGAAATGAACTTCCAAAAAAGAAAAGAGAAACAGTATGGCATATATTCTTTAATGAATTCAAAGACCCGATTGTTATATTACTGATGGTTGTCATTTTAGCATCTTTTATTGTTGGAGAAGTAATGGATGCAGTTGCCATTCTATTTATTGTTTTATTAGATGCTTGCATGGGAACTTATCAAGAAAACAAAGCAAATAAAACAGCAGAAGCTCTAGCAAATTTGGTAAAAACAAAAGTAGCAGTCATAAGAAATGGTAAAACAATTTCCATTGATGCAGAAGAAGTCACGATTGGTGATATTGTCTTACTAGAAAGTGGCGATAAAGTAAGTGCCGATATAAGACTTTTAGAAACATACAATCTAAAAATAAATGAGTCAGTTTTAACAGGAGAAAGTACCGAAGTCTACAAAACGGCCGCGGTCTTACCAGATGAAAAACTTACAATTTCTGACCAAAAAAATATGGCGTTTTCTGGAACAACTGTTGTTAGGGGACGGGCCAAAGGAGTAGTTGTTGGGATTGGATTAAATACAGAACTCGGTAAAATCGCTGATAGCATGAACCAAACAGAAGACGAAAAATCTCCACTTACTATTCGTGTAGAAAAACTATCAAAACAAATTAGTATTCTAGTATTAATCATCGCCGTGTTAATTGCAAC
>CALVOL010000004.1 GCA_944350285.1 uncultured Bacilli bacterium | reverse complement strand
AAAGATTAAAAAACACCAGCTTATAAATTAGGCTGGCTTTTTATTAAAAGAATATTAATTAAAATCATAATGCAAAAAGATAAGGATTTTGCATAGTTCCATCACCTGATACTTTAACATCGCTTCGAATATTAATGACAGGTCTTAATCCGTAAGCAAGAAACGCACCATTATCATCAAAAGCACCATAAAGATTCACACAAAACATATATGAAAACCAGTTTGTATAATCAAACGGAACATATCCTCCTGCTGGAGTCATTGTCCAAAAAGTATTCCCAGTAGTGATATAGCTATTTAAAGAAACCTTTACGTAATTATAACTACCAGAAAAGACTCCGCCACTACTACCAGATAACATCACTTCATCTGCTGTTATTAAACCGATTGGATAACTTAAAGCTTTATTTCCTTTAGTTGATGATATTACTGTGTATAAATCTCTGGTGTTTTCGCAATTTAAAGTAGGTATACTCATCATTACTCTTAAGTATCCTTTATTATATGTAGTTACAGTTCCTGTTCCACTTTCACTTTGTAAATCCAAAGAACTTCTATCACCACAGAATCCGGCATTGGTATCGATATAAAAAGAAAAACTTGATAAATAAGCAGTATAAAAATTGTCATTTGCTGTTTTAATTATAGATGAAGTCCCAGTTCCATGGGCATCTCCACTAGTATACATATATCCCACATACATATTATCGCTATAAGATGAATTAAAAGCACTAGTTCCTACCTGTCTATCTTCACTAGCCTCACCATTTGCATGAGGTCTTGTGCCATCATATATCATACGGATACTTCCATTTCCATTAATTCTAATAATTCTCCAATAATATCCAGCAAAAGATACATAGTTATTTTCTACACTACCGCGATAGTAATATGTTGCTCCATCCTCATCGGTTGTTTCAAATATTCCCTTTTCGTGAGATTCACAAGTCGCATCATCACAGGCTGATTTGGTAAAATCTGGTGTATATGTATAGACACTTAAATCTCCTAATGCTGTACTTACTGTTTTTGTTCCGGTTTTAAAATATAAATTACACTTCGTTCTTGTATAATCTGTTGCATTATAACCAGAATAATCTGCTATAAACTTCCAACTAGAATTATCAAATGTAGGTACTACTCCGTTGGTACAATTACTTTGTTCTTCATCAAAAATATAACCTGTATTTTGTTTTGGAAGGTCTCTTGTAATTACACCATCTACATAATAAGCAAAATAAATATCTCCTGGGTCTTGATATTGCCCATTAATTACATTAAACTCTTTTTCTTCTGTAAATACGGCAAAACTATTATATAAAATGACTCCAGCAAGCAACAAAATACAACAAACAGTAAATATAATAATAAACTTTTTCTTAGTATTTTTCACTTTAAATTTCTCCAGCTTCATAGTCCACACTCCTACAATAAATATACATCTTATAAGGTGTAAAGTCAATACATCTAAAAAGATGTATGAAACAATACCTATAGGTGAAATCTATGAATATAAATCGTTTAAAAGAAATTAGAGAAGATAGAGATATAAACCAACAAGAAATCGCAGAACTTCTAAATACCACACAACAACAATATTCAAAATACGAACTAGGAGTTCAGCTTATCCCAATTGACAGATTAAATATGTTAGCAGATTTTTATAACACAAGTATTGATTACTTAATAGGAAGAACAGATGAAAGAAGACCTTATAAAAAAAGCATTATGAATAAAAAATAAACCAGAAAACATGTTATAATAACTTTGGTGGTTCTATGCAAAAAATAATAATAACAACAAAAGAAAAAAAGAAAAAACAATTAAAAGAAAAAAATCCTTTTGACAATATAAAAATAATGACATTAAAGGAACTAGAAGCAATCTATCCTTATAAATATACAGAAAAAACACTTGACTACATCATTACAAACTATCATGTTCTACTTGATATTGCTAAAATATACCTAGAACAAATCATCAAATATCCTGTAGAAAAAATAACCGGAGAAAAAGGCGAATTTTTAACCAAATTAAAAAAAGAATTAATAAATCAAAATCTCCTAGAACCAAACGAACTACTAAAAGAAGAATTAAAAAAGAAAGAAATTCTAATTTACCTTCCTAAAACCAAACATTTAGAAAATTGGTTAGAACCATTCTCTATAAAATTTGAAAAGTCTACAACGGAAAACTACTCTTCAAAAATATACGAATTAGAAACTCTAGAAGATGAAGTTCTCTTTGTAAGTGAACAAATTCACGAATTATTAACTAATCATATTTTACCAGAACAAATAAAACTTACAAACTTAAAAAGTGATTACTATCCTGCAATAGAAAGAATATTTAAATTACAGCACATTCCAGTAAATCTTTCAAATGATCCAACTTTAAACCAAACGCATATCGGAAGTACGTTTCTAAACAACTTAAAAACGATGTCTCCAAAAGAAGCTTTAATAGAACTGGAGCCATTATTAACCACAGAAGATACAATAACTATCTACAATCAAATCATCGAAATAGCAAATAAATATATCCATCTAAAAAATGCGAGCATGTTTATAACAAACGAGTTATCCACAACAAAAAGAAAAAAACAAAAAAATAAAAACGCTATAGAAGAAGTACAATTTGATGAATTAGAACCAGAAAAGGATACCTATATTTTTCTCTTAGGCTGCAACAACGACTTTCCAACTATTTATAAAGATGAAAACTACTTACCAGATAAAGTACTAAGAAGCATCAACGAAGACACAACTACTGAAAAAAACAAACTATCTAAAACAATTGCTTTAGAAAAAATAAAAAGTTGTCAACACATGACTATTACATACAAACGAACAAAAAATGGTTCCGAGTGCTACCCTTCTCCACTTTTAAAATATTTAGAAGAACCTTCACACCCAGAACTAAAATGGAACACATCTCACTTATTAAATCAAATTTATTTAGGAATAGAAACCGATGAATATGTAAAATACAATACCACTTCAAAAAATCTAGAATTTCTAAAAACCCATTACCAAATTCCTTATCGAACTTACGATAATAACTATAGTAAAATACCTACTAATACTTTACACACTTATTTAAAAGAACTAAAGCTTTCCTATACCTCAATTGATATTTATAATAAGTGTCCTTTCCGTTACTTCATAACCTACATTCTAAAAATCATTCCTTACGAAAGTACTTTCTCATTATTTATCGGAAATCTCTTTCATAAAATTTTAGAACACAAAGATACAGAAAACTGGGAGTCCTTATATGACGAGTTATCCACAGACTTTGAAGCAAACTGGAAAGAAAAGTATTTTTTAGAAAAATTAAAACCCGAACTAAAAAACATACTAGATACCATAAACACACAAGAAAGTGAAATGGACTTACCATATGAAACGTTTGAAACAGAACTTTATAGTGAAGTTCCTAGTCCCATCCCATCTACTTTTGAAGGTAGAATTGACAAAATCAAATATCAAAAAACAAAAGAAAACACCATTGTATGTCTAATAGATTATAAAACGGGGTCTACCAAGATTTTAAAAGAATTAATCCCCTTAGGATTTAGCCTACAACTTCCTCTTTATTTATATTTAATAAAACATACAGAACAATTTAAAGATGCATGCGTTGGAGGAATTTATTTTCAAAACATCTTACCAAATAGAATAAATAGAAATGATAAAAAAACGTACGAAACGCAAAAAAAAGATGCTTTAAAATTACAAGGATACAGCAATAGAAATCAAAAAATACTACAATATGTCGACAAAAACTATAACGACTCCAAAATCATTAATGGTTTAAAAACAAAAAGTGATGGAGAATTCTATCAATATGCAAAAGTACTAGACGAAAGCGATATGGATACATTAACGAGTGTTGCTAAAAACTTTATAGAAAAAGATGCTTTAGAAATCCAAAATGGGGAATTTCCTATGACTTCTAAAATCATTGATAATAAAACAAACATCAGTTGTGAATATTGCAAATTAAAAGACATTTGCTATCATACAAACAAACAAAATGTATATTTAACAAGTGACAAAAACTTCTTGAAAAAAGAAGAAACAAAACAATAAAGGAGGGATACTATGGCATGGACACCTGACCAATTAAAAGCAATTCAAGAAAGTGGTACCAACATCATCGTTTCAGCTGGAGCAGGTTCAGGAAAAACCGCGGTCTTAACAACAAGAGTTCTTGAAAAACTAAAACATGGCATTCATATAAATGAATTACTTATTTTAACATTCACGAATGCTGCCGCAGCCGAAATGAAAGAACGAATTAAAAAAAACATCGAAAAAGAAAACTTAAGTGATGAACTAGAATTGATAGACGCATCCTATATTACAACCTTTGACTCTTTTGCTTTATCCTTAGTAAAAAAATATCATTACTTACTAAACATTCCCAAAAACATTACCATCACAGATGCTTCTATCATTACCCTACAAAAAAAGAAAATATTAGCGGACATTCTAGAACGTTTCTATCAAGAAAAAAAATCTCATTTCTGTACCCTAATAGATACCCTATGTGTCAAAGACGATGAAGAATTACAAAAAAATATTTTAGCCTTAGCAGACAAACTAAACATGAAAACCGATTTAGAAGATTATTTAAAAAACTACTTATCCACATATTATAACGAAGAAATAGAACATCAAATCCTTCAAAGTTATACGAAAATTCTAGAAAACAAAATAGAAGAAATCTTCATCGAACTAGAAGACAATAAAAACTACTTTGATACAGAATATGAGTCCAAAGTGCGATCGTCTCTTACTCCATTAAGATTAAATACGTCTCTAGATGAAAAAATAGCTATCATAAAAGCCTTAAAAATTCCTGCTTCCCCTCGTGGCAGTGAAGAAGAAACAAAAGAAGCACGCGAAAAAATAAATGCCAAACTAAAAGAATGCAAAGCTTACTGTAGTTATGGGAGTGTGTCTGAAATCCTAGAAGATTACAACAACACTAAACCTCTTATCACCGCCCTTCTAGAAATACTTACAGACTACTTCCAAGCATTAGAAAAATACAAACAAGAAAATTATATTTTTGATTTTACAGACATAGCCAAACTCTCTTTAAAACTTATCAAAGAAAATACAAGTATTAAAGAAGAACTAAAAGAAACATTCAAAGAAATCATGGTCGACGAATACCAAGATACCTCAGATATTCAAGAAGAATTTATCTCACTTATTTCCAACCACAACGTCTACATGGTAGGAGACATTAAACAAAGTATCTACCGATTTAGAAATGCAAACCCTTATATATTCAAAGAAAAATATGATAAATACAAAAATGGTCTAGATGGAATGAAAATCGATTTACTAAAAAACTTTCGTTCCAGGAGCGAAGTCCTAGATAATATTAATATTATCTTTAATAAAGTAATGGACGACGAAATAGGAAATGCTGATTACACAAGTTCTCATCAAATGGTCTTTGGAAATACAACTTATATCGAAGAAGGCAAAACAGAGCATGATAACAACATGGTAATTTATACTTACAATACAGACTCCAAAGAATACAGCAAAGAAGAAATAGAGATATTTGCAATTGCCAAAGATATCCAAGAAAAAATAGAATACAATTACCCAGTTCTAGATAAAAATACTAATACTTTAAGACCTGTAACATACAAAGACTTCTGTATCATCATGGACCGCAATAGCACCTTTGACCTTACCAAAAAAATCTTTGAATTCTTAAGTATCCCTCTTTCTTTATATAAAGATGAAGAACTCAATAACGGCTATGATATCTACATCATAAAAAACATACTAAACTTACTTATCCACTTAAAAGAAAGAAACTTTAACCAAGAATTCCGTTACTCACTAGTAAGTATTGCAAGAAGCTTTCTCTATCAAATACCAGACGAAGAAATACTAACCATGATAAAAGAAAATATCGAATTACAAAGCAAAATAGTAAAAGACTTATCCCCAATTAGCCAAAGATTAGATGACTTATCTCCAAGAGAAATCCTAATGAACATCATAGACAAAACCAATTATTACGAAAAATTAATCACAACCGGTAATATCAAAGAAAGCATTTTAAAAATGGAAAAAATCATTGAACTCGCAAGTACAAGTAACTTAGACATTTATGAATTTAAAAATTATCTAGAAGAACTCCTAAACAAAAACGAACTCATTAAATTCAACGTAGGCTCCTCTTCTTCCAACGCTGTGCGCATCATGAACATCCATAAATCAAAAGGATTAGAGTTTCCTATTTGCTACTTTGCCGGCCTTTATAAATCTTTCAGTAAACAAGATTTAAAAGGAGACATCATCTATGTACCTGACATGCCTATATACATTCCAATTTGGAAAGAAGGCGTTTATGAAACTATTTTAAAACTACTTATGAAAGACAAAATGACAAAAGAAGATATTTCAGAAAAAATTAGACTCTTCTATGTCGCACTAACAAGAGCCAAAGAAAAAATGATTTTATTCCTTCCAAACAAAGAACTTCTAGAAGAAAGAAAAACAAGTGACGGAGTTATTTTAAAAACTATTCGTTATAAATACTCTAGCCTAGCTAGCATTCTCTATTCTATTCCAAGCGTCTTAAAAATTTATAGAGAATATTTGGATTTAAATACATTAGGACTTACCAAAGACTACATGATACCAAAAGAAAAAGAAAGCATCAAAGAAACCATAGCCCCTTTAAATATCACCGAACTAAATATAGAAGATATAGAAATAAAACAACAAACCTTTTCTAAAAAAATGAACAAATTAATTGACTTATCCACAAAAAGAAACATAGAGTTTGGTAATACCATGCACGAACTATTAGAACACATAGACTTAAAAAATCCAAATCTAGAACTAATAAAAGACCCATTTATGAAAAGTATCATAGAAAAACTATTAACAACCCCTCTTTTACAAAATAGAAAAGATGCAGAAATATACCAAGAATACGAATTTATCGAAGAAAAAGACGGTACAGAATATCATGGAAAAATAGACTTAATGTTAGTATATGATAATCATATTGATATCATTGATTACAAATTAGACAATGTCACAGATGAAGCATACATAAGCCAATTAAATGGCTATAAAATTTATATAGAAAACCATACCGAAAAAAAAGTAAACACATATTTATTCAGTTTACTTTCTGGTACTATGACTGCATTATAAGATTGAGTAACAAAAACTCAATCTTTTTTTGTAAAACAATTTTTACTTTTTTTGTAAAGTAAAATTTGCTCAAAATGTAAAATAAAATTTGCTTTTTTTGTAAAATGGTGCTAATATGAATATAGAAATGGAGACAATACTATGGAATATTTACCTCGAGTTGTAGACAGGGAAATTGAAGAACTTATGGAAATAATGGGTGCAATCCTAATTGAAGGATGTAAATGGTGTGGAAAATCAACCACTGGTGCACATCATGCAAAAAGTGTTATAGAATTTCAAAACCCTGACCAAAAAGAAGAATTTGAAGAAATCAAAAACACAAAGCCATCATTATTTTTAAATGGTGAAAAGCCTAGAATGTTCGATGAATGGCAAATGTACCCTGTTGTTTGGGACTCTATCAGAACAGATGTAGACCATACAGGACGAAAAGGACAATACTTACTCACGGGTTCAGCCAAACCCCAAGAAGGCGAAGTCATGCACAGTGGAACTGGAAGAATTGCCAGAGTTTTAATGCGTCCGATGAGTCTTTATGAGTCAAAAGAATCGACTGGAGAAGTCTCTTTTAAAGATATATTAGCCGGAAAAGATATATCTGGAGAATCAAAATTATCATTAGAAGATTTAGCAAATATTATTGTAAGAGGAGGATGGCCAGCAGCTATCAACATAACAACCAACAGAAAATTTAGAATAGCCAAAGAATATGTAAAATCTTTAATACATGAAGAAGTAAAAAAAATAGACGGTACAGAAAGAAATCCAGAAAAAATGGAAAGTGTATTAAGAAGCCTTGCTAGAAACATATCTACACAAGTATCGAATTCTACCCTACAAGAAGATATCAAAAAAAGTTTTGAAGATGACATCTCTAGACCAACACTAATAGATTATTTAAATACATTAGAAAAACTATTTGTCATCGAAGAAGTAAAAGCCACAAATCTAAATTTAAGAAGTAAATATGCTATTAGAACAAAGCCAAAAAAATATTTCGTAGACCCTTCTATTGCTACTGCAATTCTTGACATACAACCAAATGATTTAATAAATGATTTAAAAACCTTCGGCTTACTATTTGAGTCCCTTTGTATGCGTGATTTAAAAATATACACTGGAAGTTATGGCGGTAGTATTACTTTCTATCGCGACGAAAAAGATTTTGAAGTAGATGCAATTTTAAGAACCAGTAACGGAACCTGGGGTGCAATAGAAATTAAGCTTGGAGCCGGATTTATAGATCAAGCAGCTCAAAATCTTTTAAAATTTAAAGAACACGTAGATACGAAAAAATGTGGAGAACCTGCATTCTTATTAGTATTAACGGGAGCAAATTATTCATACAAACGTAATGATGGAGTATACGTCGTATCTATTGGAACATTAAAAGATTAAAATAAATTATCCCCGCTTAAATTCATGAGTATTCAAAGGAAGAGTAATAATAACTTCAGTGTATTCTCCTTCTTTAGAGAAAATTTCAATAGACAATCCTAATTTCAAACAAAGTTCTAGTGCCAAATAAAGCCCCATTCCTGTGGAGTGCTTTTTTTGTCTTAAAGACCCAGTAAATCCTTTTTCAAAAACACGCGGCAAATCAGAAGCTTGAATACCACAACCATTATCCTTAATATGAACTAAAACACTATGTTCTTTCGACTCACAAAAGAATTCCAAAGTCTTCTCCTTTTTATCAAAATACTTCAAAGAATTTTGAACAATCTGCGATAGAATAAAATGTAACCATTTCTCATCACTAAACACCGTAGTATCTGCATCATAAACAAGAATATGCACACCTTCCTCTAACAAATAAGGCTTATAATCTAATAATACCCTATGAAGCAAATCAGAAAAAACAAATTCCTTAATAAAATAATCTTTTTCTGGATTTCCACTCCGTGCATAATAAAGCATTTGCTCCACACAGCTATCAATCTTATCTAACTCTTTTCGAACTGTTTTATTTTTATGATAATCAAACAACATCGACAAAGCACACAAAGGCGTTTTTATCTCATGAACAAAACTTAACGTATATTCTCGGTAATCAAGACTTTCTTGTTCCAAAGAACTAATCTTATCATTCATAGCTTTACATGCTTTTTTTAAAGCATAAATATAAGCTTGATTTTCTAAATTACTAGATTTTGGTATCATCTCCGAAATATAATACTTCTCATCCAACTGATCTACCAAACGAATAACTTGCAAATACTTTTTCTTTTGTATCATAAAGTCAACAACTAAATACAAAAATAACAATCCGATCAAAATAAGAATAATCAAAAAAATATAAAAAAACGGAATTCCAGCCATACTAAGTATCAACAATAGAAAAACAATCGTCGTAGCTTGAAACAAAATATAAAAAATTTTATTTTCCAAATAAAGAACAAACTTCATAACCGGTACCCCTTTCCTCTCACATTAATAAGAAAATTAGAAATACCAATTTCTTGTGCTTTCTTTCTTAACCGATTGATATTTACAAGTAACACCGTATCATCTAAGTAATATTTATCATTCCAAAGTTGTTCTAACAACTCATCTTTCCCAATAATACGATTAGGATTTGTAAAAAAATAATAAAGAATACGAAATTCATTCCGTGTAAGTTCTACTTCTTCTCCTTGATATTTTAACATCGATAAATGCAAATCCAATGTAATACCATTTTTAGTAATCTCTCGGTACAATATCGGATCGTTTAACTTTAAGGCACGCTTTATCTTCTCGAGTAAAACCACTTTATGATAAGGCTTCGTAATATAATCAAATCCTCCTACTTGAATACTTTTTAACTCATCTTCCGTTGCACTGCGACTTGTCAAAAAAATAACCGGAACATTCTTATGATTTTTTATTTTCTTGCACAATTCAAAACCGTCCATATAAGGCAAATTTACATCTAACAAAATCAAATCGGTATTTTCTTTTAATAAACTATCATAAACATTCCTAAAATCATCAACTAACGTTGTTTCATATCCAGCCTCTCTAAGGGTTTTATCAAGTTCACTTCGAATAATTGGTTCATCTTCTACGATTGTAATATTCATAACATCACCCCATATTTGTTATTATACTATAACTATCTAATTCTGATTAATATTTCTCTTAAAGCCAAAATAAGTAGCAAGAAAATAAATCACATAAATAACCAGAAAAATCACTGTACTTAGAAAGAAATATCCCAAATAAGCCGTTGGACTAGGAAGTAAAGTTTGATAAATCTGGTTAAGAAGATATACAGTTCCAAAACTGATAATAAAAGGATAAATAACTGGAACACCAAACAAAATATAAAGTTGTTTTCGTATTGTTTTATATAACACCTCATCTCGAACACCCAATCGTTTTAATACTGTATAACGATAACGATATTTCGCACTATCACTAAGCGATTGAATTGCCAAAATAGTCCCGACAATCGCCGCAAAAATAAATGCCATATATACACAAATAGAAGTAACCAAAGCAGTCATAACATTCGATTCTTCCACAATCGTTCCCTGCACAGTAATCCGGTAATTCTCACAATGAGAAGTCCCGTCTTCCATAAATCCACACAAAACATCTCTAAGTTCTATTTCTAGCTTTTCTTCTAAAGCACTCGTTGTTTCCTCACGAGTATCGATAGAAAGAAACGTCTCAAAAACATCAAGACCTTTTAAAGCCTCATCCGGTACTACCACAACATAACTTTCATTAGAAAGGCCGTAAAAGAACATTTCCGTCGTAATATCTTTTTGATGTAATTCTACTCCATTAGATAACAAAATCGTTTTTATAGAACTATCCTTAACAAATTCCAGCCCGGCAGTTTCTACAACCAACAAATATTCATCATTATCAAGAGAAGTAGGTTCCTTTCCTTTCATTTCAAGCAACCGATTATAATCACTAACCTTCATAAGCCTATCATAAGGTTCACTTTTATAAGAATAAGCTGGCAATAACTTTTCAATATTAGAATTTGTATCCAAATAAATATCATACATCACATAATCAGAAATAGTATAATCTTCAGAAACAACAGCAAGAACATCTTCTAAATATTCCCGATTTTCTAAATGAACTGAGACATCAAAAGGCGCAGTAGTCTCGATAATAGAGTCATAAAGCCCTTTATTTAAACTAGAAAAATTTAAAAACAAGAAAGTAAACAATATCAATACACCCAGTGTCCCCATCGTAAATCCCATCGTCCGTGCTTTCGATGCATAAGTTCTAACCAAAAACAAATAATCCTTCCGATACTTAATTTCTTTCTTCCTTAACACCAAAGATAAGAAAAAATCAGAAACACTAAACATCACGCCATAAATACTAAGAATAAATAAACAAAGTCCAAAAATCAAATAAGTCAATACGGAACTATCTTGTACCAAATCTAATTGAAACTGTGAATTCCAAACAAGAAAAGCAAAAACTCCTAACAAAAGACTGAAAACAAACAAAAGCATACGATGTTTTCCTTTGCGAATAGCTTTTTCTTCATTTTGCTTTTCCAAATAAAGCAACTGATAAATATTAATTCTCTTCATTCTCCGATATGCCAAGAATAACACGATAATATATATAAAAACAAAATAAATAAACAATAAAAGAAATGCCATAACATGAAATTTAATAAAAATAATCTGTGGTAATTCTAACACTTGAACAATAAAAAGAGAAATAAACTGACTAAAAACAAAACCAATTGGAATAGCAAGAATAAGCGCTACAAAACCAAACAACACATTTTCTAAAAGAAACATTCTAGAAACTTTTTTCTTCGAAATACCAAGAAGCAAATACATTCCAAATTCTTTGCTCCTCTTTTCAAACATAAACCTTGTCGTATAATTAATTAAAAAAGAAATAACAACCACAACAATCACATTTACAAAAACAATCGTACTTTTAAAAGTATCCATATTTTCCGAAAGAAACACAACCTCATCTGACCACGAAACCAAGTTTAATGCAAACATAAGCGAAAAAAGCATAGTAATCGTAATAAAATAAATAAGATAATCTTTACTACTTCGCATTACATTTCTAAAAGCCAACTTACCGAGCAAAGAAACCACCTCCTTGACTATCCCCTATATTTCTTTTAAACCCAAAATAAGTAGTCAAAAAATAAATAATATAGATTAGTAAAAAGACAAACAGATTAATGAAATAATATAAAATATACACAGTGTCCGTAGTTAAAACAAACTGGAAAAGATGATTTAACGAAAAAACTGTAAAAAAGCTAATAATGATTGGATAGATAACTGGGAACAAAAAGAACACAAACAATTGCCTAAAAATTGTTTTATCAAGTTCACTCTCTTTTACTCCAAGTTTACTTAAAACTTGATAACGATATTTATATTTTGAAGAGTCACTCAACCCTTGAATAGCTAAAATTGTTCCAACAACAGAAATAAAAATAAATGCAATATAGAAACAAACAAAGGAAACAATAGTAATAAATCCATTATTAGTAGCCTCGACATTTCCCCGAACCGTAACATTAGCAAGGGAATAACAAACTGTATATCCATCATCCTCTTCTTCACAAATATCTGGGACAAGAAGTCTTTCAAACACTTTAGCAAACTCCTCCGTTGTTTCCTCTTTCGTATCCACGATAAGATTGGTAGACTCTACCGCTAGTCCTTCTACGGCATCATCTGGCACAACTAAAAGAAAACCATAACCTGTTCCCCAAGCATAAGTATAGCCATCTGTAACAACATCTTTTAACTTTAACACCTCATCATTAGGCAAAATAATTTCCTGAATAGAAGAAGTATTCGTCAAAATATCTTCAAACTCCCGTGTCGCATGAATAAGATATTCATCTTGCTCCAACTGTAAAGGCTTATCCCCTTTTAACTCTAACAACTTATTATAATCACTTAACTTTACAACCTGATCATACTCTCTCCATCCACCAAGCTCTCCCAATACCTTACTAACATTACGATTAGACTCCGTATATCCATGATAAACAAACTCCTCCTCTATCGTATAATGCTCCTTGATAAAATCAAGATACAAAGGAATTTCATTTTCATCTATCTCCGTAACACTAATATCATAAGGAGCCGATAGCTCTAACTGATAATCAAACATAGCTTTAAACAAACTAGACAAGTTTAATGCTATTAAAGTAAAAGTAATAAGTACAGAAATCGTTCCTAAAGTAAAACTCATTGTCTTCACTTTAGAAGAAAAAGTTCTCGCCAAAAACAAATAATCTTTCTGATACTTTAACTTTTTATTTTTTAAAACTACCTTCAATAGAAAATCAGCTAACGTAATAACGACACCATAGATACTAAAAATAATAAGAACAATACAAAACAAAACTGTTGCCATCGAAGGATCAACACCAAGTCGATGAAACTCTTGAAAAAACAAAGCCATCGCAAGAATTCCTAAACCAAGAGAAACAAAAAACGATACATTACGCACTTTATTTTTCCGAAATTGTTTTTCCTCATTCTTCTTTTCTAAATAAAGTAAATCATATATTTTCACTTTTCGAATTCTTCTTCTTGCCAAAAACAGTACAAATACATAGATAAAAGCAAAATAAACGAATAACAACAAAACAGCTTCTATAGAAAACGTAATATGAACAATAGACTCTAATTCAAATAACCCTGTTATAATAAAAGACATTAATAAACTAAGAATATAACCAACAAAAATAGCCAGAGGAAGAGTCAGAAGTCCTAAAAGAACATTTTCTAAAGTAAACAAATTAGAAATTTGTTTTTTCTTAATTCCTAAAAGAAGATAGGTACCAAACTCTAGACTCCTTTTACTAAACATAAATTTAATCGTATAATTAATCAAAAAACAAACAACAAATAAAATAAAAATATTTACAACATGCATAACAATAGCAAAGTTATTCATTACATCGCTTAGTTCTAGAACCTCAGAAGAACTACCAAGCAAATTAAAGGCAAACAGAAAAGAAAAAGCTAGAACAACCGTAATAAAATAAATGACATAATCTTTAGCACTTCTTTTTACATTCCTGACAGCCAACTTACCTAACATTTTCTGTATCTCCTCCAAGAAGTGTTAAAACATCAATAATCTCATCAAAGAACTCCTTCCGTGATTTATCTCCTCGTAAAATCTCATTAAAGATTTTTCCATCTTTTAAAAACAACACCCTCTTACAAAAACTAGCACTAAAAGTGTCATGCGTTACCATTAAAATAGTCGCCCCTAAATGTTCATTCATATCTCTCATAGTCTCTAATAACATTCTAGAAGATTTCGAATCCAATGCTCCGGTCGGTTCATCTGCCAAAATTAATTTAGGATGCGTTATTAAAGCTCTTGCACAAGCACATCTTTGTTTTTGACCACCACTTACTTCATAAGGAAACTTTTTCAAAACATCAGAAATTCCTAATTTAGAAGCAATATCTAAAACTCTTTTATCCATTTCATTCACATCAGTATGATTAATAATTAAAGACAAAGAAATATTCTCTTCAATACTTAAAGTATCTAACAAATTAAAGTCTTGAAAAATAAACCCTAAATTCTCTCTTCTAAAATCCGCCATATCATCTTCTTTAATTTCTGTAATATCCTCTCTACCAACATAGATATGTCCTGAAGTAACATTATCAATTGTCGATATGCAATTTAATAAAGTAGTTTTCCCTGAACCACTCGCTCCCATAATTGCCACAAACTCTCCTTCATCTACTTGAAAAGATATCCCATCAACGGCTTTAGTAATATTATTTTTAACTCCATAATACTTTTTAACATTTTCTAATTTTAATACACTCATGATAATTTCCTCTCTTTCTACTACATTATACCAACGAAAGAGCAAAAGAAATATTACAATTTTGTTAACAAAATACAACAAAAAAAGACTATAAACTAGCCTTTCCATAAAAATTATTTACTAACTTTTTACTATTTACTAAAACACTTTCTTTTAGTTCCGCAGTTCTAAATCTTGGTAATAATCTAAAGTCGCTATAAATCCAATATATTAGCATTCGTTCATCTAAATATTTTACTTGATTAAGTTCTTTATAATATTTTTTTAAATATACAAATAGATTTTTATAATCCTCTATTTTTTGAAGTGGATCCATCTCACTATTAGCCCACTTCCATGGCATAAATACACTCATATATAACAATCTTAAGTCAAAATCAAATGGTGCTACAAAAGAATCATTAAAATCAATAAGGGTAATTTGATGATTATCATCAAGCAAAACATTATCAAAATGCAAATCATTATGAATTAGACAAAAGCGATTATCAGATAATACTTTATCATATAATTTCAAAGACTTTGAAATAAGATCCTTTTCTTCATCACCAAACATATCAATAGACTGATGAAAATAAGATAAAACATTTTCTTTAATAAAATTTGCCCAATCATAAGCAGGATATTCTTTAAAATGAATATCTTTTAATATTGGAACTAATTCTTGAATAAACTTTTCACGCTCCTGTTCACTCATTTTATACCAAAAATAGTAAACAGATTTCCCCTGAATTTTCTCTATAATTTCATACACATAAGGCACAACATTTTTAGATTTATCATATCTATAAAATTTTGGAATATGTTGATTATCTTGATTAGAAAGATAAAATTGAGCTTCTACATCAAATAAATCTTCTTTACTCTCATTTCCACAAACTTTAATAATAAATTCATCGTTTACACAGAAAATGCTATTATTAAATCCTGCATTTATCTCCTCAACACTTAAAATATTTCCAAAAATATCCTCATTATTGTCTGCAATCTTTCTAGCAAGAAGAAGTCGTTTCTCTACTAAATTCTCTACCATTTCAAAAATTTCAAATACAACTATTGTATCCTCATTAAAATCAGGATCTACACTTTTAAAATATTCTATATGTGACTGTTTCCAATAATCAAAAGTCCCTTCTCCTTCAAGCATTGCTAACTCTTCATTTATATTTTTAAATTCGGTAACAATGAATTTTTTAGTTTTCGTAATACACGCTTCTTTTTCATTATCAAAAAGCAATATAGACTCTTCTTCCAAAACAGGGAAATCATTTTCATCATATAACGAAGTCGTAGCAGTTTTCTTACCGGCTAACACTAACCTTATCAACATATCATTATCGATACCAAAATGCCAAGTTTTTAAACTTCTTTTCATACAACTCACCACATAGAATAATTCTATCACATTTTTAGAAAAACCCAAAATATTAAAAATCAAATCGTACTCTCATACAAAACATGAAACCATCTATCATAAAACAAAGTCTTCTTCTTTAATAACTTTACAAAATGAATAAAATAAAACCCTAAGAATAAACTTCCCACAATAAGCCAATACCAAAGAGCCTCGACAACAGAAAAGGATAGAAAATAATGAAGAATACCAGCTCCATACAAGAATAAAATTGGCAATCCAAAATAATAAAAGAATAAAAACACAATTCGCACTGCCTGTCTTAAAAATGTATAATTAGGAAACTGCACCCGTACATGAAGAAATTTTCCTCCCAACGTATATCCCCTAGTGAGTGTTGGATAGACTACATAATAAAGAATAAAAAAGATAAGAAAATAAAATGGAATAGGTATAAAAGGTTTCGTTAGTCCTCCTAAAAAAGTGTATAAAAACAAATCTAAGAAAAATAAAGTAATTCTTCTAAGTCCAGAAACAGTTTTTCCTTCCTTAAGTGACCGCTCATCAATTTCCTCACGACTTGGTAATACCTTAAGAAAAAAGGCCGCAATAAAATATCCAAGAACTCCTCCTAAAGTATTCAAAAACAAGTCATCTAAATCAAACAACCGATAAGGTTTTGGATAAATAAAATAAAGTCCAGTAACTTGTGTAATCTCAAAAAACAAAGATAAACAAAAACTATAAAGAAGTGTTTTCTTAAAACTACACTGAAAATAATAACGTAAATAAATACCAAAAGGAATAGTCATCAAAATATTAAACGCTGGCACATAAAAGCACGACTCAGTCATTGCTTTTAAATATGTACTAACATCATTCCAAACAAAAGAACTTTCCTTCATAAAATCAACTACAAACGCAAACGGTTGCAATCGTATCATATTCGTATTATTTAAAACATCTTCCCTTTTAGGTAAAGGTAAAATAACTAAAAAATAAATCACTAACAAATACAAAATAAAAGAATAAATAATCACAACGCGCCATTTATCGATTGACCCATATTTATGATACTGATGTAACATAAACGGAACCGTAAAAAAAAGAGCAATAAAAGGGAAAAGAAAGATTGCAGTTTTAATCGCTTCACCATAACCCATAATATCCCTTCCCTTCTTTTTGCTTTTTAATGTGCTCGAATAATATTTTTACTACAGAAATATGTCACTAAGAAATATCCACCATAAATAACAACAATAAAAATAGCAGTCATAATAATAGAATAAAGTAATTGTTTATTTCCAAATGTTTCTAAAATAAAATTACAGAACATAATTCCAAAAATAGAATGAATAATTGCTAGAACAAGAGGAAATAAGAAGAAAATTGCAATCTGTCTAAACAAAGCACGTTTAATCATCTTTTCATCTGTTCCTATTTTTCTAAGCATAGTATAACGTTCACGGTTATCACTACTTTCACTAAGTTCTTTCAAAGCCAAAATAGCAGCACAAGAAATCAAGAAAATAATACCTAAATAAAGTCCAATAAAGGTCACACAAGCACCAAGTCCAACACTACCTTCATAAATTGCAATCTTAGAAGACGCTGAAATAGTCGTAGAAGATGCATAAGGATGATTATCCAATTGAACAATTTTATCTTCAATTTCTTGTTTCTCCTCATCAGTCTCCGCTTTATAATTTGCAATCATAATATTTTGAGCCCGAATACTTTCATCAACCGCATCATCAGGAACTACAAAGAACCCTGTATTAATATGATTACTACTCATTTCTAAAAATCCATCGATACATTCCTCGTATTTTGGATAATAAACATTGCCATTTAAAGTGATAGATTCACCCATTTTTAAAGCCTCATCACGAATCATAACCCACGAATCAAAATCAGCTATAACAACATACTCATCATCCTCTAAATGAACAGGTTCTAAATGAAACAATGAAGCAACCTGATTATAATCACTTTCCCGAACAATAGCTTCTGCAGAGTCATACATCAAATTAGGAAATTGATTTTTTATTTTCTCAAAAGAACTTCCCAACGTATCACGAATAGTAAGATTATTGGTCGCATAAACATTAAAATCTACAATGTCTTTAAAATATGCATCAACATCAAAATCCATCCGTTCTAAAGTCTCTCGAACGCTAAGATGCGAATCCTCTGCCTGTGCCTCTGTTACACGATTGTTAGGTACCAAGTCCAAATTCTTATCAATCTCAATATCAGCAGGAGCAAGTGTCGTCAAATTTGCTGTCATAGAATTCTTAATAGACAAAGCAGACGATAACACACAAATCGTAATAAATAACATCAAACAAATCGTTGTCATAGAAAATACAGTTGTATTTATCTTACTACTAATCTGTCTTAAGATAAAACTATTAAGTCCCTTATAATAAAACTTCTTATTAGACTGAACAATCCGTAGTAAAAGACCAGACAAAGACCAAAAAATGAAGAAAGTACTAATCGCTCCAATAGCCATGATAACTAAAATCTCACCAGCATAAGCCATGGACTCGACATCTCCAGTCACCCGCCAATACGCATAACCAAGAAAAATTGCCGAAATAATAAAGACAACAATACAAACATAAGGATTTTTCATTTTTACTTTTTCACTCTTACGATTGGCTTGAATTAAATCAATCAATTTACAACGACTAATATTAACCGTATTAAAAATCATAACAACCAAATACATAATACTAAAATAGCCTAAAGTTTTAATACAAGCACTACTAGAGAAAACAAACTGAAAATTCGTAAGGTCTGCTTCAAACATATTCGCAACAAGCAAACTCATAAACTGCGATAAAACGACTCCTAATCCAAGTCCAACCACTAATGATAAAACACCAATCAACAATGTTTCAATAAGCAAAATTGCTGAAATCTTACGCTTACTCATACCAAGTGTTAGATAAATACCAAACTCTCGATTTCTTCTCCTAATCAAGAAACGACTTGCATAAATAATCAAAAATCCTAGAATAAAAGAAACAAAGACACTAACACCAGATAACATTTGGTTCATTAGTTGAATAATCTCTTTTGTAGAAGAGGAAACATTAATCATAACCGTTTGACTATCTATCGCGTTAAATACATAGAAAATCGCTACCCCTAAAATTAATGTAAAAAAGTAAATAGCGTAATCTTTAAAACTTTTCCGGATATTTTTAAAAGATAACTTACAAAGCATCATTTAAGTCACCCCCAAGTAAAGTAACCACATCTATGATACGGTCAAAAAATTCTTTACGGGTATCCTCTCCTCTACGAAGTTCTGAAAAAATCTTACCATCTTTAATAAAGATAACACGTGTGGCATAACTTGCTGTAAATGCATCATGAGTAACCATTAAAATTGTTGCTAAAAGCTCTTGATTTAAATATTGAAATCTCTCCAAAAGCATCTTAGCAGACTTTGAGTCTAGTGCTCCAGTCGGCTCATCTGCCAAAACTAACTTCGGATTTGTAATAATAGCTCTCGCACTTGCTACTCTTTGTTTTTGTCCACCACTCATTTGATAAGGATATTTTTTTAAAACATCTGTAATATCTAACTCTCGAGCCACTTTCTTAATTCGTGTATCCATTTCACTCACTTTTGTATTTTGAATAGATAAAGCAAGCGCAATATTTTCATAAGCCGTTAAGGTATCAAGCAAATTAAAATCTTGAAAAATAAACCCTAATTCTTCTCTTCGAAACTTATTTAAAGAATTACCTTTTAATTTCGTAATATCCATACCACCTACAAAAATATGACCACTAGTCACTTTATCAATGGTTGAAATACAATTTAGTAAAGTTGTCTTACCAGAGCCACTTGCTCCCATAATAGCTACAAATTCTCCCTTTTCTACTTCAAAAGAAATATTATCAATAGCTTTTGTAAGACTAGACCTACTTCCATAATACTTTTCAATTTTATCAACTTTTAAAATTGTTTCCATACTATTCCTCCTTGTTTACTACCCCATTTTACGAAACAAAAAGAATTTTGTCGCTACTTTAATATTACCAAACATTACAAAATCTTAATATTAATCGTCAATTTGATAGAAATGATTTTTAGCAAATGATATTTTTACAATAGTATGGTCATTCACTTCAGAAAAAATTTCTATTTTATGACCTAACTTAGTACAAAGCTTTTTAGCAATATAAAGTCCCATACCGGTAGACTTACTATGTGTCCGTCCATTTTCTCCAGTAAAAGATTTCTCAAAAACTCTTGCAATATCTCTAGGTGGTATTCCAATACCATTATCATAAATCGAAAGAACAAAAAAATCCGGATAATCTTCCCCAGTAATTCGTATCTCTCTTTCTACATGATTTCTTTGATACTTAATACTATTGTTAATAAGTTGATTGATAATAAACTCTAACCATTTCGCATCACTAAAAACAGAATGTCGAACATTAGAAACACTTAAATGAATATCATTCTCTAAATAATCATCTTTATTTTTTAAATTCACATTTTTAAGAACTTTATCTAAAGGTACTTCACTGATAACAAAATCATGTTCAAAATTCTCACTTCTTACATAATAAAGAATTTGATCAATATAATTATCCAACTTTTTTACCTGACCAATATATTCTTTTGGCATATTTCCATGATTATGATGCATTAAAATCAAACTAGCAATTGGAATTTTTACTTCATGAATCCACATTTCAATATATTCTTTAAAATCATTCATTTGAAATTCATAATTTTTAATATATTCATTCATAGCCTTATTAATTTCATAAAAAGCATCATAAAAAAGTTGTCCTTCATAAAAACGTGGTCTTTCTAATGTTTCTAATACTAAATACTTTTTGTCCAAATGTTCTAAATTTAAAAGAAAAGTATTATAAAAAGACTTCTTACGAAAATAATCAAGAAAAAGAGCCAATACTCCAAAAATAAGCATCGAAAAAAGAACAACATTGGAAAGAACTACAGGAACTTTAAATGCAAAAAACAATAAAATTAACAAAAAGAAAAAAAGAAAAAATAACAGAATAAAAACAAATTTATCTTTTAAAAACAATGAAAACTTCATAATAAAATATACCCTTGTCCCTTTCTTGTTTCAATCGCATTCTCTATTCCAAACTCAGTAAGCTTTGCTCTAAGTCGACTAATATTTACTGTAAGAGCATTATCATTAATATATTCATCATTATTCCACAAGTCAGTCATTAAATCATCACGACTAACAATACTTCCTTGATGATTAAGCAAAAATTGAAAAATTATCATTTCATTCTTCGTTAACCAAAGTTCTCTTTCACCATCACTCAAAACACCTTTCTTCGCATTTACATTTAAATTTCTATAAGTTGTAACATCATTATTCTTTCCGGCTCTTTTTAGTACAGCCCCAATCCGAAGAAGCAAAATATTTGGATTATAAGGCTTTGTAATATAATCATCTGCTCCAAAACTCATCGATAATACTTCATCTGTTTCATTATTACGACTGGTTACCATAATAATAGGAACCTCTGACTTCTCTCGAATACTTTTAAGTAAAACTTCTCCATTAATAACAGGAATATTAATATCAAGTAACACTAAATCAACAGAAGAAGCCAAGATTTCTTCAGTAGCTTTCGAAAAATCTTGTAAAACAACCGCTTCATATCCAGCATGATTAAGCATTTCCTCTAGTTCTTGACAAATAACTTTATCATCTTCTACAATCATAATTTTTTTCATTAGAGTTCACTCCTTTCCTTTTATTATAGCACGAAAAAAAAGCAAAAAATGTTACAATTTTGCAAGAGTAACACCCCAAAACTATAATCAGAAAAAGCACTATCTTAAAAAAATTTAACAAAAAACTTATAGAAAAACTAACACTATGTGCCAAAAACGTGAAAGTTGATACAGCATTATGTGCCAAAAATGTGAAACCCAAAGCAAAAATATGTGCCAAAAACGTGAAATGTAATTGCATTTTATATAAATTTAATGTATAATGCAAGTAAGGTGATTAACTGATGCAAAGAAAAATATATCAAGAACTTATAAACTGGAAAAATACAAATTTAGAAAAACCATTAATAATAATAGGTGCAAGACAAATTGGAAAGACATATATTATTAACGAATTTTGTAAAAACGAATTTAAAAAATATATTTATATTAATCTTTTAGAGCAACCAGAAATTATTAACATCTTTAAAGAAAATATAAATATAGAAGAAAAATTTAATCGAATGAAAATATATTTAGATAAAGATATTGACTTAGAAAATACAATTATCTTTTTTGACGAAATACAAGAAAGTGAAGAACTAATAAGTGCCTTAAAATACTTTAACGAAAATGAAAAACCATTTAAAATAATTTGTGCTGGCAGTTTATTAGGCGTAAAATTAAAAAGATTACATTCATCTTTCCCAGTAGGAAAAGTTAAAATGCTTACTATGTATCCAATGGATTTTGAAGAATTTTTGACCGCAAATGGAAGCAATGCCTTAATAGAAGAAATCAAAAAATGTTATAGCCAAAATAAAGCCATGGATATTTATTTACATGAAAAAGCTTTGAATTTATATCGTATCTATTTGTGTATAGGTGGCATGCCAGAAGCAATACAAAATTGGTTAAAAAATGAAAAAGATATCTTAAAATTTGATAAAACCATTATTGAAGACATTTTTATTTCTTATTTAAATGATATGAATAAGTATGTTCTAAATAAATTTGAAGCAAGCAAAATCGAAGCTATCTACAAATCTATTCCATCTCAATTAGGAAACGTAAGCAATAAATTTCAGTATGGAAAAATATCATCAGTTGCTCGGAAAAGAGATTATGAAACTGCATTAAATTGGCTACTTTCTAGCACAATGGTACACAAATGTTGTCTGTTAAAAAAACCAGAAATCCCCCCATTAGGATTTATAGATGATGACTATTTTAAATTATATTTAAGTGATACAGGCATATTACTCAGCATGCTACAAATAAAATACAATGATGTTATTTTAGATAATCTCACGCAGTATAAAGGAATTATTACAGAAAACTATGTAGCAACCCAATTAGTGGCAAATAATATCCCATTAATATACTGGGAGTCAGGTAATCTTGCAGAAATTGATTTTATTTTATACAATGATGATGGTATCATCCCTATTGAAGTAAAAGCAAACGATCGAATAGGAAGCAAAAGCCTAAATATTTATATGAATAAATATAAACCAAAATATGCCATAAGAATTTCCACAAAAAATTTTGGCTTTGAAAATAACATAAAATCTATACCATTATATGCAACATTTTGTATTAAAAAATAAAGACAAACTTTATTTAATAACTACTATAATTACACAATAAAAATCAAGGGTAAAGATGAACTTGATTCGTTCGCCCTTGATTTTTAATTTAACTTTTTTTAATATTCCTTATCATTCACAGCTTTTCTAATTTTAAAAACTAATTTTCAAAAATATTTGACAACCACTCATCAAAAGGAATAATCCATTGAGAGTCTTCACGACCAATTCCAAACCCATGAGGCATATTTTCTAACACATGAACATCAACGGAAACTTGAGCCTCCTGTAAAGTAGCTACAGATGCATTCATCTCATCATAAAATGGATCTTCCGTTCCATAAACATAAAATGTCGGTGGCAAATTTGCATTTCGAAGCATTTCGACATCACGACTTGCAACAGAAAGTCTACCATAAAAAGCATAAATCATTCCCACCGCACTAACATCAGCCGAAACTTCATCAAGTTCATCTGGAACATAAGAAGCGTCCAAAGAAGTTCCATTTACAAACCCGTCATAATGCAAAACTTCTTCACCGCACAAGATACCGCCTGCTGAAAAACCAATAATAGCAATATCCTCTTCATCAATCTGATAATCATCAGCATGACTTCTGACATATCGAACCGCCCGTGCTAAATCAAGAGCCCCTTCTTGCATAGTATAAGGACGCACACGGTAATGAACCACAAAAGTAACATATCCTAAACTGCTAAGCTTTTGAGCGACTTCTTGTCCTTCCGTAGTTTCCGAACGAAATTGAACATCTCCTCCTGGATTAATCAATACAGCCCCTTCGCATCTCCTTCTGCCTCATAATGTGTCGTATATGGAACAAATCCTGGGTCATCAAAATAATTACCAGTATTCTCTGTATAAATAGTCTCAGTAGGAATATTGTCTTCGTCCCATAAAGGAATAATTTGACTACTTTCTACATTTTCTCTTTGTCCTCCAGAATAGTAATCATAAACATTGACATCATTTTCCAAAGAACGATGAAACAAAATAACAAAAGCCACAAGAAACACTACTACAAGAAACAGAAGAACATAAGAAATTTTCATAAACACCACCCTTTAATTTCACTTAAATTATCCAGTCTATAAAATACTAACTACAAATTCCAACTCCTTTCATTGACTAATTTCACTTTATCTAGTACAATGTGAGTGCACAACAAGGGAATAACTCCCGGTCAAGCGATTTTCGAAAGGAAGTAAAAAAATGTTATATACGATGAAACAAGCCTGTGAAGCATCAGGTCTTACTTATGATACTTTAAAATTTTATTGCAATGAAGGACTCGTTCCAAACGTAAAAAGAGACAAAAACAACTACCGCGTTTTCAGTGACCGTGACATCGAATGGATAAAAAGTCTTTCTTGTTTAAAAAACTGTGGCATGAGCATCATGGAAATGAAAGAATATGTAGAACTTTGTTTACAAGGAAAAGCTTCTATTCCTGAAAGAAAAAAAGTTTTAGATATTAAATTAAAAGAATTAGAAAATAAAATCAAAGAAATAGAAAGCTGTATTCATTACATTCATTGGAAACAAGAATTCTACGATGATGTATTAAGTGGCAAAAAAGAATACTACAGTAACTTACTACCATTAGAAAATGATGACAACTAAGCCATCATTTTTTTATGCACCGGCTCCTCCATCCACGCCATAAATAGAACCCCTGACATAACTAGCCTCATCACTTACCAAAAACAAAGCAACATTACTAACTTCTTCTGGAGTTCCAAATCTTTCAAATGGAATACCATCAGCACTTCCTCCCCACACAGAGTATCCACTCACATCTACTTGAAGTTCATCTTGATGGTCAAAAATAAACTTTACTGCTTGTGCCAAATCCTCCATAGCTGTATCAGCACCCGAGCGATAAATAAGAGCAAAAGGCATTATATCCTTGCTTACTAATTTCTAAAGCATGTGGAAAACTATCTTGCATTGCGGCGACATACATAAACCCTCCACCAGCATTAAGAATAGCAAATTTAGAACCTGAATTACCTCGAAAAAAGAATAATCCTGTATTTCTCTTATCTGGTTCTTTTCTCATCTCTTCTTCCGTATAAATAGGATAAAAAATTTGATTACCAGCATCCACCTGCTTTTTCATAGTATTTAAAATTTCTACAGTCTTATCTGTATTCATATAACGATACCATGTATAATAATCTTCTAATTCATCCAAAGTAGCACTTTCTGGAATAGAAATATCCAAAGGAAATAGAAATTCACCAAAATCAGCAAAAGAAGAATTATGAATTACTTGCCCAACAGTAGTTTCCTTTGTAAATTCTGCAATTTGATTTTCTTCATGATTTTGAAAAGAAGAAAAAGAAAATAAAACCACGATAATCACCCCCACCAAAAGAACAAAAATAACTATGCTTTTTTTCATGAATTTAAATATTCCTCTATAGCATAGGAAGCGTTTCTACCAGATCTAGCCGCAAAGGCAACCGTTCCTTTTACTCCTGCAACATCACCACCAGCAAATACTTTCTCGAAAGAGGTATGTCCAGACTCATCAATAATAATCTTACCGTTCGAGTCACAAGCAACTCCCAAAGACGAAACAATACTTTCATCAGGTTTAGAACCAACCGCCATAATAACATAATCACAAGAAAGTATATAATTTGAGTCTTCGATATTCACCGGTACAAGACGACTACTATTTTCCTTAGAAACTAACTTTGTTCGAACCAGTTCTACCCCACTAACAACATCAGTACCAACAACACGTACGATATTATTTTGAAACAAAAATTCAATTCCCTCTTTTCTTGCATCTTCAATTTCTTTTGCCTCAGCAGGTGCTTCCTTCTCACTACGTCGATACACAACATACACTTTTTTAGCTCCCATTCTCTGAATGGTTCGTGATACATCCATCGCTACATTTCCACCACCAGAAACAACTACAACTTTATCAGTATAATCTGGATGTCCTTGTGTTTCTAAAAGCTCATTACCCCCATATACTCCAACAAGATCTTCACCAGGAATATTCATCTTATTAGATATATTCGCACCAATCCCTAAGAAAATCGCATCATACTCTCTTTCTAAATCCTGTAAAGTAAAAGTTTTTCCTAACGTTTCTTGATATTTCACTTCTATTCCGAGCTCTAAAATACTATCAATAACTTTTTTAAGCAAATCCTTCGGTAGTCGAAAATCAGGAATACCATGATAAAGTAATCCTCCTAAATAATCATGACTTTCATAAATAGTAACAGGATATCCCTTTCTTCTCAAAAAAGCAGCACATGTAAGACCCGAAGGCCCACCTCCAACAACTGCAACTCGTTTTTTCTTATTAGGAAGATTAAGCTTTTCTTGCCAATGATTTTCTAATGCCTTATCACCAATAAACGCTTCAATCTCCCCAATAGAAACCTCTTCATAACTAACACGTTTCACACACATTCCTTGACACTGTTTCTCATGCGGACAAATTCGACCGCAAACAGAAGATAAAACCGTTGTTTTAGAAAGAAGTTCATAAGCTTCACGAAATTTACCCTCACGTGCTAACGCAATAAAGCCAGTCGTATCATTATTTAAAGGACACCCAACTTGACAAGGCTTCGTAACACAATGAACACACTGCTTTGCAAGCATACTCACATAATCTTCTCTATTCATGTTTTTCTCCTCCTAACAAATAGGATTTATCCTCATAAGAAGTATGTAAATACTGATGTGCGACCTCGCTATTAGGAAATTCCAAAAACTTAGAATAAATTTCCTTAATCTCTGGATTTTCATGACAAAGACGCAACACAGACCTCTCATCTTCTTCGTAAATACCACGCATTCTAATCTTTTTCATATCTTGCATTTGAAGAAGGGTTGTTTTAGGTTGACCTCCCCCAGCAATACATCCACCTAAACAGTTCATGACCTCTACAAAATGGTACTTCTTCGTTCCATCTTTCATCTTATCAAAGAAATATTTCATATTTTTCATACCATTGACAACTGCCACATGAACTTCTTCATCACCAACCAAAACACTAGCTTCTTTCACTCCTTGAAACCCTCGAACCTCTTGAAATTTCAAAGCATCCTTCTCTAAATTTTCATGCATCATAAAATAATAAGCCGTACGAAGTGCTGCCTCACAAACACCACCAGAATTACCAAAAATAAGACCAGCAGAAGACCCAAGTCCTAAAGGTGAGTCAAAAGAAGTTTCAGGCATATTTTGTAAATCTATATTTTCCTCTTTTAGCAACCTAGCTAACTCTCTTGTAGTTAAGACAAAATCAGTATCAACAAATCCTTCACCTGCCCGATTAACTTCTGGACGTTTTATCTCACTTTTCTTAGCAGTACAAGGGGCAATTACAACATGACAAATATCTTCCGGAGAAATTTCTTTCTGTCTTGCAAAATAAGTTTTAATCATCGTAGATTGCATAGTAATTGGACTTTTACACGTTGACAAATGCGGAAGATACTCTGGATAAAATATCTCTGCGTACTTTACCCAAGCCGGACAACAAGAAGTAAACATTGGTAAAACTCCTTGATGTTCTATCCGCCAAACTAACTCACTAGCTTCCTCCATAATCGTCAAATCTGCTCCAAAAGTAATATCAAACACATAATCAAAACCAAGACGTTTTAATGCAGTAACAAGCTTATTAGCTAAATTTTCACCTTGATAAAAAGAAAATTCTTCACCAATCGCTACTCGTACTGCCGGTGCAATACTAACTACTTTCACCTTACTTTTATCCTGTAAAATATGCTTCACTTTCAAATAATCAAACTTCTCATGAATACTTTCAGTAGGACAATAAATAGTACATTGCCCACAGTTAATACAAATAGGTTCAATACTTTTATCGATTTCATACATTCGTGCCACAGTCACTTCATCCCTACAAGTCTTCACACAATATCCACAAGAAACACATTTATCACGATCTTTTACAATCGCATCATTATCACTAGAATAAATAATCTCTACATCTGTTTCCTTCATAACCAAACCTATTCAATTGTCATTTCTTTTAAAATACGACTTCCACTAGAATTATCCACAACAACACTTTTTAAATCCATTCCCATCAAAGAAGCAACACGATTTGCTAAAAAAGTAATCGATTCTTTTGTAGCCTCATCTGGCGCACTTCCTTGTGCAAACAAATACATTTCTTTTCCTTGTAACTTCTCTGCCTCAGGTAACATATACAATCTATCAATAAACGTTTTCAAAAGACCACCTACAGTATACCAATAAACAGGAGCCCCAAAAACCAACACATCTGCTTCATCTATTTTAGAAAAAATTTTTGAAATCTCATCTTCCTCTGTCACTTGTCCATACTGACATACATGATAATCTACCATTTGTAACACTTCATGTTCTTTACTTTCTAACAACTTTTCCCCAATAGTATAAGTATTTCCACTTTCATTTGGACTACAATTTAAAAATAAAATCTTTTTCATAACTTTCCACCTTTCTAATATCATAATACACCCGTGAGTAACTCTCATGTCAATAAAAATTTAAAAAAAAGAAGTAACTTTCATTACTCCTAAAAACTACAGCTTCCACCATTTTCTATAAAATAATTTTCAATATTAGTAATACTACTATCCAAATTAGCCCAATCAGTTAAATCTTTTAAATAAACTTGCATACTAGCACTACAATTATCACACTGAAAATAATCTTGTTCACCAATTGTTATATGATAAACGTCATCTTTAATAGAACATGTCATACTAGTAGAAGAAATAGAATCAACAGAAGGTTCATTTGGAACCAATGTAAACATAACTATAGCAATCACTATAAAAATAATATATAAAATAAATAAGACTCCCAAAACTTTCAATATTTTAATAATAATTCCCGCTAACTTTTCGGTATTCGAAATTTTACTTTCTAATATTCCATGAACATCATTATCAAGTAATTCATCAATACTCACTTGAAAAACTTGTGATAATTTCTTTAATTGTTCTGGATTAGGCATTGTTTCATTAAGTTCCCAGTTAGAGATGGTCTGCCTTGTAACATCCACCTTAAAAGCTAGATCTTCCTGAGATAAATGCTGTTCCTTTCTATACTTTAAAATCTTTTCTCCGAGTTTCATAAACTTCTCCTTTCATCTCCACCATTATAGTAAAATACAAAGAAAGTTTCTACCAAAAATCTTTGGAAACTACGCAAAGAAAATTAACATTGAAATATTTACAACATTTTAAAATCTTAACTTGTTCTAAAAAAAGATGCTTTCCATAATAATATTCGTTATATCTGAATGTCAACCATCTTCCCTTTCTTATCAACAAAGAATTAGAAAGGGGTGGTAATTATGCGAAAAATAGAAATCAACTTTTTTTGTGTAATCTACCTATTATGAATAGTAATTTAAAAATTAAGACACCTGAATCAACTTCATCATTAGTTGAATCAGGTGTCAAACCAACATTTAGGGATGCATCTGATCACCACTTCAGATATATCCTTTTTTATTTTATGAAGTTTCCTTCATCCATAGACATGATAACAAAAATTATTATTTTTTACAAGAAATAAGTTAGTTCAAATACAAAAAATATTGCTTATATTTTCACGCTGACCTATAATATTATTAGCTACAAAAAAAAGCAATAAAATATATATGTAAAAATTATTATGTTAACGCATTTAATAATACAATAATTAAGATAGTTAGGAGAATTAGATTTTATGAAATTAGGGAGTTTTGACAAAATAAAAGAAGATTTAGAACAAGAAAAACAAAATAACGAAAAAAAAATCATATTATATGACGAAAAAGCAAGAATATCAAAAGTAAATACATTTGAATATAAAGCAGGAAATACTTTAGCTTTTTCAATGATTAGCTATTTAGTAATTTTTCTTATATCATTAGTTTTAATCAAAAATTTAGGAATTATCACTTTTACAAATATTATCCCCGCACTAAGTTATCCCGCAATAGTAGTTGGAGGTTCTTTAGGAATTGGAACTTTAATTAACAATCTAATAAATAAAAAATTTCAAACAAAAAAAAGATTGAAAGTTTTTTCTACCGCAAAAACACAAACCGAAAAATTAAAAGAACAGCTACATTATCAAATAGAATTAGAAAAAGCTATCAATAGAAATCTAGTTATAAATCAAACTATAAACCAAGTAAATTCCACCGAAGCAATGTTAAGAGAAATATCAAGTAAATATGAGATAAATGATAAAAGTGCTTCAAAAAAGGAAGAAGATATTAGAAAAAGAATTGAAGAATTATCCATTCTTGTAAAAGAACAATATAATAAATTAGATATACTTTCAACTCAAAAAGTTTTACACAATAGATTTTGGCGAATAAGATCCAAAATTCAGATAATAACAGATACGTTTGTAACAGCCACATTAATTGGTATGTTTACAATGTTTTTTACCGAATTACCACTTATGGTGATAAATGAAGCAGTAACATATAGTTCAACACTTTCATTCATAACTACTACCTTTACACCATTTATTGTTGGAATCATTGGTGCCTGTGGATATATGATAAAAAGAAATAAAGACCACAAGAAAATATTTGATAATTTTAATGCACAATTAGGTGAAAATGCTTTACCAGAAAAATATGAAAAGTATGATAGTGTTTATAAAGAACAAGAAAAAATTAAAACATTAACTGAAAAACAAATAAGAAATATTAGTTTAACTGTAATTCAATTAAAGGAAGAACAACAAATATTTAACAGTATGGATTCAAAAAAGGACTCAGAAATGCATCTGGAAAGCAAAAATAAATCAAAAGAGCAAAAAGATATTTCATTTAAAGACTTTTCACAATTATTTACAATCGAAAAAAATTTCAACGATCCATTACCTTATGAAGAAAAAGAAGCAGTATTAGTAAGAAAAAGAACGTATACTAACCCAAACGATAAAGAATAATAAAAAAGTATCGAACTCAAAAAAATTTTGTAACAAATATGTAAATAATAAATAGCCATGATAACAAGGAACTGTTAAAGTTTCTTGTTATCATTCAAATAATATCATAACGACATCTAATTTTATTTTCAAAAATAATATATTCTATTACACAAATTCCATAAAATAACGAGTTGCAGTTTCTTCTTTTACAAAAAATTCAATTCTTTTATATAATGAAATAGCTTTTTTATTATCTTTATATACCCATAAATACAGTGGAGAAAATTGCATAGTTTTATTCTTCAAAATACTAGAACCAATTCCTAAATTTCGATATTCTTTTTCTAAATAAATCTCATCTAGTAAATACCCATCTTGATAAGGTCTAACTAGCACACAACCAACTATACTACTAGAAACCTCTATTAATTCAAAAAAGTGTAAATATTCTAAAACTTCATTATGCACATAATTTCTAATTTTTTCTTGTTCCTCTATAGACAACTTACCAGCATAATCAAAAACAGTCTGAAGTTTCCACTTTTCTAATAACGGAATATCTTCTTCTTTTACACTTTGTAAACTAACTTTTAAACCGTTTATTATTTTTATCATCAATTACTTACGTCCTTGTACTCCCAAATTTAAATTGTATTCTAATGCTTTTCGTTTGACTTCTTTAGCTAATCCATTATGATTAAAGCTCATATCATATAATATATGTTTTATTAAATAATTATCAGTAAAAGCATCATAAGCCGTATCTCCCATTTCCTTCGCTGCTTCTAAATACAAAGACATATTACTATATTGAGAACGATTATAAACTCGATAAGTATCACATTGAGGAATATAGAAAAAATTCACAACTTCTGGTAAATCTTTAATGTGACCATCCAACAGTTGTGCAATATAATTTTTGTAAGTATCTAAAATATATCCTTTATTCATTAAAACCAACGCAATTGCACGCATTCCAGAAAAAAGCATGTTTTTAGAAATTCGCTCAACATATTTCTGAATTGCTGAGGAACGTATTGAACCATAACCATACAAAAAATAATTATTACTTCCTGTCGAAAATAAATACACTGGTTTATATGTATATAAATTTTTTCCGTTTTTTTAATTATAGATACATTCTTATCACTCTCATTATTAGAAACAATATAAACAGAAGTATCCGTTATATACATTCCATCTTTTGCTAAAAATTGACTTGCATTTTCATAAAAATTAGCCTCCATAAAACCCTCCATAAAACAAATCAAATGTACTATACAAAACATCTTAAAGCAATGAATACACTAATTATTAGACTACATATCTATAACTTGTCCATCTAGATTACAAATATAAACCCACGGTAATAATACTTTTATTTCTTGTAAAATGCTTCTATCTTTTTCAATCTTTCTACCAACTAAAATTCCTTCAATAAAATTAGTAGGTATTCCAAATAAAATAGCACTTTCTCGGTTTGTAAAAAAATCATCTTTCTTTTGTCTATCTAAAAGAAACTTACTATAATATCCTTTATGAATAAAAGGTTTTACATCTTCATCAGAAATAGCATTAGTAAGAATATCTCCTTTTAATAACTGCTTTAAAGGAGAATTAGCACTCCGAAAAATAATGCCAATCTCTACTTTCTCCTGTACAAGACTAGGCATAAATCGTGCTTCCTTAGTTTGTTCCATTCCCCAACGATACAAATTATTTACTAAAATATGCTCTAACACTGTATTCATCTGAGAATAAGGAATAACCTCTGTCTTAAACACTCCTATTTCTCCATCCATATATCCAATAGTGCCACCACTATAAAAATCAATATAATCTTTTAAAAAACAATCCCGTTTTAAATTCCACACTCCCACAGAAAAAGGATATTTAGAGTTTCTGCCGCCAACAAAAGCTCCAGCAATGAGCCCATGACGAACTATTTCTCTTAATCCTTCCATGTTCTTATATGTTCCATGAAGAAATGTTCCTTTTTGTAGAAAAACAGCATCCCCCACTTTGTAGTCATGTTTACATACTGGACAATCACACACACTATAATAGCGTTCGATTTGTTTAGTAAAATAATTCTAGAATTTTTATTCTCTACGAGCTTCTCAGCTTTATTAATATAATCAATCTTATCCATGATAAACCTCTAACGAAAAACAGAAAATATATTTCTATACTTTCTATTTATTAGGATCCACTAAAATTTTAACAGCTGGATCATCACCACTAGTAAGTCTTTCATATGCATGTTGCACTTCCTCTAAAGAAACAATATCATCAACAAACTTCATAACATCAATTTGTTTACTTGAAATCAAATCAATACATGTTTGAAACTCTTCTTTGGTATATGCAATAGCGCCTTTCATAGTGAGCTCACTCATAACACCCACTACAGTTGGGATATTAATAGCACCAAGAGCCACTCCAACTAAAACAATCATTCCTCCAGGACGACAAGTCAAAAGCGCACTACTAACGGCCTTATCATTACCACAACATTCAATGACAACGTCAAATCCATTTCCTTGTGTATCTTCCATAATAGATTTCATAAAATCTTCACTAGTTGCATCATAATACTTATCCGCAACTCCAAGACTAACAGACTTTTCTCCACGTTTTAAATTTGTTTCACTCACCGCAACAAAACTAGCCCCTTCTTTTTTTGCAAACATAGCAGAAACTAAACCAATAATTCCACCACCTATTACAAGAACTTTTTGACCAACTTTGATATCAGCTAAATGAATTGCGTGAAGTCCAACAGCTGTCGGTTCCACCATCGCCATTTCTTCATCTGTAACATTATCTGGAACTTTAAGTACCATATCAGAACGAATGGCCATTTTAGGTGCCAATGCCCCAGGATTGGTTAAAGAAAGTCCCGTTGCGTAAGTCCATGTCTCTCGACAATATTGAGGATTACCTGTCAAACATGCTGAACAATGACCACATGGTGAAATAGGAAGCCCAGTAACACGATCTCCAACTTTCAAATCATCACGATTTCCTGTATCAGTAACAACTCCACAAAATTCATGACCCATTACTAAACCTTTAGGCTCTCCCATATCCCAATAATGTATATCAGAACCACATATTCCAGCTTTTTTTACATCAATAACAACACTGCCTTCTACACTCTTAGGTTCAGGAATATCTCCAACTTCAAATTCTCTTTTTCCTTTCAACATTACACATTTCATTATCCATCACTCCTTATATTTATAGTAACAGAAAATAAACTTCTTAAACATGCTAAACTTACCAATTGACTCAAAATTGACAACTAATCGTTTCGTTCTTCCATAATTTTTTCCAGCAAACCATCTTCCATATTAATTTTAGTAGGAACAATATACTTCGCATCTATTTTATGAGAAATAGTATTTGTAATTACTTTCATAGCTCTAGAACCATCAAACCATAACGGATTATCACTGTTTTCACGAATACGATTCAAAGATGTTTTTAAAGCATCATGATCATAATTATCACTTTGAGTAATACTAATCATACATTTTTGCTTCTCACTATGATATAACGTATTCTCTCTTAATTCATAACGTGCATTGTTATACCAATACAAGTGATCACCACCAGCTAAAATTAATACATCACAAGTATACGGTAAGTCTCCAATTAACGAAGAAACATAATCCGATACTTCATCAAAACTACAAGTATTATAATCTTCTTTTAAAGAAGGAAATTGATTGGTAACATCAACAACACCAAAATCATAATATTTTTGTTCTACCACTTCTTTATTCTTAACAAACAAAAGCTCTATAGAACCTCCACCACCAATAAAAATACAAATCTCTTTATCATAATCAATATCTGCATAACATCCATATACTGTATAAAAAGCTTCATCACTTTGTGAAACTACCTGTATTTGTAACTCATAATGTTCTAATAAATACTGATTAATCTCATTCAATTCTTCTTGTGAAATTTTCCTGAAAATACTACATCCAAAAATATAAATATTTTTAGTTTTTTTAAGTGTCTCTTCAATTACTTGATACAACTTTTCTAAATCTTGCTGTAGAATTTGCTTATTCAACTGATAATTTCTTTTAAATTCAATTGTAGTAGTACTATCAAACACCAATTTTTTATTTTCATAAATATGTACTTTTGTATTATTACTTCCTATCTCAATAATCGCTAATTGTTTCTCCATAAAAAACCTACTTTCTTTAGCAAAAGTATATCATAGAAACAATAGAAACATAAAATATTTACACCATTTCTTGACACTTTTCTACCATTTTAAAAAATCTTTGCTAAAATAGTATATACAACTATAGAAGGGGATAAAATGAAAAGTTATTTAAAAATACTAATCGGAAATGTATTATTAACAGGAGCGTATGCTTTTCTAACCGTAACACAGCTATTATTCTAAGAGTCATTGGGATTTTTGTTCTCCTAGCGGGAATTATTACCTTTGGAATTCTCTCAGTCATCTATGGCATTATCTTTACGTTAATTCAAACACAAGTAATATATTGGATGACAAAAACGAAAAAAGAATCGACTACTTAAACATCGATTCTTTTTATATACAACAACAATTTTAGTGATGCTTTTCTTCACTTTTTTTATGTGTTTTCTTCCAATTTTCAATCTTTTCTAACCGTTCTTTTACCCTTAATTCTTTTCCTTGAACAGTCGGGATATAATAAACACGATTAGCTAAAGTCTCTGGTAAACAAGACATTGTTGTAATCTTCTCTTTCGTATCATGTGCATATTGATATCCTTCTCCATAATGAAGTTCTTTCATTAACTTAGTAGGTGCATTTCTTAAATGAAGAGATACAGGTTCCGCAATTTGCTCCGTTGCATCCTTACGTGCAGCCTCATACGCAACATAAAGTGCATTCGATTTAGGAGCCACAGCTAAATACGTAACCAACTCAGTAAGATTAACATTACACTCAGGCATTCCAATAAAATGACAAGCTTGATAACAAGAAACTGCAAGCGTTAAAGCAGATGGATCAGCAAGACCAATATCCTCACTAGCAAAGCGAATAAGCCTACGTGCAATATATAATGGGTCTTCTCCTCCTTCAAGCATCCGTACAAGCCAATAAATAGAAGCTTGAACATCACTATTACGCATTGATTTATGTAAAGCGGAAATCAAGTTATAATGTTCTTCCCCACTTTTATCATACATCAAAGACTTTTTATTTAAACATTGTTTCACAATTTGTTCCGTTACAAGAATACTACCATCTTTTTCTTCACTATTTAAAACAATCATTTCAAGCATATTTAAAGCACAACGAGCATCCCCATTTGCATATACTGCGATTGCCCGAATAAGAGAAGTATCTATAAAAACATTTTGTCTACCAAACCCGCGTTCATCTTTTATAGCACGATTTAAAAGAACACAAATGTCTTCTACAGAAAGAGCTTGAAGCACAAAAACCTTACATCGTGAAAGTAACGCCGAATTAATTTCAAAAGATGGATTTTCTGTCGTTGCCCCAATCAAAATAATACTTCCTTTTTCTACAAATGGTAAAAAGGCATCTTGCTGAGCTTTATTAAATCTATGAATTTCATCAACAAACAAAATAGTCTTAGTTCCCGCAAGTCTACTTTCCTCTGCTTGTTCCATAACATTTCTAATTTCCTTAATTCCACTTGTCACAGCACTAAAATTAATAAAATTAGCATTAGTTTGTCTTGCAATAATCGTTGCAAGAGTTGTTTTACCAACTCCAGGAGGTCCCCAAAAAATCATAGAAGGAATTTGATCTTGCAATATCAATTTTTTTAAAATTTTTCCTTCACCAAGTAAATGAGATTGCCCTACAAACTCTTCTAATGTTCTAGGTCGAATACGACTAGCCAAAGGAATATTCTCATTTTCAAATAAAGAGGATTGCTTCATCACATCACCGCCTTATAAATTACATCTATTATAGCACAGCAAAGAAAAACAGAAGAAAAATATTCTTCCGTTTAGAAATTAACTTAAACTATCAGTAAATTCTAGAATATCAGCCTCAGAAGAATTAGAACTAAAACGATGTCCTTCTAACCAGTTTCCTGTACCAGCCTCTTCTGCTAGCAACTCGCCACTTTGTCCAAGTGAAGAAGAAGCAGAAGTACAGAATGGAATAACTGTTTTTCCAGTAAAGTCATTATTATCTACAAATGTATCCACTGGCCAAGCTGCAACTCCCCACCAAATCGGATAACCAATTAATACCGTATCATACTCTTCCCAATTAGGAACTGTAGTACTTACGAGTTCGACATCTCTTAAAGACTCATCTGCATGTTCACGACTTACTCTAGAACTATCATCAGTATAATTCAAATCGGCACTAGTATAAGCATCAACCGGTTCAATCTCAAAAATATCAGCGTTTAAATTTTCTGCCATTTGATTAGCAACCTCTTCTGTATGTCCTTGAGCAGAAAAATAAACAATTAATGTTCTACCAGAAGTAGCAGGATTATCATTATTATCAGTATTATTTGACCCTGTATTTTCTGGAGGTGTTGGTACACTTTCATTCACAGAATTATCTGTATTAGTATTACTATCTAATGTATCTCTACTTGTAAAATAGAGAATTAATCCTCCAATAGCACATAAAACTAAAACAACAATAATTCCTATAACAATCTTTTTATTCATATATTACTCCCAATTCTTCTTTTCCTTACGACAATCATCATTCTTTCTTCTTTCAACAACCATCTTATCAAACCATTCTACCATAGTTGGATCTTGATGATTAAAGAATAAGCTGTCTTCAGAATCTAACTTTTTAATTGTCTCCATGTCTTCCTTTGTTAATTCAAAATCAAAGATATCAAAATTTTCTTCCATTCTATCTTTATGTGTAGATTTACAAGCAATAATAACTCCTCTTTGGATAAGCCATCTAAGAATAACTTGAGCAACACTCTTATGATATTTTTCACCAATTTTCTTTAATGTTTCATTTTCAAACATTCCATTTTTACCTTCACCAAATGGCGCCCAAGCCTCAATTCGTACACCGTACTTATCCATAACTTCTTGAGCCTTTAATTGCTGGTTCATAGGATTTGTTTCAACTTGATTAACAGCAGGCACAACCTTTCGTTCAAACAAACACATATCAGCTAATCGGTCTGGATAAAAATTACTAACACCAATTGCTCGAATTTTTCCTTCTTCATATAAGTCTTCCAATGCACGATATGCTCCATAATAATCACTAAAAGGTTGATGTAAAAGCATTAAATCAATATAATCTACTCCTAATTTTTCTAAAGATTCCAAAACAGAAGCCTTACATTTATCATATCCATAATTATCAATCCATACTTTAGATGTAATAAAAATCTCTTCTCTTGGAATACCACTTTCTTTAATTGCTTCTCCAACTTCTCTTTCATTAAAATAACTTTGTGCTGTATCAATTGCACGATATCCAACACTTAATGCATCTAACACACACCTTTTCGTGTCTTCTTTTGGAATTTGATATACACCAAATCCTAAAATAGGCATCTTAACACCATTATTTAATGTTACATACTCCATAAATCAATCCTTCCTTTCTCTTTACAAGTACACTATACACCTCGGGAGTAACACACGGTCAAGAACATTTTAAAAAAAAGAAGATATTTTACATATCTCCATCACATCTTCGACACATAAAAACATCTTCTTCAGTAATATTAATACCAAATTCTTCATTAAAATAACAAATTTATATACTCAAAACAAAAAAAACAACTATGAATACATATTATAGGCTTGTTTAATGATATCTTTAGCTAGAACATCTATACTATCTAAATCATGAACTTTAACTTTTCGAATTTCATAAAAGTTATTTTCACAACATTTATCTAATTCTTCCCCACCTAACTCAGGAATTCCTGATACTATTTTACAAAGAAAAAAATGAGCAACAGTATTACTTCCTTCATCTATACCGAGATACTTAACAACTGAAACATTTACTGATAACTCTTCTTGAAGTTCTCTCTGTAAATTTTCTTCTAAACTTTCTCCTTCTTGAACTCCTCCACCAGGAACCACATAATATTCACTAATAGAACCATCATCACAAACTTTTCTTCGAAACATCAAATACACTTCATCATGATCAAAAATAATTGCTCTAGAACTTACACGTTTATTCATAAATACTACTCCAATCTATTGTGCATTTTGCTTATATGTAAAATAAAGTTCTTTTAATTTATGATAAATTGTTTCATGTTTTAAAGCATCTTCTGCCATATTTAAAAACAATTCATATTTTGAAAGAAGTTTTGTTCTCTCTTTTTTATCGGCAACACATGAAACATAATGAATATTATCTAACAAATCAGCACACTTAACAATAAGAGCCTCATAACCAAATATCAAACAGTTTTGAAACATATCTTTTGCCTGTTCTAACTTATCGTTAATTTTAGACTCAAAAGTGACAGCTTTTACAATATCTGCAACAGGGGTACCATACTGCATAACCAAATCATCATACGTAACACTCGTATCTTCAAGCAAATCATGTAAAATAGAGGCTATAACAATATCTCGAGAATAACCAGAAGAATACAAAGACATTGCTACTTTAAAAGAATGAAATAACACTGGCTTAGTATTATGACCACTTTCTTCTAAACAACTTGAAACAAAATGAAAAGCAGAATCCATTTCTTTTTCGAATTGAACAGAAATATAATCCATATAAAAACATCTCCTTACATTTTTTCTCTAAAAATAGTATAACAGTATTTTATAAAACAACCAACAAAAAAGATCTTTTATCATTATTAATAAAAAATCTCTATTGTTTTCTAGATTGCAAATCTTGAATAATCAAATCAAAATTATTATCATCTAATACGTCTCCCATGATTTTTACATAACTTTCAAATCGTTCCATACTGATTAGCCCATTTACAACTGCTTGTTTCACATCACAGCTTTCATAAGGTTCATTGTAATGACAACAATCATTATATTTACAACGATAACCTTGAAATTCAGAAAAATAATTTTGAATTTCAATAGGTTCAAAAGAAGTAACATCTAAACTACGAATACCAGGAGTATCAATAATAGACGAACTATCATTCCACACATAATACTTCGATGTCGTTGTAGTATGTCTTCCTCTTTTACTTTTTTCGCTAACATGACTTGTTTTAGTTTCCTCAGTATTCATAATTGCATTCGTTAAAGAAGATTTGCCTACTCCACTATTCCCAACAAAAATAGCTTGTTTATGATACAAATAACGCTTTAACTCATCTATACCAATATTTTGTACAGTAGAAGTTTCAACCACAGCAATTCCAATTTTTCGATAAATATCTAAGACTTTTTCATCTTCTAGAGTCTTCATATCACACTTATTAAAACATAAAAGAACAGGAATATTACTATTTTGTAAAACAAGCAAATACCTATCAATAAATTTAGAATGCATAGGAGGCTCTTTCGCCGCGACCACTATTACAGCTAAATCAATATTAGCAGCGATATGTTTTGTTGTTCCTAAATCATCTAATTTAGTACTATCCTTTTTAGTCCTAGAAAGTAAAGAAGTTCTCCTTACCAAGTTCTTAATATAATACTTTCCAGATTGAAATAGCAAAACAACTTTATCTCCAGGAAACAAAATTTGATTACATACACCATTTATTTCTTTAGAAAGACATGCTAAAACAACTTTGTCTTGATACATTACATAACAATCATTATACCTAACTTCTATTACAACGCCAAACAAAGATGCTTCTGGAATAATAAAATCATCTTTTAAATGTTTACTTTTATAAAGTGTTCTATCTTTAGCTCTTTGCTTTTGCTCTATACTTTTCTTAGTTTTAAAACTATCATAAGATTTATAATGTGTAATATTCCTCACCATCCCAAATTATTTTTCAATTACTTTTTCTAACAAAATTCTTTTAGAAAATCCACCATTTTTTTGTTCTTTTTGATTAGCCTCCTCTAGGATATCCTCTAAAGAAAAGCCATTATAAATAGCCATAGCGCGAATCAATTCTAGTTTATCAGCCAATTCTTTTTTTCTTTCTAATATTGAGGTAGCTTCTCTTACTTCCTCTAGCTCTTCTTGATCTTTCTTAAGTAAATATTCCCAATATTCTGCATCATCTAAAACACGAGTAACTGGCTTTTCTCCATTTGCCTCTATAATCTCTGGAATTTTATCCCGAACTAACTTATCATAAACTTGTTCCATAATAGTACCCTATATTACCTGCCACTCTTCTTATTAGGCACATAAGTTAATGTTCGTGGAATATCTCTTTCACTAGCACCAATAATATCTACTTTTTCTTTATATAACACATCAAAAATATGGTTATAATCTTCCTCGGTTAAATTCTTAATTTGATTATTTCTTTTATAAATAACAATACTGATTAAAATCTTAGCAATATCGCTGTCATATGGATGCAATGGAAAACTCATAACATCTTTAATGCCTTTTTGCTTACTATAAAAGCCCCAGTTAGAACTAATATGACTCAAAAAAATCTGTTTATACAAACTAGCATCAAACGTCTCATAATAAGATCCACAATCATCGGAATAATTAATCGTACCTTTTTCATCCCACAGACTTCCTGTAAGACATTCTATACCTAAAGGTGTACGATGGTCTTGATTCACCTCAATATTTACTAAATCTTTTCCTTTGGCACATAAATCAATAGTTGTATATAATTTATCAGAATTTACAAACAAACCTTGATACTCTCTAAAAGGTTCTAATGTTTTATCATTACCAACGATAAAATGTAAATGCGGTTTCATAGAAAAAGTTTGTCCTCCATAAACAGGCATGCCATGAGACTCTACAGTTCCAACAGTTACAATATCAAATTCTTTTCCTGTTTTAAATTGATAAATATGCTTCACAATTTCTGCAAGTTCTTTCACATTTAATTTTCCAAAACCATATAACGGAAGTCGATCAGAAATATACTGCAAATATAACTCCAAAGCCTCTATACTAGGATACCTATCATACAAAACAAACTCAGTATTTGTCTTATTATTATAAAAATCTTCATAAGCTTTAGCAATTTCTTTCCTATCTACTTCCTGCTGTTTTTCTGAATGCTTCAATAACTCTTCTAATTCTTTTTTTCTTTTTTCTAATTGCCTTATCTCTCGACTTAATCGATTAATTTTATCCATAGAATAACCACCCTTCATAACCCTATTCTACTGAATAAATAAATAAAACTCAACAAGAAAATAAAACAATTTCAGTTATTTCATAAATTTATAACAAATCTGTTTCAATATAGGTATCAGTTTCATAATCATATACTTTATTACCATCTATCTTTCGAATACCATAATGATTAGAATTTGGACCCCAACTACCCTCCATATTATTTAAAAAGAAAAGATACTCAACATTTTCCTCTTGAAGATTTAATTTTCCATTAGAAGTATCTAAAGAAAAGCTATATTTCTCTAATTCCTCTTCACTCAAAGAATAATTGGATTTGTAACTATCATCTAAAGAACTAATATAATCTTTAGCACTTAACTTTCCACCCATAATTTGAACATTTAAAGAACCTGATAGAGTACTTTCGGTATTATTTTTTAAAACTTTAGTTACCTGAATATTCATATTCGTATATATAAATGTATTTTGGACGTTATAATTAAAAGAAGATGTATCAACAATTCCAGAAACAATAAGATCAGCAGCCTCAGTTAAATACTCTAAATTAGGTTCATGACCATAGCATAACTGTGGTGTAATAGAAATAACATCCTCTTGAGTTTCATCTGGAATATTTTCTACTTCAGTACCCATATCATTATAAACATTATCTTGTTCAAAATTCTCCTCATGAAAAGAATGGTTATGAAAAGAATCAAAGCACAAATAAACTGCTACCATAGCAACTAATAATACTAAAATAATTAGCATCACTTCAACAAATCTAATTTTTTTCTTCATTATTTTCCTCTTATAATATATTCAAAATTTTTTTGATTTTTCTTATTTTCTTGTATTTCAAACAATTCGTTCTCTTTGTAAACCTAATGCCTTTAAAGACATTATTAAAATAACATTTTTTCTTGATTTTTACAACTATCTATATCACATATATTTTTTAAGTCATTTAATTATTTTATTATATGCAATAAAGACATACCAATTTTTAGATAAACGAATTATTTTTATTCAATAAGAGAGTATTGTAAATTGAAATATAAGCATTTAGTATTTATAACCGGTTAAAAAATCAATAGCGATTATTTGCTTTATACCATCAAAATCATTAGTATCATAATCTAATATGATTAAATATCTGGAATAATAAATTAATCTCATCGAAAACTAAAGTTTTTTCAGTTAAATGAAAAAATATATAAAAAGCAAAATATTTTTTCACTGAACATATATAGGGACTTTCCAAAAATAAAAGTTGCAATTACGGAGTAATAAGAACACTCCATTTTTTAATGCCTTCTGTTCT
>CALVOL010000003.1 GCA_944350285.1 uncultured Bacilli bacterium | reverse complement strand
ATAGATATCTCTTAACAAAAATCTAAATATAGAAAATGTAGTTAAAAAATATCTTAACTACATTATACGAGGAGGAATTTGTATGAAAAAGGAGAAGATATCAATTATTGTGCCCGTTTATAATGTTGAAAAATACTTAGAAGAATGTATTAAAAGTTTAGTTTCCCAAGATTATGAAAATTATGAAATCTTATTAATCGATGACGGATCAACAGACTCATCTTACAAAATATGCCAGCAATATAGCAGAAAATATCAAAATGTGAGAACATATAAACAAAAAAATCAGGGAGTTTCAGTTGCTAGAAATAAAGGAATAGAACTTTCAAATGGAAAATGGATTTGTTTTGTCGATTCTGATGATTACGTTGATAGTAAGATGCTATCAACCCTATATTCTATAATTAAAAATGAAGGTTGTGAAATCGCTATAACTCCACCAATCATGGAGTTTCGTAAGCAAAAAATACCTGCCAGTATTTTTGGTAAGAAAATTACATTTACTAAAAAAAATAAACGAAAGTTACTACTGAATATTATTTGCCGCCAATATCATAGTGCTAAAAAGACATATATAGGAGCAGGAGGACCATGGGCAAAAATGTATAATCGTGAATTTTTGATAAAGAATCAATTGACTTTCAAAGTAGGACTTCAAAGAATGCAAGATGTTATTTTTAATCTTTATGCAATGTCATTAGCCAAAAAAGTTGTATATCAAAATAACTTCTTATATCATTACAGAATCAATTATAATTCTTCAACTATTAAATTTAATAAAAACATTTTTATAACATTTTCGAATGTTTTAGAAGAGATGTATAAATTTGATGAGAAACATGAGTTGGAAGAAGCCATTTTCTTAAAAACAGTTTTATTATATATTGAAGGTAGTCGCATTGGGATTGTACATAAAGACAATCCTTCAGGATTATTTGCCAAAATAAAAGAGTTAAAAAAAGCCTATCAGTTAAAACAGATTCAAAAAGGATTTTATAATGTAAAGTATTGTGATTTAAGTATTCCACTAAAAGCCTTTGTTTGGTCTGCAAGACATCAAATGTTTTTAATCGTTTATATAATGATAACAGTTTTTAATTTTCTAAAGAATAGAGAACAGGAGTAAGTTATGAAAAAAATAGCAGTTTTATTCACATGTTTCAATCGATGCAAGACGACTAAACGAGCGATCCAGAAAATTGACAATGAAAAAGGTGTAAAAATTGACTTTTTTGTGATCGATGATAAAAGTACTGATAATACATTGCAAGAATTAAAAAAATTAAATAAAAAAAATCTTCATATTTTACAAACAAAAGGAAACTATTACTATTCTAAAAGCATGAATTACGGAATGAATTATTTATTGAATTTAAAAAAACAATATGACTATTTATTGATGGTAAATGATGATGTTGATTTTTATCATGGCTTTTTAGAAAAAATGATAGACTTTCAAACACTCCATAATTGCATTACAATAGGTGCTTGCGAAGATGAAAAGGGTAAATTATCTTATGGTGGGATTTTATTTCACTCCAAGTTTTCATCGGACTTTGAACGCATAGGCCCCGAAAAAAAACACATTCTTTGTAATACCTTTAATGGAAACTGCGTCTTAATTCCATATAAATGGTTTAAAATTGTCGGGGCAATGGATAATCATTATGTTCATTCTTTTGGTGACTTTGATTATGGACTTGAATACTCAAGAAAAAAGTATAAATTACTTGTTTACAATGAATTTGTAGGAAAATGTAATCGAAATTCTAAAGCCAATACATGGGAAGATAAAAAACTTTCTTTTAAAAAAAGATTATTTTTGTTGAACTCTCCGAAAGGACTTCCATTTCATCAGTCTTTCTATTACTATAAAAAGAACTTTAATATTTTAGTTGCTTTTAAATGCAGTTTATCACCCTATATCCGGATTTTTTTAAGAAAGTAGGAAAAGAAAATGGTTTATGTTGTTAACTACGCAAATGATAAATATAAAAGTGTCCAAAAGTTGAATACCAAAACAGCATATAAATTTGGGGCAGACAAAGTCCTGTCATTTGGACCGGAAAATATAGAAAAATCATTTTACAAAAAGCACAAAAAAATATTAGATATAAAAAGAGGAAACGGGTTATGGTTGTGGAAACCATATATTATAAATCGTGTTTTAAATGAATTAGAAGAAAACGACATTTTGATGTATTGTGACTCAGGAGCTTTTTTTATAGGAAATATAAAAAAAGTAACAAGTTATACAGAAAAATATGATATGATAGTTTTCGATATTCCATTAATAGAAAAGCAATTCACGAAAAGTGAAACCTTCTTTAAAATGAAATGCACTGAAAAAAGATATTACGAGTCAAATCAAGTGATAGCTACCTATTTTTGCGTCAAAAATACTCCTACAGTTAGAAAGTTTATGAAAGAATGGTTGATGTATTGCTGCGATTATGCTGTGATTAGTCCAGCTGACAATGATAAAGAAAAATCATACTTTATTTCTCATAGAGAAGATCAATCAATATTTAGTTTGTTATGCAAAAAATATGAAATACCAGTATTTCAAGATATTTCACAACGACGTTTTTTTCCAAAATCGTATAAAAACGATAAAAATTTTATATTCAAAAAAAATAAGCATAATACCCCAAAAATGCCAGTAATACTATACTTACATAAATTTGAAAAATTAACGTTATGGAAGCTCATAAAACAAATAATAAAACATGTCTTTAGCATTTTTTACTAAAAGAAAGGAGAAAAATAATGATTGTAATAAGATATTGTGGTGGCTTAGGAAACCAAATGTTTCAGTACGCAATGCAGTATTCCTTAACAAGGAAATATCCTAGCCAAATTATCAAAGGAGAAAATTTCCATTATAATATTGAGAATGAACATAATGGATTTGAGTTGGATAAAGTATTTAAAATAAAAATAAAACTAGCATCAAAAGAAGATTTTAGAAAAGTATATAATGGCTTAATTTATAGTAAAAAATGGCAAAAACTTCCGAAAAACATAAAACGTTTTATACTACATAATTTTCAAAATAAATACTTATCAATAATGAATAGAATATTTTGTAAAAAAGCAAAAAAAACAATATATGATGATTCTCAAAATAATTATGTCGATAAAATTGATGAACTACAAAATGGAGATTGGTATTTAAGAGGATTTTGGCAGAGGACTGAGTATTTCGAATCTTATCGAGATGAACTAATAAATATTTTTTCATTAGAAAGCAAACTTTCAGATTTTGATAAAAAGTTATTAAAAAAATTGTCTTCTAAGGAAGTAGTGGCTGTACATGTTAGAGGCGGAGACTTTTTAAATGCTAAATATAACCTATGTGATATAAGTTACTATAAAAAGGCTCTAGATATCATCAATCCTAATAATTTACCGTTAGTTATTTTTACAGATGATGTTGAATATGCCAAAAACTTTTTTAAAAACTACACAATTAACGCAATTATCTCACATGATATTACCCAAAGTAAAATCGATATGTATATGATGAGCAAATCTAAGAGTATAGTTATTTCAAATAGTACCTTTTCTTTTTGGGGAGCATATTTATCAACTATAAAAAGCCAAGAAGTTGTAGCGCCAAGATATGCCTCTTGGGACGGAAAACAATATCGATTTTTCCCTGTTAGAAAAAAATGGATTATTGTCGATAATTCAAATGAAAGGAATTAATCATATGCTAAAATTAGAGAAAACAGTTTTATTAATAACCAGTACTATAAAACCTAATGAAAAAGTGTTTTCACTCGCTTTAAAAGATAAAGCAGATAGAGAAAAACAATACTTTGCCGCTTTGCTTTTCTATATTGAAAAAACTAAACTTAAAAATATAATTTACTGTGATAATTCCAATACCACATTATCTAATCTTTCTTATTTAGAAAAATTAGCAACGAAATATAAAAAACAATTCGAATACCTGTCTTTTCATGGAAATACATCTGAAATAGTTCATCATGGAAAAGGCTACGGAGAAGGAGAAATTATAAAATATATTTTAAATAATAGTAAACTGATTAAAAATATGGATTATTTAATTAAAGTAACAGGACGTCTTTATATTACTAATATTAATACACTTTTAAGACTTTGTTTTGATCGCTACAATTATTTTGATATGACTAAAACTAGAAGGTGTGAAACGCGCTTTTATATGATTCAAAAGTCAGTTTATGAAAAAAAATTTGTTGATTGTTATCTTAATGTGGACGACAAGAAAGATGTATGGTTGGAACATATTTTTAAAAATATTATTTTAAAACAAAGGGTAGCCTATAAAATGTTTCCTGTTTTGCCTAAAGTTAAAGGAATTTCTGGATCTACGGGTAAAAGATATCATGATTCAAAAATAAAATATTATGCTAAAATAATACTAAGTAAATTAAAATTATACAAAATTAAATAGGAGTGATTGCATTGAAAAAAAAAACATTAACAAAGAACGCTATAATGAACGGTATTAGAGCTGTACTAAACATTCTTTTTCCACTGATTACTTTCCCTTATATTTCAAGAACTTTAGGAGTAGATTATTATGGAAGATATCAATTTAGTAATTCGATTGTCAATTACTTCGTTTTGCTAGCAGCTTTGGGTATTTCAAGCTATGCTATTCGTGAAGGTGGCCAGTATAAATCGAATCAAAAAAAAATGAGTCAATTTGCAAGTGAAGTATTTTCTATTAATCTTTTTTCTACTTTTATTGCATTTGGTGCGCTAATGGCAACTATTTTTTTTATACCAGGACTTTCTGAGTATCGCACACTTTTATTTATCTTAAGTTTTACGATTATTTTTAATACCATTGGCATGGATTGGTTATTGTCTATTTATGAAGAATTTAAATATATTACAATTCGGACAATTATATTTCAAGTAATATCTATTATTCTAATGTTTTTATTTGTACATACTCCCAATGATTTGCCTTTCTATGTTTTTATTGTTGTTTTATCTAGTAGTGGAGCAAATATATTAAATTATTTTAAAACTCGTAAAAATTTGGAAATTCACTTTACACTTCATATGAACTTAAAGAAACACATTACACCTATTTTAATTTTATTTTTCAGTGTGCTTTCGCAACAAATTTACATTAATTCAGATATTACTTTATTAGGACTTATGAACGGAGATGATGCAGTAGGACTTTATAGTGCTGCTGCCAAAATATATACAATTGCTAAACAACTTGTCAACGCTATAATCGCAGTATCAATACCTAGAATTTCTTATTATATTGGTAGCAAGCAAAAAGATTCTGTAGAATTTATGAATAAAGTATTAAATGTTGTGATGGTGTTTATTTTGCCGTTATCAATAGGTTTGTTTATGATAAGTAAGCCAGTTGTCCTGATTGCAGCCGGTGAGGAATATCTTAGCGCATATCAGCCTTTAGCAATATTATCCATATCACTTCTTTTTGCTACTTGCGCTTATTTTTTTGCAAATGCCATTTTAGTTAATTATAAAAAAGAAAAAGTCGTATTAATTGTGTCAATAATTTCTTCGGCTATGAATATCTTACTCAATTTCGTTTTATTACCTGTTTTAGGAATTTGTGGAGCGGCTATAACAACATTATTATCTGAGATCTTAATGTGTATAATCTGCTGGTTAAAAGCAAAACAAATTGTGCCATTTCATTTAGATTCCAAAAACGTTATTTGCTCTATTATTGGATGCCTTTGGATTGTCGCTATCTGCGGGTTAAGTATTTATTTAATTCCTCAATTGTACCTAAAGACATTTGTGGCAATAGTTTTATCAATCGGTGGTTATTTTTGCATTCATCTTTTGTTAAAAAGTAATTTTTATTTAGAAATAATACAGCCTAAAATAGATATGTTTTTGAAAAAAATCGCAAGAAAGAGAGATAGTATATGAAAATAGCAGTAGCAGGAACAGGATACGTAGGTTTATCACTTGCAACATTACTAAGTCAAAAATATGAAGTAATGGCATTAGATATCGTTCCAGAAAAAGTAGAAAAAATAAATAACAGAATTAGTCCTATAAAGGATGAATATATTGAAAAGTTTTTTAGAGAAAAAGAGTTGAATTTAAAAGCAACGATGGATTATCAAGAAGCTTTTTGTGATGCTGATTACATCATAATTAGTACACCAACCAATTATGATGATGAGAAAAATTTTTTTGATACATCTTCTGTAGAAGATATTATTACGAAAGTAATTTCTATGAATATGGATACTACGATGGTTGTAAAATCTACGATACCAGTAGGATTTATTGAAAATGTTAAAAAGAAATATCAAATAGATAATATTTTCTTTTCTCCAGAATTTTTAAGAGAAGGAAAAGCTTTGTATGATAATTTATACCCATCTAGAATTATAGTAGGAGAAAAATCTGAAAGAGCAAAAGTGTTTGTAGAAATGCTACAATCTTGTGCTATGAAAGAAGATATTCCAGTACTTTATATGAATAATACTGAAGCAGAAGCAGTAAAATTATTTGCTAATACTTATTTAGCACTTAGAGTAGCTTATTTTAATGAATTAGATACTTATGCGGAATTAAAAGGATTAAATACGAAAGATATCATTGAAGGCGTATGTTTAGATCCAAGAATAGGAACTCATTATAATAATCCGTCTTTTGGTTATGGTGGATATTGCCTTCCAAAAGATACCAAACAATTAAAAGCAAATTACAAAGATGTTCCAGAAAACCTTATTAGCGCAATTGTAGAATCAAATCGAACCAGAAAAGATCACATTGCTGAAATGATATTAAAAAGGAATCCAAAAGTAGTGGGGATATATCGTTTAACGATGAAAAGTGGTTCAGATAATTTTAGAGCAAGTGCCATTCAAGGAGTTATGAAACGAATTAAAGCAAATGGTGTAGAAGCCATCATTTATGAACCAACTTTAAAAGAAAGAGAATTTTATAATAGTAAAGTAATTCAAGATTTTAATGAATTTAAAACTCTTTCTGATGTGATACTAGTGAATCGATATGATGATAGTTTAAACGATGTATCAGATAAAGTATATACAAGAGACTTATTTAGTAGAGATTAGAAAATGTATTATTACTTGACACTTTGCAAAAATATATTGTGAAAAATAATCTTATTTATAGTATAATAAAAAAAGAAATCGACGAGAAAGAGGTTTATTATGGCAAAGAAAAATACAAAACAGAAAAATAAGGCATTGCATAAATTTAGTGTTGTTATTTGGATTGTTTCTATTTTATTTATGATTATTTTAGGATATTTTATTTATTCTGCAAACGTATTACCCTTAAAGTATTTTTTAATTATTGTGGTGGTATTTGTGATTTTATTATCCATTCATGGGATCTTTATTTTAAAGAAGAATACTCGAACTTGGGTGCTTATTATTTTAAATCTATTTGCTTTGGCTTTTATGAGTGCTGAAGCATTTGCGATTACAAAAATTAATGAAACAATCAGTTTCTTAAAATCTAACTTAGGAGCAACCTATGAAACAAATATTTATAATGTAGTGGTAAATGAAAATGCATCATATCAAAGTATCGGCGACATTGCCGGTCTTACTGTAGAGTCTTATAAGGATATGGAAGATATGAGTCCGGTGGAGAATAATTTAAAAGAAAAGGTAGATGTTACGATAAAATATCAAGAAAACATTGTGGATTTATTAGAACAAGTAACAGAAAATACGGAACTGATTATTTTGGTAAACTCTGGTAATTACGACGCAATGGTCCAAAATGATGAAGAATATGAGTCAAAAGTAAGAGTGTTAGATACCATTGAAATCACCACAGAAGTAGAAAATACCTCTTCTGGAATCAATGTTACAAAAGAACCATTTGTAGTATATCTAAGTGGAATTGATACTAGAAGTGGAAAATTACCAAGTCGGAGTTTGAGTGACGTCAATATTGTTTTAGCTGTTAATCCTAATACTAAGAAGATATTAATGGTTCATATTCCAAGAGATTATTATGTAAATGTTCATGGTACAAGTAGCAGTGATAAACTTACTCATACTGGAACCATTGGTGGAGTAGACCTAACAATGGCTACTATTGAAGACTTACTTGAAATAGATATTCCTTACTATGTTCGTGTAAACTTTAATGCTGTTGTCAATTTAGTCGATGCCATTGGTGGAATTAATATTTATTCAGATGTTGATTATACCTTTACTTGCTGGACCAACCGAAATTGTTCATTTAACCCAGGATATAACTATGTATATGGAGATTGTGCGTTAGCCTTCGCAAGAGAACGTCATGCGTATTCTACTGGAGATAGACACCGTGGAGAAAACCAAGAACAAGTAATCGAATTAATCATTAACAAAGTAACAAGCTCAAGTACGATTATTTCTAATTATACAAATATCCTAAATGCTTTAGATGGAACATTTGAAACAAATATGACAATGGATGAGATAACAAGCTTAGTAAAAATGCAAATAGATGATATGGCTTCATGGAATATTTCTAGCTACAATGTAGATGGAACGGGGGCATATTTACCAACTTATAGCTATCCAAATCAAAATCTATATGTCATGCAACCAAAACTAGAAACAGTAACAGAAGCAGTAAACAAATTAAATGAGGTTTTAGATGAATAAGAAGAAAGTATTATCATGGGTCTTGCTAATAAGTTGGCTTTTGATTATCTTTCTTTTTTCTAGTCAAACTGGTTCAGAAAGTTCTAATGTTTCTAATGGCGTTTTAAAAATATTGGAATCTATCACGCATATTCCACTTACTAGTGATGTGGCATCTTTTGTGATTCGAAAACTCGCACATTTCACGGAGTATGCTATTTTAGGAGTATTATGCGCTAATCTTTTGAATGCTTATCAAAAGCTAACAATCAAAAACCTAATTTGGATTTTCCTATTCTGTGTTCTTTATGCTTCCAGCGACGAATTTCATCAAATGTTTGTTGGCGGAAGAGCACCTAGGATTTTTGATGTTGTGATTGACTCGTGTGGCAGTGCGGTGGGAATACTTTGTTATTTTCAAGTATATAGTATAAAAAAAAAGAAAACATAAACAATAGAGATTCACATATATTTTTATATAGGTGGTTTGATGTTGTTTGTGTTTTTATTTCTTATTTTAATCGCGTTTATATTAGATATTGCTTGTTGTATTACTGAAGCAAAAGAAAGTCAAAAAGATTTGTATAGAATGAGAAAGTCTTTTGAACCAAGTGAAGAAATAATTTTGAAGAAAATACGTGGTAAGTCCTTAGAAAAAAGTGCAACTTTTATTAAAAAGTGATTAGAAAAAGGTGTAATTATTTGCAAAAAGTGGTTAGAAAAAAGTGCAACTTCCATTGACTTCTACTATTATTTGACTTAAAATATAGTTAAATATAAGAAGGAGGACTTATGAAAAGACAGATATACCAAAATTTAGTGAATTGGAGCGGGAAAAAAGAGGCAAAACCATTATTGTTACTAGGAGCAAGACAAGTAGGAAAAACTTATATTATTGATAAATTTATTCATGAAAATTTTGAAAACTGTGTATCAGTGAATTTATTTGAACGACGTGATATTGTTGAGTTATATGAATCAAACTTAAATGCGGAAGAAAAATATAGGGCTCTAAAGGTTTTAGTAAATACAGATTTAGAACAAGAAAATACTATTTTATTTATAGATGAAATCCAAGAATCTGAGTCTCTTATCGCAGATTTAAAGTTTTTTTGTGAAAAACATTCCACTATGAGAATTATATGTGCGGGTAGTTTATTAGGTGTTAAGTTAAAAAGAAGTCATTTTTCCTTTCCAGTTGGTAAGGTGGAAATTTTTACATTATATCCTATGAATTTTATGGAGTTTTTATGGGCATTTCATGAAGAGAGGTTAATAGAAGAAATTAAAATCTCATTTTATAATAATACGGAATTAGTGGGTCCACTTCATCAAAAAGCACTAGATTATTATCGCCTTTATCTTATAACTGGTGGAATGCCTGAATCCGTGAAAAATATGGTTGCAATTAACAAAGATGTGATTAAATATGATGTCAATATTTTAAAAAATATTATTGATTCTTATTTTAAGGATATGGATAAGTATGTTTTATCAAATGCTGAAGCATTAAAAATCGAAAGGCTTTATCGCTCTATTCCTTCACAACTAGCGAATGAGTCTAATAAATTTCAGTTTTCAAAAATAATTTCTGGGGCAAAAAGTAGGGATTATCTTTCTAGCCTAGATTGGTTAATCGCTAGTAATATGGTTACTATTTCTTCTTTGGTTAGTACACCAGAAATTCCATTAAAAGGATATGTGAAAGACGATACTTTTAAATTATTTTTAAATGATGTCGGTATCATGAACTCGTTGCTAGAAACAAAGGTTTCGGATATTTTGACAGACAATTTGTCTTTGTACAAAGGTGTTATTACAGAGAACTTTGTAGCAGAGGAATTACAGAGCATGAATTATTCTCTATACTACTGGCAAAGTAGCGCAACTGCCGAGATTGATTTTGTAATAGATACACAAGATGGAGTGATACCTCTCGAAGTAAAATCCGGAAACCATGTGCAGTCAAAAAGTTTAAATGTCTATATGGAAAAATATCACCCAAAATATGGAGTTCGCATTTCCACAAGAAATTTTGGATATGACAAAGAAAAACACATAAAATCAATTCCTCTATATGCTGTTTTTTGCTTAAACTATATTAAATAGTATATATAAAGGTTTTAGCAATTAAAATAATGAATAAATGGTAAAAAAAGAGTAATGTAAGACACAAAATAAACATTATGCTTTGACTAAAACAAATTTAGTAAATTTACATAAAATGAAAACGTAACACATAGGATACATTAGGTGATTCTATGTTTTTTTCTGACATACATACAAGGATACGTTTCTTTTTTCTCTTTATTTTGTGTATTTTAATTATCATTGTGATTCGGGTATTTTATATTCAAGTTTTTGATTATCAAAAACTAAGTACTTTAGCAGAATCTTTGTGGAGTAGGGAACTTCCTATTGGAGCAGATCGTGGCGAAATTAATGATAGGAATGGCAAGGTTTTAGCTACCAATATTACAACGACTTCTTTAGTACTCATTCCTAATCAAATTCAAAATAAAGAAGAAGTCGCAGAGAAACTAAGTGAAATTTTAAATAGTGACTATGAAGATATGCTTGCTCATGTCAGTAAAAAAACGAGTATCGAAAGAGTGCATCCAGAAGGGAGACAGCTTTCTTATGATATTGCTGCTAAAATCGATGAACTTGGGTATGACGGAGTGTATTTAGTAAAAGAGAGTAAACGATATTATCCATATGGTAGCACACTTTCTCATGTTTTAGGCTATGTAGGTATTGATAATCAAGGCCTTTCGGGGCTAGAGCTTACTTATGATGATTATTTAACCGGTAAGAATGGAGCAATTAAATATTTTTCTGACGGGAAAGGAAATCGATTAGAATTATCCGAAGTGTATGAAGAACCACAAGACGGGATTAATATTCAGTTAACGATTGATTTGGATATTCAACTGGCTGCCGAGCGAGAACTTGATAATATCATGAGTAAATATACTCCAGAACATGCCTTAATACTAGCGATGGATCCTGATACTGGGGAAATTTTAGCAATGGCAAGTCGTCCTAATTTTGATCCGAATAACTATCAAGACTATACGACCGAAACAATTAATCAAAACTTACCGATTTGGATGACTTATGAGCCTGGATCTACGTTTAAAATTATGACTTTGGCAACTTCTTTAGAAGAACAAACAGTGAATCTATTTGAAGATACTTATTATGATGATGGTAGTGTTAACGTCGATGGAGCGACCATTCATTGTTGGAAGAGCGGCGGTCATGGAGCTCAAACATTTTTAGAGGTCGTAGAAAATAGTTGCAACCCTGGATTTGTGGAACTTGGGCAACGTCTTGGAACCAATACTTTGATGAGTTATATTACTAATTTTGGGTTTGGGTCTAAGACAGGGATTGATTTAAATGGAGAATCGAATGGTATTTTATTTCAAGTGGATAAAATGGGGCCAGTAGAACTAGCTACAACCGCTTTTGGACAAGGTATTAGTGTCACTCCAATTCAGCAAGTAACCGCGGTATCAGCAGCGATTAATGGTGGGACACTGTATGAGCCATATCTTGTGAGTGAAATGTTAGAACCTGAAACGAATTCGATTATTTATACAAAAGAACCAGTCATGAGACGAAAGGTGATTAGTGAAGAAACAAGTAAGCTAGTCAGATATGCCCTAGAGAGTGTTGTTGCCAATGGTTCCGGACGAAGTGCTTATATTGAAAATTACCGGGTAGGCGGAAAAACGGGAACTGCCCAAAAAGTTCAAAACGGAGTATATATGGATGGCAATTATATTTTATCTTTTATAGGATTTATGCCAGCAGATGATCCAGAGATTGTAGTGTATGTAGCAATCGACCACCCCCAAGGTGTTACCCAATACGGGGGAGTTGTTGCCGCCCCTGTTGCCAAATCGGTTTTAGAAACGGCGATTAGTGTTTTAGGAATTGAACCAAGTCAGGATGGGATGGAAAAAGAATATAACTGGCTTGATACAAAATATGTACAATTACCGGATGTAACGGGATTGAATTTAGAAGATGCCAAAAAAACATTAAAAGGATTTACAGTAGAATACTCTGGAGTAGGCGAAAATGTGATATATCAAAGTCCTAGTGCGAATACTTATATCAAAGAAGGAGGAACTGTCAAATTAATGTTAGGTTGATGTCCAAATTTTGTAAAAAAGAGGAAAAAATCCATGATATATGCGAATTTATTGTATAATATGGGTAGGTAGGTGAGTGTATGCTAATTTTAGCGAAAACTGCTTTAGCAATGATGTTAGGTTTCATCTTTGCTATTATATGCGGATTAATCTTTATCCCTATATTAAAAAAAGTGAATTTTAGACAACACGTCAGTGATATGGTTGGTGAACGTCACCTAAAAAAAGAAGGAACTCCTACAATGGGAGGAATTATCTTTATCTTGCCAGTCCTGATTACATTGTTTTTACTTTATTTAAGAGGATCCATCACATTAAATCATAATTTAATCATTGTTGTCTTTGTATTCTTAGCATATGCATTACTCGGATTCATAGACGATTGGTTAAAAGTAAGATATCATAATAACGAAGGATTAAGAGTTTCAACCAAATTCTTACTGCAAATGGTAATTGCAGTAATATTCTTTTATATTTTTATGAAAAATGGTGGCGAACCAGTAGTAGAAATCACTTCATTAAATATTGTATTACCTCTTGGCTGGGCCTTCGGCTTATTCATTTTATTTTTACTAGTTGGTTCATCCAATGCGGTAAATATTACCGATGGGCTAGATGGCCTTTGTGGTGGCCTTTGTGTCATTGCTTATTTAGCATTCGGAATTCTATCTTGGAATGCGACCTGGATGGAAGGATATCAAGAAGTCGCGATTTTCTGTTTCGTGCTTGTTGGAGCTTTGCTAGGATTTTTACTATTTAATAGTTATCCTGCCAAAGTATTCATGGGAGACCTAGGAAGCCTTGCTCTAGGTGGCGCTATGGCATCGATTGCCATTATTACACGCCATGAATTATCTCTTGCTTTAATTGGTGGTGTATTTGTAGTAGAAACTCTATCCAGTATGATACAGATTATTGCCATTCGTAAATTTAACAAAAAAATATTTAAAATGGCGCCACTTCATCATCACTTTGAACAGCTAGGTTGGAGCGAACAAGATATTGTAAAAGCATTTTATGTGGTAGGACTATTACTTGCCATGGCCGCGATTACTTATGGTGTTTGGTTATAAGAGAGAAATCTCTTTTTTTCTTTACTTTTTAGTATTTATAAGTATAATAAATTTTAAGAAAAGAGGAATAAGTATGACATACGAAGACATGTATGATGTATTAAGTTTTTTAAAAGAAAAGAATATTACATTAAAACCGGAGTATATAAAAAAATTAACAAGTTTAGATTATCCAAGTAGAGAACTTTACAAAGTATTAGAATTAGAGGAAAAATATATTGCTTTATTTTTCTCAGAAAATATGGATTCTGAAGTAGCGGAATTTCTGGTTTTATCATCTCATAAAAAGATCGAAATTGAAAAAGTAAAACAGTATCTAACAATTGCAAATAATCAACCTAATAAGGTTATGAAAAAGATTATTTTAAAAGCTATAACGGATACGTTAGAAAAAGAAAACCCTGATATATTACGTAATGCGTTGGCACAAGATAGTGCAGAAAAAATAAACTTTATATTAAGCCTTTATTGTGAAGAGTTTGCTGGTATTACAAAAAGTAAATATTTGATGTATCATATAAAAAGGCAGTCTTCTGTCGAAGATATGATAGTGATGAGAGATGCTTTTTTTGAATTACAAATTATAAAAAATCCATTTTTTGTTCAAATACTTAGTGATGCCAAAGGCGAAGAAAAAAAAGTTTTGTTAAATGCATTCACAAACGAGATGATAAGATCTAATCCCTTTCTTTTATATATGATTGCTAAACAAAAAGGAGTAAACAGAAAAAAAATGATGTTGCAAGCATGTAGTCATGCAACTATTGGAAAACATCCAGAAAAAATCTTGTTTTTAGATTCTATTAGTTCCTATGGGAGTATGCAATATTATTATGAATTATTAGAAGCAAATATTGGTAAGGATCGTCTTCTTTTAGAGACTATTATCGCTAATCATAAGCCATCTATTCAACAAGATATTTTGTATTGTTTAGATTATATAATCTATGAAATTTCCAACCAAGAAGACAAGTGGCTTTATCAAGTTGCTAATCAAAATAATCCTGATGCCATGGATGTTTTAGTGGAAGCATACAAAGATTTATCTAAGATAGATTCAGATACTTTAATAAAAGCAGGGGTTGATGAAGAAACAATTTTGTATTTATTAGAAAAAAAGCAAAATGAAATAGCAAAAAAACAAACAGAAGAAAACCTTCAAACCGCGTTAAATCAAACACTTCTAGAAGGAAACAGCACTGATTTTTATAGGTTTTATGAAACTTCTGATGAACAAGTTTTAGAAAGAGTAAAGCATTATGATATCAGGCTAAGTAGCAAAGAAGAAAAATAAATCTTTTTTTTTCTTGTTCTTTTCATAATTTTTTGCTAGAATATTCTTTGTTTTGAAAAGAGGTTTAAAATGAAAAATAATAGATTTCCTAGTAAAGAATATTTAGAAAATGAAAAAGTTATGTCTTTTTATCGTAATTTTGAAGACCTTAGTATTTTTGAGAAGCCCTATTGTAGGGAATGCAAAGACTCATGCTGTAAGAAATGTGGCTGTGCCTATTTTATAGAAGACTTTGAAGATTTATCTTTTGAAGGTTTAAAAAAAGAATTAGACAAAGAAACAATTAGCATTACTTCTATTTTTGAAAAGAGCTACGTAAAAAATAGATCCATTATCAATCCTATCTTATTTTTAAGAGTTCGAAATAGAAAAAGAGGAATTGTAGATTTATTTTCTGAAAAGACAAGATGTTCTTTATTAACACCAGATGGTTGTCCATACTCTTTTGAAGAAAGACCGTTAGGTGCAATCATGTTATTACCAAAGTACAAAAACGGTAAGCGTGCTTGTGAATCTTTAGAACTTTCAAATGAGATTGCCCTAAAAAACTGGAAAAAGCATCAAGATGCTTTAAAAAAGTTAGTTGAGTATTATACAGGCAAACCAATGAATGAACGACTTAAAGAAGAAATTAGAGATGCGATTGGACGTTTAGCAATGTCTATTAGAAATAATACAGAGTTACAAGAAAGACAGCTCCAAGTATTAGAGCCAATCCACTATATGAGCCTAGAATTTACAGAATACGCAAATAAAAACGATTTAAAACTATGTAAAGACTTTTCACTTCTTTTAAATTTAGAAAGATAAAAAGTTATTGTTTTCGACTGATACTTAAAATCATTCCAATACTAATCATAGTAACGAGTAAACTACTTCCGCCATAACTAAAGAAGGGAAGAGTCACACCTGTTACTGGAATGAGTCCAATTACAACACAGAGATTCAAAGTGGCTTGAATTAAAATTCCTATGGATAACCCAAAAGCTAAAAACTTTGAAAATAAATCATTGCTTTTTAAAGAAATTTTCACCGAACGATAGAAGAGAAAAAAGAAGAAAGAAACAACAATTAAAACTCCTAAAAATCCAAATTCTTCACTAATAATAGAAAAAATAAAATCAGTTTGAGGTTCCGGCAAATAAAAATGTTTTTGATGTGAATTTAAAAATCCTTGACCTAGTAACCCTCCAGGACCAATCGCATACAAAGATTGAATAATTTGAAACCCGCTACCCAAAGGATCACTCCAAGGGTTTAAGAAAGACACAATTCGGGCCATTCGGTAAGGAGCCACGATGATTAGGGCAACAATTCCCATAAGGCCTACTATACCAATTTTAACAAAAAAAGATACTTTCACACCACTGATAAAAATGAGACTGACTAGAGTTAAGACAATTACCATTGCAGTTCCAAAATCAGGCTCTAACATAATAAGTAAGAAAAATACTCCAATCACGAGTAAAATAGGCAATACGCCTTTTTTTATGTCTCTTAACTCTTTTTGATTTTGACTTAAGTATTTCGAAACAAAGATAATAAGTCCGATTTTAGCAAATTCACTTGGCTGAACACCAAGACCACCAATTCCAAACCAACTTCTAGAACCATTACGAACGGTCCCAATTCCTGGAATTAAAACCAAAACCAAAAGAATAAAACAAGCTAAAACAATTTTATTAGCATATTTTTTCCAAAAATCAGGTGGGATGCGACTGACAATAAGACACATAATAATTCCTAAAAGAAAAAACAAACTTTGACTTTTGACAAATTTAAAAGAATCTTGAAACTTATATTCTGCCCAGATAGCACTAGCAGAATAAATCATAACAATTCCAAAAATCCCAATAATGATCACAATAAAAAATAAAAGTCGGTCAAAGTGTTTCATATACTCACCATTACATTTTATTCGTAAGTTTGTTAGTTTATACTAGTTAAGATGTTAGAAAAAGTAAAAGAAAAAATTTTAGATCAAGGTTTGATAAGAAAGTAATTGACATTGTTTGACACTGGTTCTATAAAAGAATAGGGCAAAATATAGTATAATAAAGAAAACAAGAAGACAAGGAAGTGTGTAGACATGAAAATAATAGTTTCAGCTGGCGGAACTATGGGTCATATTAATCCCGCTTTAGCCATTATCGAAGAATTTAAAGAACAAGAGAAAAATTTAGAAGTTTTATATATTGGAACGCATAATCGAATGGAAAAAGAGATTATTCCTCAGAAAGGGATTCGTTATGAAGCAATCGAAATATATGGATTTACGAAAGATATAAAACGAGATATCAAAAATATTGGTTGTATTCGTCGCGCTATCAAACGTTGTGAAGAAATCATGAAAGAATTTAGGCCAGACGTAGTGATCGGAGTAGGTGGATATGTGACGTATCCAGTTTTAAAAGTAGCTCATAAATTACACATTAAAACATTTATTCATGAACAAAACAGTATTCCTGGAAAAAGCAATAAAATGATCGGAAAATATGCTGATTTAATAGGAGTCTCTTTTGAAAGTAGCAAAAAGTATTTTAAAACAAAAGGGCGGATTCTTTATACGGGACACCCATGTGGCGCGAGTGCCTTAAGTGTTCCTAAGAAAGAAAAAACAGAATTAGGACTTACGAAAGGGAAAAAATTGTTAACGGTGGTTGCTGGTTCTTTAGGAAGTGGCTCTTTAAACGATAAAATGAAAGAGTTCTTAATGAAACCTCACAACTATGAGATTTGCTATATTACAGGGAAAGGTTACTATGACGGATTTATGAAAGATTTTAAAGCTCCTAAAAATGTCAAAGTGTTTCCTTTTATGGAGGAACTTCCTGGACTTTTAAAAATTAGTGATTTAGTAATTAGCCGAGCTGGTGCCGGAAGTCTTAGTGAGCTAATGGCATTAGAAGTACCGTCAATTATTATACCGAGTCCGAATGTCGCGGGTAACCATCAATATTACAATGCCAAAGATTTAAGTGATAAAAATTGCGTTGTTTTAATGGAAGAAAAAGATATTACAGCTCAGTTATTAGATGAAAAAATCGATCTTTTATTAAATGATGCAACAACAAAAATGAAATTAAAAAGTGCGATGCACGCTTTAGACACCCGTGATAGTGCTCATATGATTTATCAAGCAATTAAGGAAATGATAGCATGAAAAAGTTAGGTGAATTTGGAATTTTAGAAGAAAATGTGAATTTAAAAAAATATAATACATATCGGATTGATACCACCACTAGGTATATGCTTCATCCGACAAGCATAGAGCAATTACAAGAGTTTTTAGAGTATGCCAAGGAATATCATACTTCCTTTTTTGTAATTGGCAATGGTTCGAATGTGATCCTATCTGATACGATGTATGATGGGGTGATTCTTAAACTAGATCAGTTAAATAACATCACTTATCATGACAACGAAGTAGAAGTGACCTCAGGAGTGATGATAAACTCTTTGGCATTACAAATACTGGATCATGGCTTAGTGGGATTAGAATGGGCTAGCGGAATACCTGGAACTGTGGGAGGCTCTATTTTTGGCAATGCGGAAGCTTATAAAACAAGTACATTTGATTGCTTAAAAGAAGTTACATTTTTAGATAAAGCCGGTCATATAGAAACATTGACAAAAGAAAATATTTCTTATGGATACCGTACTTCTTATTTTAAAGAACATCCTGAAAATATTATTTTGTCAGCTACATTCTCTTTAGAATACGGTGATAAAGAAGAGGCCATAAAAAAAATTCAAAACCGCCGAGAGAGAAGAGTTTCGACCCAGCCACTTGAATTGCCTAGTGCCGGTAGTGTTTTTCGAAATCCGTCTGTTGACATGCCTAGTTGGAGACTTATTGATGGAGCTGGACTCAAAGGATACCGTATTGGGGATGCTATGATCAGTGAAAAGCATGCGAACTTCATTGTAAATGTTGGATCCGCTACTGGAAAAAACATTCGAGATTTGATAGAATATAGTAAGAAAAAGGTAAAAGAAAAATACGACATAGATTTAGTCCTTGAACAAGAATATAAAGATTGGTGAGAAAAATGAAAAAGAAGAAGAAAGTAATAAAAAGACATTTTAAATGGAAAGTATTTTTAAAAATCTTTATTCTTCTTTTTTTTGTTGGTCTTATGATTTTCTTGCTTTTTCAAATTAGGACATCCAGGATTATTATTACTGGTAATACCTTGGTTAGTGATAATGAAATTATTATTACTTCAGGGTTTAAGAATTATCCTTATTTGTTTCGGGAAAGTACAAAAGACATTAAGAAGAGATTGCAGACGATTTCCCTCATTGATTCGGTGGATATCCATAAAAGTATTTTAGGGACACTAAGAATTGATGTGACGGAAGCAAACCCACTTTTTTATAATCGTAATAATAACAAATTAGTGCTAGCAAATAAAAAAGAAATAGACAGTGAGAACTTGTACGGCGTTCCGACGCTGATTAATTACGTACCAGATACTTATTATGAAAGATTTATTGAAGAACTAATTGAAATAGATACCAATGTACTATCCTTAATTAGTGAAATCGAATATCAACCATGGAAAAGCAACGATGTAACCATTGACGATACAAGATTTTTCCTTAGAATGAGTGATGGCAATCACGTTTATGTAAATTTAATTAATTTGAGCAAGTTAAATAACTATATAGAAATTTATGCTTCCTTAGAAGGAAAAAGTGGTACTCTATATTTAGATTCTTCCAGTGATAAAATTTCCTTTAGTGAATTTACAAGTTAAAGTATAGAAAGAAGGAGTGATTTATGAAGAAATATCGTTGTAAAATATGTGGCTATATCTATGATGATTCAAAAGAAGAAATTTTTTTTGAAAACTTGCCGGATGATTGGACTTGTCCGTGGTGTGGAGCACCAAAGAGTATGTTTGAGCTCGTAGAAGAAGAAAATGGCTCTACCGAATCAAAAGAAGAAGTATCTTCTAAAAAAAATGAGGAGTTTGAACCTTTAAGAAAAATGGACTTATACGAAAAAAGTTTTATTTGTTCTAATCTTGCCAAGGCATGTGAAAAACAATATCAAGATGAGGAGCAAGCACTGTTACAAGAACTAGCGGATTATTTTATGGAAAAATCTGAGAAAGTAACTGCTTCTTTTGAAACGGTGATTTCTTCGATTCAAGAAGATATTCCTTTACTAGAAAACGCTATGAAAGTTGCAGAAAACACACAAGACAGGGGAGCGAAAAGAGTTCTTACTTGGGCTACGAAAAGTACAAATTTATTAAACGCTCTACTTAAAACTTATCAAGAAAAGGGAGTAGATTATATTAAAGATACTTCTATTTGGGTATGCGATATTTGTGGGTTTATCTATATTGGGGATGAACCACCAAAAGTGTGTCCAATTTGTAAAGTGCCAAGTTTTAAAATATTGGAGGTGGCATAGAAATGGCAAATGTTTATGCTCATCGTGATTTGAAAATATGTTCCAAAGATTGTTTATGTCTATTTGTGTGTCCGACGGGAGCTACAAATAACGAAACCGGGCAGATTGATAAGGAGGTTTGCATTGGCTGTGGAGCTTGTATGAGGGCTTGTCCAGCTCATGCGATTACGATGCTTCCAAGACAGTTACCGAAAGAACAAGAAAAAACTGAAGAGATGATTGAAGCTTTAAAAAAAGTAATTCAAAATAAAATTAAAGAAGTAGCGATTTTACGACAATTGAAAGAGAAAGAAGAGGATAAAGATAAGAAAAAATTGTATCAAGCATTGTATCATTCTAATAAAGTGATTATAGAAGATCTTTATCGCGAATCGGGGTATATGACTTTAAAGTCAAAAAAAGCTCAAGAATTACTTTCTGAGTTATTACAAGATGTTCCCCAAAAGGAGAGTACTATAAAGAATTTGTTAGATAAGATTGATGATTCGAATTCCTTGCAAAAAGTATAGAATATGACTATAATATGGACTAGTGATATTTATGGAAAAGAAAAATTATGATAAATGGATGCAAGAAATTATTGAAAAAAACCAAGAGTTAGAAATCGTTCCGACTCTTCTTTTGCATACTTGTTGTGCTCCTTGTTCCTCGGCTGTCATAGAACGACTTTCAAAGTATTTTCATATCACAGTATTCTATTACAATCCTAATATAGAACCGTTAGAAGAATACTTGAAAAGAAAAGAAGAACAAAAAAGATTTTTAAGCGAAGTAACAATGCCATATCCAATCAATTTTTTGGATTGCGACTATGAACATGAAGAATTTATACAGCTATCAAAAGGACTAGAGAGCGAAAAAGAAGGTGGCTCACGATGTTTAAAGTGCTACCGTCTTCGTCTTTTAAAAACTGTATTGAAAGCTCATGAACTTCATTTTGATTATTTTGGTACCAGCCTAACAGTAAGTCCGTATAAAAATGCAGAAGTCCTAAACCAAATAGGGGAAGAGCTACAAAAAGAATTCAATGTGAAGTATTTATACAGCGATTTCAAAAAAAGAAATGGTTATAAAAGAAGCATTGAGCTTTCCAAAGATTATCATTTATATCGTCAAGATTACTGTGGCTGTAGCTTTTCAAAAATGCAAAGAGAACAAGAAAAAAAGAGTGATATCTAATATTTAGATAACAGAAGGAATGTCATGTTTATTAGGACTTATCATTTTCTTCGCTGGAACTCAAATTAAAATAAAAGATTTAAAGAAAAATCCAAAAAGAGTTTCGGGTTAGTAGCAACCAAACTTATCGTGGCTTATGGCTTAAGCTATATATTTTACCGATATCCCAACATTGTTTCTAACATCCTTTGAAGGTTCAATGGATATTACAGCAGTCATTTTCTTAATCGGTCCATTTTTACTCGGATTTTTATTAGGAAACCTTGATGATGAGTTTACAAAGTTATTCAAAAATGGCAGTGCGATGCTATTTCCAATCGTCGGCTTACAATTTGGCTATTTATGTGCCGAGATAATTCCAGAATATCAAATATATTTATCAAGCGCTATTTCTCAAATATCTATTTGCATGCTTGTTACAACTTTCTTAACACCATTTCTAACCAAATATATTGTTCAAAAATTCAAAACAAAAAAGTTGGATAAACAAAAGGCTCTTTCCAAAGACCAGGAAAGAACCTTTTTAATTTTCTTTAGTTTCATTTTTTTCTGAAATTTCTTCATGGAGCAAATTCTTTTGATACTCCTCATAAGCCTTGATTTCTAATTCATCTTCATAAGGGGTATAAGATATTTTTTTTGATTTTAATATTTCACTAACAATATACTCTGTAAAATATGGGTTTCTAATAAATAATGGTCCAAGTAAGTACGTGCCATAAAAATGATTTTTGTGAATTCCTTCAGCCATAGATTTCGGAACATAACCTGTCCCATTTTTTACATCAAATAGATGGGAATCATTCACGTATTTCATCGTCGAATTTCTGTTTTGAAAGCCAATTACTTCTTTGTCTAACTTGTTCATTTCATATACTTGTTCGCCGACGATTCGAAAATCTGTTTCATAGGATTCGTAAGAGAAAAATCCTAACGTTTCATATTTAGCCCCATCTAAAGTATGATAGCATTTCCCAAATAAATCAAGAGCATTTCCTGTCACAAAAAAGAATTTTTTCTTTTTAAAAGCATTGATAAAATCATCTTTTCTTTTCATAACATCATCTAAGGCGAGAAAGAAAGATTCTTTGTTTCCACTGCCAATATAAAAGATATCATATTTTGAAAAGTCTATTTCATCTTCTATGGATAAGTAATGAATAATCACACGAACTTTATGAGCCTCTAAGTGATGACGAAGAGCAAGTATATTACCATGTTCTCCATAAAGGTTCATTAAATCATAGTATAAATGCGCAATTTTAATTGTTTCCATCTTGATACTCCTTTATTTTATGTAATAAGATTTCAGTCATATCGAAACACACCATGGTATAGATATTTCCTTTTGTTTCTTTTGAGATGACATTGCCAAATTCATTTATGTCTTCTAGCATGATAATTTTTTTATCAGGGATTCTTGCGTATTTCAAGCGAACACGAACATCCCATTTAAATCTGCCAATTAAAACGATATTGGTAATGGACTCTTCGTTTAATAATTCAAATTCTACATCCCATAGCCAAGATAAGTCATTGTATTTGTATCTTCTGGAAACATTATCGAAACCAAGTACGACTGTTTTTTTTCCATCAGCATTAGCAATATATTTTAAACTTTGATAATAGCTTAAAGCATTTTCATTTTTACTTTCTAACATCATCACTGGACGATCATTCATCTTTAATTCCTTGCCTCGTTTACTTGGAGTGATATCTTTATTTAAAGCATATAAAATATCTTTTTCTTTCACACCAATTGTTTTTGTGAGAGCATAGGCAGCCGTTGTAGCATAAACAGTAAATAGAAAATTTCTGTTTAGATGGATTGAATTTTGATTGATTTCAAAGATTCCTTTTTTTAAGTCAACGTTTTTGGCAACAAAATTCGGATTTCCTCTTTTAAAATCACAGTTAGGACAATAATAAGAACCGATATGTCCATAGTGATAATAGGAGTAGATTAATTTTTTATGACAGGCAGGACAGTAGGCATTGTCGACACTGAAACATTCCTTTTTTAAGTAGGAGTCTCTAGTTTTATTAACACCATAAGTGATGATTTTACCATTGAAGGTAAGGCTGACTCGCATGAGGCTTGGATCATCCGCATTTAATAGTAATGTAGTTTTTTCATCAATTACATTAAAAATAGCATCATAGATTAAGTCTGGTGAGCCATTTCTTGCTGGTTGATCTCTTGTAATATTTGTCACGACCAAATGAGTCATTTTATTTTTTCCGAATGCTAGATGAAGATGTTTCTCATCTAATTCTAATAGTAAGACTTCATGTTTAAACTTTCCAAAAATATTACAATTATTTAAAATTAGGGTAGTAATTCCACGAATTCCATTACTACCAGTTTCATTATATACCACATCATATCCGGCATCTTTTAAGATATGATAAATCAAGTTCGTCGTAGTTCCTTTCCCACTAGAGCCTGTTACTCCAATTACATATTTTGGATACTTGATTCTTTCTAAAACTTTTTGATTCATATTATAGCTGATTGCCCCTGGAAATTGTGTTCCGTTTTTGTGGAATAATTTACAGAGAAACGTTAAAAATTTATTGACAATAATTTGTAATGCTCTTAACATAAAATACCCTCCGCTTTTTTATTATAGCACGAAAGTAGTAGAGTTTCATTGGAATTTATAACTTCCACAAAAAATTAACGAGAAAATCTTGCAAAGAAACCAAAAAAAACTTAAAATGGACATGAAAGGAAGTAGGGTTATGAAACCAGAAATGTTAGAAAAGATAAAAAGGGATTATTTTAAATTAAAGGAAGAATACCAAACGAATGTTGACGAATTGACTCGTTTAAAAGAACTAGAAAAACACCCGTTAGTACAAGAATACTTAAGACTACAACAGGAGATAGAAGAATTCTCACCTAAAAAGATAACAGAGGAACATTGCTTGGATTTTGCCTCAGAGGCATATGCGATGAATTCTCATCATATCAAAGAAACAAATAGTATTTTTGTATACTTAGGAACTTACATGAATAGTTCATCAAGGGACGTTCTTCGCGGGCCAGAAAGCATCAGAGTAAAATATAATGATCCAACAGCAGAATACAGAGTGTATGTAGATTTAGAAAAACAAAGGATTGATACTTTAGAAATAGCTATTCAAAATTGTGCTCTATTTGAACAAACACACAGAATAATTTTTCCGAAAAGCTATAATACAGTTCGTGAATTTTATGATTTACAGAATGCCTTTATCCTAGATGCAATTAAGTTAGGCCAAGAAGAAGCGATAAAAAGAGTATTAGCAAAAAGCAAAAAATAAGATAGAAAGGGCAATGATATGACAACTCAAGCAGAGGAGTATTTAAATTATATAAAAAATGTTCGTTCTTACAGTGATAATACGATAAGTGGCTATCAAAATGAACTTGCCAAATTTCAAAACTATTTAGAAGAACATCAGATTGATTTTAAAAAAATCACAAAAGATGAAATCTGGGAATACTTAAAATATTTAGATACTCTTGGTTATTCTAATACTTCTATTTCTCGTCATATCAGCGCGATTAGAAGCTTTTATAATTATTTAAAACAAAAAGAACTTATCGATAATAATATCTTTAAAACGATTCACAACCCAAAAATCAAAAGAAAGTTGCCAAACGTCTTAAATAATGAAGAAATTCGTGAATTATTTAAGTTTTCAGAATGTGAAAAACCAAAAGATTATATGACGAGAGCTTTATTTGAACTTTTTTATGCAACAGGATTACGGATTAGCGAACTCGTTTCTATTAAACTCAAAGATATAAACTTTTCGGAACAAAGTATCCGTGTTTTAGGAAAAGGAAAAAAGGAACGGATTGTCTTCTTTGGTGATTACGCCAAAGATGCTATTATAGATTATTTAAATGTACGAGAAAGACTTATAAAAAAACCAACGGACTACCTGTTTTTAAATTTACATGGCACCCCCATGAACCGTCGAACAGCGGAAGAAATCATTTATAAGAGAGTAGAGGAGGCTTCCTTAAACCATCACATTTCTGCCCACACTCTTCGCCATACCTTTGCAACACACATGTTAGAAAATGGAGCAGATATTAGAACGGTTCAAGAATTATTAGGACACGAAAAACTTAGTACGACTCAAATATATACGCATTTAACCAGCGATTATTTAAGACAAGAATATTTCAAGAAAATGCCAAGGAAATAAACGGAGGTTATATTACAGATGGATATTACTTATCAAACTAATAATTTTTCTTTTCAATATCGTGTTTCTGCCTGCATCTTTAACAAAGATATGACAAAAGTTCTTGTTTTCCAAGCAAAGGGAAGAGAAGCACACTTATTAGTAGGCGGAAAAGTACATGAGTATGAAGAAAGTATCGACGCTTTAAAAAGAAAAGTAAAAGAAGAACTAGGATGGAGACTTATGGGTATTCATTTACTCGCTATCAGTGAAGAATTAGTTCATGACAAAGGACTAAATCATCATCAAATAAACTTAATATATAAAGCAATATATACTGGAGATATAAAAGAACAAGAATTTCACGGTCTGGAAGGTGAGTGGATTACATTCAAATGGATTGACGTTGAGAAAATTGAAAACTATAAAATTTATCCAACTAAGATAAAAGAAATTATAAAAGACCCAAATAAAATGTATCATATCGTAGATAATTTGATGAAAAATGAAACCTTGTAAAAGCGCTGATTTTATGCTATTATGTATATAGATGAAAGAAATTTCATAAAATAAAAAAGGATACATCTGAAGTGATGATCAGATGCAATCCCATATTATTGTGATCGGCACCCGACTCAACCTAAGTTGATTAAGGTGCCTTAATTTTTAAATATCTATTTAAAAATTATTATTAATAGTAATATAAAAATTACTATTAACAAATGGTGTATTATGCTGTATAATTTTTTTTCACTTTTACGCATAAGCACCACCCCTTTCTATTTTGTTAAATAGGAAAGGGAAAGACACCTGACATTCAGATATATCCGTAATCATTATAGCAAACATACTTTCGCTTTACAAGAAAAAGATGTCGAAATATTTTCTTGTTTATTTTTTACAGAAATATTAGCACTCAATCGTTGACATTGCTAAAAAATGGTGTTACACTATACTCGTGAAAGGTGATGAAAATGAAAAAACAATTTAAAACAGAGTCCAAAAAATTGATGGATTTAATGATTAATTCTATTTATACAAATAAAGAAATATTCTTAAGAGAAATCATATCGAATGCAAGTGATGCGATTGATAAGCTGCATTACATGTCTCTAACAGATAAGAGTATCAAAGTAAATAAAAAAGACTTTGAAATATTCCTTACAATCAACAAAGAAAATAGAACTCTTACTATAAGCGACAACGGAATTGGTATGGATAAAGACGAATTAGAAAACAATTTAGGTACAATAGCCAAATCTGGGTCAGAAGAATTTAAGAGTGATAACGAACACAAGAAAAACATTGATATTATAGGACAATTTGGTGTTGGTTTTTATTCAGCTTTTATGGTAGCCGAAAAAGTAGAAGTTTTATCTCGTAAATATGGCAGTGACGAAGCTTATCTTTGGGAATCAACTGGTGTAGATGGATACACAATTACAAAAAAAGAAAAAGAAGGATATGGAACAGATATTATCCTAGCAATCAAACCAGATACGGAAGAAGAAGACTATTCAAAATATCTAGAAACATATGAAATAGAAACTTTAGTACGTAAATACAGTGATTACATTACATACCCAATTAAAATGGAAGTAAGCCATACGCATTTAAAAGAAAAGAAAAACGAAAATGATGAAGATGAATATGAAACAGTAACAGAAGTAGAAGTAATTAATTCTTTAACACCAATTTGGAGACGTGATAAGAAAAAAGTCAGTGATGAAGATTATGACACATTCTATTCTGATAAATTTAATGATTATGAAAAACCATTAAGACATATTCATGTCAAAGCAGAAGGAACATTTGAATATAATGCTTTACTTTATATTCCTAGTCATGCTCCATATGACTTCTACACCAAAGACTATGAAAAAGGATTACAACTTTATTCTAACGGCGTTTTAATTATGGAAAAATGTAGTGACCTATTACCAGATTACTTTAGTTTTATGAAAGGTGTAGTGGATAGCCCAGATTTAACACTTAATATCTCAAGAGAAACATTACAACAAAATCGTATTTTAAAAACAATTGCAAATTCTATTGAGTCAAAGATAAAAAAAGAATTAGAAACCATGTTAGAAGAAAACAAAGAAGATTATGAAAAGTTCTTTAAAGACTTTGGTTTACAATTAAAATATGGTATTTATAACGATTTTGGTATGAACAAAGACAAACTTCAAGATTTATTAATCTATCATTCTTCTTTTGAAGATAAAACAACAACATTAAAAGATTATGTTAGTAGAATGAAAACAGACCAAAAGAGTATCTACTATGCCTGTGGAGAAACTGTTGACAAAATAAAAATGTTACCACAAGTTTCTGCTGCTACAGAAAAAGGGTATGAAGTGCTTTATTGTACCGACCCAGTAGATGAATTTGTCTTTATGACATTACGTAACTACATGGAAAAAGATTTCATCAATGTATGCGGCGAAAAGATGGATTTAGATACAGAAGAAGAGAAAGAAGAATTAAAAAAAGCCAATGAAGAAGCCAAAGACATATTCGATATTATGAAAGAGTCTGTTCCAGAAGTATCAGAAATCAGATTTACGAATAAATTAAAAGAGCATCCAGTATGCTTGAGTAGTAAAGGAGATATTTCTGTAGAAATGGAAAAAGCCCTAAGCTCTATGCCAATTAATAATGGTATTAAAGCTAACAAAGTTCTAGAAATTAATCAAAATCATGAAATTGCTAAAACACTAAAAAAATTATCTAAGAAAGATAAAAAAGAATTAGAAGATTACGCCAAAGTATTATATGCCCAAGCACGTATGATTGAAGGCCTTCCTGTAGAAAATCCAACTGAAATAGCCTCATTAGTTTGCAAGTATATGGTAAAGTAGCCAAAAAATTGGCTACTTTTTTAATACTCTAAAGTTGAGATAATGTGCGGTTTATGATAAACTGAAATAGAGAATACTAAAAAGTAGATGCCCCAAAGAAAAGGTGAGTAAAATGAACAAAAAAATAACAATTTTAATAGTAATAATTTGTACATTAGTAGTAGGAATAGGAGTGTCACTAGCCTACTTTGCAGTGAATAATCAAAATGATGGAAATGAAACGAATTTAAACATCACAACAGAACGATTAGGAAGTATTCTTTGGACAGGAACGAAAGTATTTACATCGTATGATTTATTACCAGGACAAATAGGAATTCAGGAATTTACCATCGAAAAGAATTCGGATAATGGTATAGGAATTTATGAAATAGATTTAGCAGGAGTATTACCAAGTGAATTTGGAACAGATATTGAAATTAGTTTGTATAAAACAACTGATCCAATTAGTAATAACATTACAGTAGATGTAGCAGATCCAACATTAGAGAATGAACAACTCTATCAAGAAGATAGTTTAAATATTACAGGAACACCAGAATTAGTATATCAAGGAACATTTACAAATAACTCTCAAATCATATTAGAGCAAGCAGACTTTGATGTAAGTACACTTGAGAAAACAACCTATTATTTAGTGTATCATTATAAGAACAATGGCAATCAAGATAATCAACAAGGACTTACTTTTAGTGGAACTATCAGTGTAAGAATTATTAATGAAAAGATAAGTTTTAGTGAAGCATTAGCATTATGTGACGATACAGCATCAAATTGTATGATCAAGAATGCCGAAAAGAGTGAAGAACTCGTATATGATGAAACGGTAGATAATAATTTAAGATATATAGGAGCAGATCCAAATAACTATGTGTCTTTTAATAATGAATTATGGCGCATCATAGGAGTAATGAATAATATCGAGGATGGAAATGGTAACAAAGAATCAAGACTGAAAATTATTAAGGATGAGCCATATAGCATGGGCATGGCATGGAATACTGGTAATGTAAATGATTGGAGTATTGCCACTTTACAGGAGGAATTGAATACCATTTATTTGAATGGAATTCAAAGTCCATATAAGGAGATGCTCAATGATGCTATCTGGAGTTTAGGAGGCTTATCTTCACTTACAAATGTTACTTCTACTTATTATACATATGAAAGAGGTACAGAGGTTTATAGCGGTAGACCAACCGAATGGACAGGACAAATCGGATTAATGTATCCAAGTGATTATGGATATGCAACCAGCGGAGGAATTAATACAAATAGAAATATATGTTTATCTTATACTTTGTATGATTGGCGTAATTACGAAGATTGTTATAATAATAACTGGTTATATAAGAGTGGAATTTATCAATGGACATTGACCCCGGATTCAAGTACTTCTAATCTTGTATTCTTTGTGGATAAGATAGGATTCGTGGCTAATACTTACGCACGCGATACATATGTTGTTGTCTCTCCTGCATTATATTTATCTTCTAACGTAAAAATATTTGGAGGAGATGGCAGTGAGTCCAATCCATATCAATTATCGAGGAATTAAGATTATCAGGGAAATTCTTAATCAAGCCTTTATTTAAGGGCTTTTCTTTTGCTATTTTCCCTGATAACGTCTATAGATTTAAAAGCTGGTTTAGTAAATCCTTGTCATCATTCCAATCTGGTAATTGTTGTTTCAATTTAATGGAGCTTGAAGCATTCTCTTTTTCTTCTTTACAATAAGTGAAATACTTTTCAACGACTGGATTCCATTCTTTAGGATATTCACAATATAAGTTGTTTGGTAAACATCTTCTTTGAATCCATTCCTTATAAGTATCAAAGTCATCTACTATTCTTTTTGATCTCATCAGTTCTTGATGTCTAGACTTCGATTTGGAAGTATAAGTTGAAACATCAAAGTGATAGTATTCCAACAAAAACTGATTATAATCTTCTTCTTGATATACAAAATGTTCTTCTTGTTTCCAATTTATAAACTTGTTCCATATTCTTTCATAGCCATTCATAGTTGAAATGGAAAAGCCTATTTCAATTGCCTCCCTTCGTATCTCTTTGATTTGAGTTTTAAAATCTGGGTAACTCAAAAATACCACATCCTTTCCTGCTGACACCTTTGCCAGCGAAATTTATTATAGACATTATCAGGGAAAATAGCAAAAGAAAAAGCCTTAAATAAAGGCTTGGTTAAAAATTTCCCTGATAATCTTAATTCCCCGATAAGGAATATTATCGGGGATCCCTGATAATTTACCTTAAGCCTTTAAATAAACAAATTCGTGTCAAGATATGTCAAAAGCATATCTTTTTTCTTTGAAAATCGATATAATGGACTTGGAGCATGATGTTAAAAAAGGAGATGAATAATGATGCCAAAATATGTATATTTATTCCGTGAAGGAAATAAAGACATGAGAAATTTATTAGGAGGAAAAGGAGCTAATTTAGCAGAAATGACAAACATTGGACTTCCTGTTCCTCAAGGGTTTACTGTAACAACAGAAGCCTGCACAAATTATTATGATAATAATGAAACCATTAGCGAGGAAATTAAAACAGAAATTTTAGAAACCCTTGCTAAATTAGAAGAGATGACAGGCAAGAAATTTGGAGACCCTAAAAATCCATTACTCGTAAGTGTTCGTAGTGGTGCACGTGCTAGTATGCCTGGAATGATGGATACCGTTTTAAACTTAGGGTTGAATGATGAAGTGGCTGAAAGCTTTACGGATATTACTGGAAATAAACGTTTCGTTTATGACTCTTATCGTCGTTTCATTCAAATGTATGCAGATGTCGTAAAAGGATATTCTAAAAGTTTATTTGAAAGATATTTAGATGAAGTAAAGATAAGTAAAGGTGTAAAGTTTGATACTGATTTAACCGCTGAAGATATGGTGGAAATCACAAATCATTTTAAGAGTATTTATAAAGAAGTTGCTGGTGAAGATTTCCCTGTTGACCCTAAAGTACAACTTATCGAAGCAGTCACGGCAGTATTTAGAAGCTGGAATAACGAAAGAGCGATTTATTATAGAAGAATGAATGATATTCCATCTAGTTGGGGAACCGCAGTCAACGTTCAAGAAATGGTTTATGGAAATACTGGTGATAAATCAGGTACTGGTGTTGCCTTCACTAGAAATCCTGCAACAGGAGAAAAGAAACTATATGGCGAATATCTAATCAATGCACAAGGTGAAGATGTCGTAGCAGGTATTCGTACACCAAGTCCAATCTCCAAACTAGAAGAAGATATGCCAGAAGTATATGAAGAATTTGTGCGTGTTGCAAATACTCTAGAAGATCATTATAAAGATATGCAAGATATGGAGTTTACTATTGAAAATGGGAAGTTGTTTATGCTTCAAACTAGAAATGGAAAAAGAACTGCTCAAGCTGCGGTGAAAATTGCCGTCGATTTAGTAAAAGAAGGAATGCTTACAAAAGAAGAAGCATTACTAAAAGTAGAACCAAAACAATTAGAAGATTTGCTTCATCCAACGTTTGATGCAGAATCCCTTAAAAAAGGAACAGTGATAGCAACAGGTCTTGCAGCAAGCCCTGGAGCAGCAGCAGGACATATTTACTTTACAGCAGAAGATGCAATTGCAGCCAATAATAATGGCGAGAAAGTCATCTTAGTGCGTTTAGAAACAAGCCCAGAAGATATTGAAGGAATGAACCATTCCGAAGGTATTTTAACTATCCGTGGTGGAATGACTAGCCATGCTGCTGTTGTTGCACGTGGTATGGGAACTTGCTGTGTTTCTGGTTGTGGAGAATTAACAATCGATGAAACAAAGAAGACACTTACAACAAAAGACGGTAAAGTATATCACGAAAAAGATGAAATTAGCTTAGATGGCTCTACTGGTCATGTCTATGACGGAATACTAAAGACCTCAGCACCAACCATCAGTGGTGACTTTGAAGAATTTATGAGTTGGGCAGATGAAGTGCGAAAACTACGTGTACGTGCCAATGCAGATAATCCAAGAGATGCTCGCCAAGCAGCAACTTTTGGAGCAGAAGGAATTGGCTTATGCCGTACAGAGCACATGTTCTTCGACACAAAAAGAATTTTCCATTTTAGACAAATGATTATGGCAGATACAAAAGAAGAAAGAGAAAAAGCTCTAGAATATATCTTGCCATACCAACAAGAAGACTTTGCAGAATTATACCGAGTAATGGCACCAAATCCAGTAGTTATTCGTTATCTAGACCCACCATTGCATGAATTCTTACCAAAAGAAGAAAAAGAAATAAAAGAACTTGCAGAGAGTCTAAATATTTCTTATGAAAAATGTGTTTCTAGAATTGACTCATTAAAAGAATTCAATCCAATGATGGGACACAGAGGCTGTAGACTTGCCATTACTTATCCGGAAATCGCAGTAATGCAAACGAAAGCTGTAATAGGTGCGGCAATCGAAGTCCAAAAAGAAGGATTAAACATTAAACCAGAAATTATGATACCGTTAGTAGGAAGTACCAAAGAATTATCTTATTTAAGAGAAATCGTTACAAAAACTGCGGATGAATTAATCGAAAAAGAAAACGTAAAAATGGAATATGAAATTGGTACGATGATTGAAATACCAAGAGTGACTTTAATTGCAGATAAGATAGCTCTATATGCAGACTTCTTCTCATTTGGTACGAACGACTTAACACAAATGACATTCGGTTTCTCAAGAGACGATGCTGGAAAATTCTTAAATGATTATTATAAAAAACAAATCTTCGAATCTGACCCATTTGCTCGTCTTGACCAAGAAGGAGTAGGCCAACTTGTAAAAATGGCTGCTGAAAAGGGCAGAAGTGCTAATTCAAACATTTCATTAGGTGTATGTGGTGAACATGGAGGAGACCCATCAAGTATTGAATTCTGCCATAATGTAGGATTAGATTATGTAAGTTGCTCTCCATTTAGAGTGCCAGTTGCTAGACTTGCTGCTGCTCAAGCTGCAATTCGTGAAAAGGCAAATAAATAGTATTTAATACAGACTTTCTAAAGAAAAATATCTAAGATAATGATTTATTGCACAATATGCTTTTTAAGACAATAATTTAGATATATTATTATACTAATTTGAATATACTATAAATGTATACTAATTGACATTTTCGGAAAAATATAGTATATTGACATTACACAGAGATGTGTGAAAATGTTTTTCGCTTCTGGATGGTGCGAATAATAAGTGAGTCCAGTCGACAATGTTTTTCGCTTCCAGGTGGTGCGACTAATAAATGATCCTGGTTGAAAATGCAGAATAACTTCGTCATATGATGAAGTTTTCTTTTTAGTTATTATGATACAGGAGGTGATATACATAAAAGTTAAAACAGGATATTTATATCATATTAAAGATGAATATTTTGATGTTGTAAATGATAATAGTCTGATGCAAAATCATGAAAAAGGTAAAAAAAGACCTACTTATTTTACTATTGAAGATAAAAATATTTTATGGTTTATTCCCATAAGTTCTAAAGTAGATAAATATGAAAAGATAATGAATAAAAAAATAAAGCGATATGGTTTTTGTAATACTATTATAATTAGGAAGATAGCAGGCGAAAATGCAGCAATATTATTACAAAATGCGTTTCCTACATTAGAAAGATATATAGATCATGTGCACACAAAAGCTGGCGTTCCGTTAAAAGTTCCTACTGGTTTACAAGATGAAATTAAAAGTTTATTTAAAAATATGTTGGGGTTGAAAAAGAGAGGAATTAATTTGTTTTTTACAGATATAGATAAAATAAAAGAAAAAATGTTAGAAGAAATAAAGTGAAATAAATAAACAATAAAAGAAATTTATGATAAACAAAGAATACTTCATTGTGTGATGAAGTTTTCTTTTTTTGTAAAAAAATTTTTGAAATAATTGACTCCTGTGGAAAATAGAAATAAGATAGACCTAAAAAAGGAGAATACTATGGAAATACCTAAATCAAATTTACATGAATTTTTAGAAAAAAATACAGGATATAAAATACTAAAAAGAAGAGAAGATACCATAATCATTCAACTACCTGATGGTGAGTTATTAAAAATTTTAAATGATGCATTATTAGAAATGATAGCTGATACAGGCTTTGATTTGGAAGAAAGATTAGAAGAAATACCTAATTTAACTGATTTTAATCATTTCGCACTTCCAACTAGAAGAACAAAACGGAGTAGTAAATTCCTATACAATGCCCTATATTCCAGGAGTAGACTTTACAGACTATTACGAAAATATATTTGATTTAATGAGCTATGCAAACATACATTTTCAAATAGAAGAAAACATAAAAGAAGGACATAAAAATAAAATCATATTTCCCGATTTATGTACGACAGAGAATATATAAGAATTACCAAAGATGGCAAAGTTTTCTTTATTGATTATGACGGCTTACAAATAAAAGAAATGCCCCCAGTAGGTTTTTCTGATTTTTTAGGAAGACCCAGCGAAGTATTAACAAGGAAATATTATGACTTTGATACAGGATTATTTATAAAAGAAATAGATATTAAAAGTGCTATATTTCTATATTTTGTAGATGTGTTTGGTGTAAATTTAGCGATGGTAAATAGAAAAAATCCTTGGACTGGTCAAAAAGTTACTTTAGATGCCATTTTTTCTTTAATCAATCTTCAAGAGCCAAGTATTCAACATAAAGTGTGGAAATTATTTCAACAATCAATACCTAATGAATTTTTAGGAGAGGACATGTATAGACTTACTGAGCAATACAGGTTGATGAGAATGCCTAATATGGAAATAAAACGTTTAGTAAAAAAATAATAGCTATAAATATAGCCTCTTAGCTTATCGAAATAGATAGAGATTTTAAATTTCAAAAAAATAACAAAGAACAAAATCTTTACATTTTCGTGTCTATTTGTTTGGCTACTTCTCGATTTTTTACTAAAAAAATTTTATACTAACAATAGGTGATGATTATGAAAAAAATATATATAATTGGTGGAGTAATAGGGATAGTTGTCTTAATAAGTATAGGGATTTATCTCTTTCTAGTTCCAAACGATAATAAGGTAGAATATACAGAAGTTTTAGTGAATGATAATATAGTTACAAGTTTATATAATATGGTAAATCCAAGCGATGAGGTGACGTTCTTATATGATCGTTACCACAGTCTTACATTTACAGATGAATATATTCTTGGGTGTGCGCTTGCTTTATATGATAAAGAAAATTCTGGGTTAAATCAAACACTGTCAGCCGATGATGTTCTTTTATACGTCCATAAAATCTTTGGTGATATTTCCTATGAAAACACCTCTGGTTCATTCACTAGCGATCATTTCACAACATTTACTTATGACGAGAATACAAACACATATCAATGCAGGAAAGAAAGTGTAGAAAATAATACAGAATTTATGGTTCGAAAAGTCATCGCTGCAAAGAAAACTCGGACGGACTATATCATTACAGAAAAGTCTATCGTAGTCGCTCCTGATCATAAAGAAATGCCAGAAGAATCCTCTTTGACGATCTATGATGATGTCTCTCATAGCAATACTTTGGATGTGATTTCTTATACAAGTGAGGACTATCCTACAGTCTCCATAGAAAATTATATAGACCAAGCCGAAACCTACGAATATCATTTTACTTTCGATGGAGAAAATTTCGTGTTAAAATCTTTCCAAAAAGTAGCCAATCAATAAAAAAGAAAGCTATAAACAATTAGAAAATCAATTATAATATAACACCAATTCTTTTTTCTTTTAAAAGTAATTCGTGATATAATGTGCTTAGAGAGTTGGTGTACACATGAAAAAAATCATTTTAGTGGATGGAAATAATTTATTGTTTCGTAGTTATTACGCGACAGCATATTCAGGCAATTTATTAAAAAATTCCAAAGGGTTTCCAACGAATGCACTATACGGTTTTGTTGGTATGATGAATAAAATCATTCACGAAGAAAATCCTGAATATATCGCAGTGGCTTTTGATATTGGCAAAAATTTTAGAAAAGAAAAATATGACTTTTATAAAGAAGGACGTAAAAAAACTCCTGATGAGTTACATATGCAAGAACCTTATGCCAGAAAAATACTAAAAGCTATGGGAGTCCCATATTTTGAACTAGCACCTTATGAAGCCGATGATATTATTGGAACGTTCGCACGTATGGTCGAAGAAGATCCGGATTTTATTGGTACAATTATTTCCTCAGATCGCGATTTGTTACAATTAATTAGTCCTCAGTTAGAAATGAAATTATTAAAACAAAAAGATTATATTCGTTATGATGTGGAAAGCTTTAAAAAAGATTATGGGATTGAACCAATTCGGATCATTGATTTAAAAGGTTTAGCTGGAGATTCTTCTGACAATATTTCAGGTGTTCGCGGAATCGGAGAAAAAACGGCATTAAATTTACTTCAAACATATGGTTCATTGGAAGGAATCTATGACCACATTAATGACATAAAAGGAAAAACCAAAGAAAAACTAGAAACGGATAAAGCAGCGGCTTTTATGAGTAAAGAAATTGCAACAATATATCGTGATGTTCCATTAGAAGTAAAAGATTTAGAAGATTTAAAATACGAAGAAAAAGATAATCCTGAACTGTATGAAATTTATGAAGATTTAGAATTTTATTCTTTTATCAAAGGACTAAAAAAAGAGAGTGTTGAAGTCGATATTGATTTTTTAGAAATAGAAGATCCTGTAGAAATTGAAAATTCAGAGGAATATGCTTTCTATTTAGAATTAGATGGCTTTAACTATCATCAATCTTCAATTATAGGAATGAGTGTTGCTACAAAAGAGAAAAACTATTATGTAAAAGCGGATTTAATCGCAGATGTTTTAAGTTTTTTGAACGGGAAAGTATTATATACTTATGATTATAAAAAAGCGATTGTCGCTTTAAAAAAAGTAGGAATAACATGTCCTTCTGTAAACACGGATTTAATGATTAGTTCCGCTTTAATTCAAGACGGTAGCAAAGATGATATAGCATATTATATGGTACCAAACGGATATTCCGTATCATTTTTAGAAGATGTTTACAAAAAATGGGAGGAACACAAAGATACTTTACCAAAAGAAATTGCTTTAAAAAGTCGTTTTGTCTTTGATACAAGAGATCGGGCTATTCTCGATTTAAAACGAGATGAAATGTATGACTTATTTACGAAAATCGAAATGCCTTTGGCGCCAGTTTTAGCAGATATGGAAATGACAGGGATCAAGGTAGATAAAAACATTTTAGACGAAATGAAAGTCGATTATCGTGGACGCATTGATACGTTAACCAAAGAAATCTATGAGCTAGCTGGTTGTGAATTTAATATTTCTAGTCCAAAACAATTAGGAGAAGTATTGTTTTTTAAATTAGGACTTCCTGGTGGCAAGAAAACAACCAAAGGATATAAAACCGATGTCAAAGTATTACATAAACTTAGGGGCATGCATCCAATTATCGAAAAAGTATTGGAGTACCGCAACGTTACAAAATTATATTCAACTTATATGGAAGGATTGGAAACGTATATTATGGATGACGGCAAAATCCATACAATTTTTAAACAGAACTTTGCAAGAACGGGTCGACTTTCTTCAACGGAACCAAATTTACAAAATATTCCAGTTCGAGATGAAGAGGGAAGAAAGATAAGAAAAGCTTTCCTACCATGTAACGATTATTTTTTAAGCGCAGATTATAGCCAGATTGAACTTCGAATACTTGCACATATTTCAGGGTCTAAAGAATTACAAGAAGCTTTTATCAATGATGCGGATATTCATACCAAAGTAGCCGCGGATATTCATGGGATCAAAGAAAGTGAAGTCACAAAAAAGATGCGTAGTACTGCCAAAGCAGTGATCTTTGGAATCGTTTATGGAATTAGTGGGTATGGTCTTGGAGAAAACTTAGAAATTAGTTCCAAAGAGGCCAAAGAATTTATTGATAAATATTATGAATTGTATCCTGGTGTGAAAAAGTATATGGATGATATTGTGGAGGAAGCCAAAGAACAAGGATCCGTAAGGACATTATTTAATCGTCGAAGAGTAATACCAGAATTAGATAGTCCACAATATATGGTAAGACAAATGGGTGAGCGAATTGCTCTAAATACTCCAATTCAAGGAACAAGCGCGGATATTATTAAGAAAGCAATGGTAGAAATTGCCAGAAAATTTAAAGAAGAAAACATTCAAACCAAAATGGTATTACAAGTCCATGATGAATTGATATTTGACGTTATCGAAAGTGAAAAAGCAAAAGTAGAAAAAATTGTAAAAGAGATTATGACTCATACAATCGAATTAGATGTCCCCCTAAAAGTCAGTGCGGATTACGGTATAAATTGGTACGACACAAAATAAAATGAAAAAGGAGGTACTTTATGATAAAAAATAAACCCGTGATAGGGATTATTCCAACCTATAATTTAACGAATGAAACAAAGGATCCGTATCAAGATCGTGCAAGTTTTGTCAGAATGTACGAAGAAAAGATTGTGGAATGTGGAGGAGTTCCTATTGGTCTTCTTCACCAACACGTGGAAGATTATCTCTCACTATGTGATGGATATCTATGGCCCGGAGGTTCAAAAATTTGGCCTGACTTCTTTCCAGTGTTAGAGGATGCCCTAAAAAATAAAAAACCTATTTTGGGAGTATGTTTAGGGCTTCAAGCAATTGGCACAGCCTTTAATTTAAAAGAAGAAAGAGAAAAACATCCAGAAAAGTCTTTGGAAGAAATAAAACAAATATTAAAAGATACGGATCATTATTTAAAACAATTAGAAGATGATTCTTTTCATAATCATTGCGTTACGAAAGATATAGAAACGCAGGAAACTGCTCGTCATCTAATTAAGTTAAACAAAGACACATTATTTTATAAAATCATGAAACAAGATGAGTTAAACGTCATCAGTCTTCATAGTTTTGTTTTACCTTATGCGGCAAAAGATATCACGATTGCTGCGACAAGTGAAGATGGTGTTATTGAGGCTATCGAATATACAAAAAAGGGCGCTCAAATACTAGGAGTGCAATATCATCCAGAGCTTGAAAGGACAAGCGAGTTATTCTCTTGGTTAATTGATGCAAGTTATCATCATACAATGATGCTAGTAAATAAACAAAATCCAATCCCGGAAAACTATCCTTTAAAAATCATGTTGTATCAATCAGAATATCCAGAGTGTCAAAATGACGGTAATATTAGAGAAGAAGCAATGTATTCATGGCTTTGCCTTCGTGATACCATGCGGGAAAAAGGGTTTTACATTGATGTAGAAAGCGCCTATCGTCCGAATGCCTTACAACGAAAAATATACGAAGAAAACAAAGAAAAATACGGCGAAGAACATGCCAATATTTTTGTGGCGCGACCAGGATATTCCGAACATGAAACAGGCCTTGCCATCGATATCTGTATGAAAAAAGATGAGAAATGGATTAACGAATTTGACGAAGGACTAGATGATTGCTATCACCTGTTACATAAAATATGTGCAGATTATGGCTTTATTTTAAGGTATCCAGAAGGCAAAGAAGAAATCACAGGTTATCATTATGAACCATGGCATTTACGGTATATTGGCTCTCCTAGAGTAGCAAAGTATATTATGGAGAATCATTTAACACTAGAAGAATATTTTAAAGAAAACGGAACAATAGAATGAAATCTTTACAATTCATTCTTTTTTTCTGTCTTATTTTTTAGTATAATAATACAAGAAAGCAGATGGTTTCATGAATAAAAAGGGTTTTGTGTTTGTTGAGACAATCGTTGTCACAGCGATATTACTTGCTTCACTCGTGTTAGTGTATTCAGCCTTTGTTGCATCGAATAACCAAGAGACAAGAAGGTTAAGATACGATGATATGAATAAATTGTACGAAACTTATTATTTAAAACAATATTTGGAAAGTTTCGAATTAGATACATTAAAAGCTAGAATTAACGAAACGACACTTTATCAAAATATTTATCCAGGGCAAAGTGACTTGTTTGGTGCCGCCTATAATGGTGAAAAATTGTTTTTTGAAAGATTATGGAATGATCTTCATATCCAGACTATGATACTAACAACCTATGATGTTTCAAAAATCACTGCTTGTGATAGTGCGGCCACGATGAGTTTATGTTCCGATAATAATTTGATGACTTACCTGCGAACATTAGACAATGACTCAGATACTGGCTATCGATTAATTGTCGAATTTGCATCGCAATTATCGGGAGAACCATGTACATCAACAGCGAACTGCTTTTATTACTATGCCAATGTGAAAGTGGGTGCGTAACATGAATAAAAAGGGCTTTACATTAATTGAAGTAATTGTTAGTATTGGACTAATTTCTATTGTGATGTTGTTATTGTTTCAATTGTTGCTAGACATCCAATATGAATCGAATCATACTTCATATGCCAAAGCAAATCAAGTAAACCGAGCTACGGTGATAGAAACGGTTCAAAAAGACTTAATGAATAATACCTTAACAAGAGTTCCAACCATTACGACCAATGGCAATCGCAAAGAAATAACATTGACTTTCCAAGACTTTGCCAAAACAATTCGAGTCGCTGAAGATCGCATTACTTATGACAGTGAAACATGGCTTTTGGAAAGTGATGGAGATGAAACCTACTTTGATTTAAACAACATTACCATCGATTCATCAACCACAAGCGATAATTGCTCTTATATTTTGAATGTGGATATTAATGGCGATGGTGATTGTGATGCAAACTGTGAAATTACAGAAAATAATCAGGTGATTATAGATCCGGATACCATTAATGAGTCATATAAATCATGTCCTACTTATCAATTATTAAAAATTACAATACCAGTTGTAGTGGAAGGACAGGATGAAAACATATTAGATGATTTTGAATTCTTTTATATTGGATTATAATAAAAATGATAGGGGGTAAAAAAGATGACAGACGAAGAATTAAAAGAAGAATCTTTTCAAAAACTATTAGAAGAAATTGCTCAAAAAAATTATTGTAAAGCAATGCGCTATTGCAAAGAAGGAGGGCTTCTGGACGATGCGATTTATGTAGAAAAGTTAAAACAATTACCTGCAGGTAATACCAATTTCTATATATATGCATTAGCAAGCAAGTTAAAAGATGTTAAAGACAAAGATTTAGAAAATGTAATAGCCTTATGTGAAAAAGAAGAATTTCAAGAAGAAGGAAAACTTCAATTAATTCGTGTGAAATGCCTAATAAAATTAAAAGAATATGAAAAAGCTATAGCAATTTGTAATCACTTCATTGCTTATGAAGGCTTTTTCTTGCAAAAATTAAAATGCCTTTTCTTACAAAAACAATATGAGCAAATTCTCCTTCTTACCGATACACCACAGTATCAAAAAGATTATCTAGTAGAAGAATACCGCATCAAAGCTCTTATGAAACAAAGAAAGTTTAGTGAAGCCTCTGAAATAGCAGCAAGACCTTGCTTTGATGGGATTAAAAAAATGCAAGAATATAAGATAAATTTCAATAATTATTTTGCCCTAATGGTCTTTCAAGATCAATATTCGTTGCCAAACCAAAACCTATATACCAAAATGTTGGAAAATATTTTTATCCAAGAAATTTCATTAGAAGAAATCGAACAAAGTTCCTTTTTATATTATGAAAAAGTACTGTTTAAAAATGTTTGGAATGATGTATGTGGGGGGTTAAAATCGAAAAAAGATTTAGAAGAATGTGGAACGCTATTTCTGTTTTCTAAAGAAACAAAACGAAAATTAAAAAAGAAACAAAACTTTGTAGATTTTTGGTTTTACATGCAGTTATTTTTCCAAATGTCATCAGGTTATCAGTATGTATTTCGTGTCATAAATGAGCTTGTTCAAAACAAGCAGCTAGAAGAAGCAAGTGCGTTAGTTTTAATGTATCGACTTCATCAAGACAAACCAGATCTTTTGGACTGTATTTCCAAGGGAGAACCCCCAAAAGAATTTCTATATAACAGGAAAGTAACACTATGACCCATAATTTGGTTAATGAAAGAAAGTTCTCTTTTCTTTTAAACGTTTGTATGATATCATTATTACGGTGATATTATGTATAGTTATATAAAAGGAATCGTAAGCATTCAAGAATCAAATTATATCGTGTTAGAAAACAATGGTATTGGCTATCAAATTTTTGTGGCAAATCCTTTTTCCTATTCATTAAACGAAGAAGCAAAAGTATATATTTATAGTCATATTAAAGAAGATGAACATTCCTTGTATGGATTTTTAAGCAAAGAAGAAAAAGAACTATTTTTAAAACTATTAAATGTCAAAGGAGTAGGGCCAAAATTAATTATGCCGATGCTTGCGACTGGAAGTGTAGCTGGAATTATAGATGCAATTGATCGAGAAAATATTTTATATTTGAAAAAATTTCCGAAAGTTGGCGATAAAGTGGCTCGTCAAATTATTTTGGATTTAAAAGGAAAACTTACAAGTGTTGGTGAGACTCCATCGATCGTTGGGTTTGATGAACTAGTAAGTGTCTTAGAAGGACTTGGGTATAAGACCAATGATATCAAAAAAATCTTGCCACATATGGATGCGAGTTTACCTATTGAGAGTCAAGTAAAAGAAGCCTTAAAACAATTATTAAAGTAAAGGAGGAGTGATGATGGACGACGAGAAAATTATGGATGCCGAAGAACAAGCAGGCGATGAGTTTGAAACCAATATTCGGCCACAGAGCTTAAGAGAGTATGTCGGCCAAGAAGAAATAACGAGCAACTTAAAAGTATTTATTGAAGCTAGTAAAATCCGAAATGAGTCACTAGATCATGTACTATTATATGGGCCTCCAGGTCTTGGAAAAACAACCCTTGCTCATATTATAGCAAACGAGTTAGGTGTCAATATTAAAACAGCCAGTGGTCCTTCCATTGAAAAAAGTGGTGACCTAGCGGCTATCTTATCGACATTGGAACCAGGCGATGTGCTATTTATTGATGAAATTCATCGAATGCCAAAATTTATTGAAGAAATCCTCTATCCAGCTATGGAAGACTTTGAAATGGATTTAGTCTTAAATAGTGATGGCAAAAGCCGTAATATTAAAATTGATCTACCACCGTTTACTTTAGTAGGTGCAACGACAAGAGCTGGTGATATTTCAGCACCATTAAGAGATCGTTTTGGTATTGTTTCTAAGCTGCAATATTATAGCGAGGAGGAACTATGTAAAATTGTAAATCGAACGAGCAGAGTCCTAAATATGCCGATTGAGATGGATGCGGCCAGATTAATTGCCAAGCGATGTCGGAAAACTCCACGTATTGCCAATCGTCTCTTTAAACGAGTACGTGATTTTGCTTTAGTAGAAGGTTATGAAAAAATCACTTTAGAACTAGCCGATAATTCTCTAAAACGTTTAAAAGTAGATGAGTATGGCCTAGACTCTGTCGACTTGGAATACTTAACAAGTTTAATCACAAAATTCAATGGAGGACCTGTTGGAGTCGAAACCATTGCAACCAGCATTGGCGAAGAAGTATCGACCATTGAAGATGTTGTAGAACCGTTTTTATTACAGGAAGGATTTATCAAAAGAACTCCACGAGGAAGAATGGCTTGTGAAAAAGCTTATGACCATTTAAAAATTGATCATATGGGTTCATTATTTTAAAGGTGACATATGAAAACACAAGTAAAAAGAACAGACGAAAGCGTAGAGGAATTATTTTATTATGAATTAGAAGAATTTTGTAAAGAACAAGTAAGGCTTTATATTCATGATACGCGACTTTCTTTGGAACAATCGTTAGAAAGAGAAAAGGAATTTTTAGAATTTACTAAGCAATATCAAACCTTTTCTCCATATTTTGATTTTGTTTTTACAAGGATGTCTTACACTCTTTTTAATCCCTATTTTATTCATAATAGTGTCATTTCTTATCATCCTGAAAAGAAGTGCTATTATGTAATGTATTTAGGGGAAGAAAGTAGGTTAGATATTTATGATCGATATGTCTTTCGCCATCCTTTTCTTCCTCTGAGCAGAGAAGAAGATATCAAAAGGGGAAAAATTGTTGATATTTCGGATATTCCCGAATGCTTTATTAACGAAGAGTTAGAATTATTAACTACATCAAGTGTCGATGAACACCATAATGCATGGGCTAAACTTTGGCTTCATAATTTACTAATCGCCCGTAGAGACGTTTGTGAATATTTGCTTGAGAGAAATCAACATGATGATGGAGTGATATATACCGATCAAGGATCAGTATTATTGCATTATTATCCTTGGATTCGTTTTGGAACAATAGATCACCAAACTTTTGGGAAATGCTATGTTGCCACTTATCATGGTAAAAAAATAAATCATAAGCAGGTTAAATTATTACGTGAGTTAAAAAGAAAAGAATTATTAAATCCAGCGATGTGTGTGGATATAAAGTAGGAGAAGGTGACTATGAATCGATTAATCATTGTAGTTGGACCGCATGGTGTTGGTAAGACTCGTTTGACTAATTATCTGCGGGATCATTTAGAGAGTTGTAATTTATACCGATTATCTGGTCAACCAGAGAAAGGAATGGATGGTCTTACTAAAAGTATTGATATGTATGAGGCATTGTTTACTTATTTAGAGCAAATGAAGGATGTTTCGGTGACACTTTTGTTTGATAGCTTTTTTATGACGGAAGAAGCAATGTGTGAAATCCAAGAAAAAGCATATTCTTTTCATGAAGCTTATCAAACATTTAGTGAACGGTTAAATTTGATGCCTTATGATATTTATTATTTTAATTTGTATTTAAAGGATATAAGTTTGTATCAACAAAGACTATCAACAAGAACGCATCATAAATATTTTCCTATCAGTTCTCATCATAGTATTACTTTACAAACTATCTATCAAAGAATTAGTGATGAATTAAAGGAACAAAAACACATCAATGTATTTGATATTCCGATGGATGATTTTCATGAAGCCTATCAAAAAATCGATAAAATATTAGAAATTGAGAGGGATTTTTAATGAGTACAGAAGATTTTAACTACGATTTACCAGAGGAATTGATCGCTCAAACACCTTTGAAAAATCGTAGTGATTCCAGACTACTTGTCATGGATCGTGACAGTGGAGAATTAGAACATAAACACTTTAAAGATATGATTGATTATCTAAATCCAGGAGATGTTTTGGTGATTAATGATACCAAAGTCATTCCCGCACGTTTAATCGGAGAAAAGAGTGAAACACATGCAGTGATTGAACTTCTTCTTTTAAAAGAACTTGGAAATGATGATTGGGAATGTTTATCTAGGCCTTTTAAGAGACTGCATGTTGGGACGAAGATTTCTTTTGGGAATGGTCTACTTTGGGCAACTGTTGTAGAAAAGAAAGAAGAAGGAATTGTTCATGTGCATTTTTCTTATCAAGGGATTTTTTTGGAAATTTTGGACCAATTAGGGGAAATGCCCTTGCCTCCTTATATTCATGAGAAATTGGAAGATAAAAACCGTTATCAAACAGTCTATGCGAAAAATCTTGGGAGTGCGGCTGCGCCTACAGCAGGGCTTCATTTTACGGACGAGTTACTAGAGCAGATTAAAGAAAAAGGTGTGATTATTACAAATGTTACATTGCA
>CALVOL010000002.1 GCA_944350285.1 uncultured Bacilli bacterium | reverse complement strand
TATTTGTAATTTGGCAATGCATTCGTTTAGAAATGTAATTTTTTTGTTGTTGCTATCTAGTAATGTCACTTCTAGATTGGGAAATACTATAGCTAAAACAAGCCCAGGAAAGCCGGCTCCTGTTCCAACATCTAGTAGAGTTCCTTCTTTTAAATTAGCGATTTTAGTTAAAGTTAAAGAATCATAGAAATGTTTTAGATACACTTCTTCTTTTGTTTTTATTGCGGTTAAGTTTGTGTGTGTATTGTATTCAAGTAGAAAGTCTGCATAATCGTTTAGTTTTTGTAACATTTCTTCGGTTAGTTCTATTCCTAATTCTTTTACATAATTTTTTAATTCTTCTTTATTCATCTTTCCCATACTCTTTCTTTAAATAAACACTTAATATTGCTATATCAGAAGGATTTACCCCACTAATTCTGGCAGCCTGCCCAACAGAAATTGGCCTAATTTTTTCTAGTTTTTGACGAGCTTCTGACGCTAAATTTTTTACCTTTTTATAGTCAATATCTTGAGGAATTATTTTTTCTTCGAGCTTTTTCATTTTTTCTACTTCTTTATAAGTCTTTTTGATATATCCCTCATATTTTATTTGAATTTCTAATTCCTCTTTGGTTTGGTTATCTAGTGGAATTTCTACTATTTTTTCTAGAAAATTCATAGTAATTTCTGGTCTTTTTAATAGATTATATAAAGACTCGGTTGCATTTGGAACTTCTTTTTGGTTTTCTATAAATATTTCTTTGACTTCTGGAGTTATTTTGCATTTTGTTTCTTGTAAATATGCTTCTCCTTCTTTTAATTTGGTAACTCTATCTAAATAGTTTTGGTATTGCTTATCCGTAATACTTCCAACTTTATGAGCGTATTCTCTAAGTCTTAAATCCGCATTGTCATGGCGAAGAATTAAACGAAATTCTGCACGTGATGTAAGCATTCGATAAGGTTCTGCGGTTCCTTTTGTTACTAAGTCATCGATTAAAACACCAATGTAGGCATCATTTCTTTTTAGAATGAGTGGTTCTTTTTTTTCTAGTTTTAGACTTGCATTAATACCTGCGATTAAGCCTTGGCCAGCTGCTTCTTCATAGCCACTTGTCCCATTAATTTGACCAGCTGTAAATAAATTTTTTATTACTTTTGTTTCTAGTGATGGCATTATTTGTAAAGGGTCTATCGCATCATATTCAATGGCATAAGCATATTTTGAAATCACTGCATTTTCTAAACCACTTAAACTATGAACCATACGTTCTTGGACGTCGCGAGGCATAGACGTAGAAAATCCTTGTAAATACCATTCGTCATAATAAAGGCTTTCTGGTTCTAAAAATAATTGGTGTCTTTCTTTATCTTTAAATCTTACTAATTTATCTTCAATACTTGGACAATATCTTGGTCCTACACCGGTGACGTATCCACCATACATAGCAGATTTGTCTAAGTTATCTAGAATGATTTTATGAGTATTTTCGTTCGTGTAAATCAGATAACATTTTTGTTGTTCATTGATTTTGTAAGAGGCTGGATTATCAAAGGAGAATGTCCAGTATGTATCATCGCCATATTCTGGAGTCATTTTGGAAAAGTCAATAGATGATGCTTTTATTCTCTGTGGTGTTCCTGTTTTTAGTCTTTGAATGGTAAATCCATATTTTTTTAAGTTATCGCTTAAATGATTACTACGTGCTTCGCCATGCGGTCCAGACGGTGTATTTTCTGCACCAATTAAAATGTTTGCTTTTAAGTATGTTCCGGTTGTTAGTATCACTGCATCGGCATATAATTTCTCACCATTTGCTAAGATGACACCTTTTACTGTTTCTCCATCGATAATTAAATCTTCCACTGTTGATTCTAGTATACTTAAATTTGGGGTGTTTTCTAGTTCGTTTTGCATATTTTTTGGATAAGTTGTTTTGTCTGCTTGAGCACGTAAGGAACGAACTGCTGGACCTTTTGAGTTATTTAGCATTTTAATTTGAAAGTGAGATATGTCTGCAATACGCCCCATAATTCCTCCTAAAGCATCGATTTCTCTTACGATTATCCCTTTAGCAGTTCCGCCAATGGATGGATTACATGGCATATCTCCAATATTTTTTTTATTCATTGTGATAAGTAGTGTTTTATGTCCTTTAAAGGCTGCGATGTGACTCGCTTCAATTCCTGCGTGTCCACCACCAACAACAATTACTTCGTATTTCATTTGTTCACCAATTCTTTTTTCATAATAGTTATATTTTCCAGGATAATTCGGAGTAAACTCCCCTTTGAATTCATATTGTAATCTCTTTAATATGGCATTCATTTTTTGATTTTGTACTTCTGTATCTGCTTTTAGTAATAAAATATGATTGTCTTTGGCAAGATCATCTGCATACTCAAAAAGTTTTTGGCTGATATGTTCTCCACGATAATCTAAAAATACAGCCATCCGATGGAGAACGAGTGCTTTTTCATGAGAATTTTGGATATAAGGGTCATACTCATATTCCGTATCTTCTTTGATGCACACTAATCCTTTTATTTGAGCATTTTCTTCAAATACATATAATGAATTGTTTTCAATATCTTCTAAAAAATCTTTTTTTGATGGATATTCTTCTGGAGTATTGCCCCATTGTGGATTGCCACTTTCATGCATCTCTTCTTTTACTCTTTGTATTTCTGGCATAATAATATCTAAATCTTCTTTTTTTGCTAAACGTATCATAGTCTCCTACTTTCCTAAACAAAATCTTTTAAATATGTTATCTACTAGTTCGTCTTCATATGCTTCGCCAATAATTTGGCCTAAATACTCCCAAGATTCACGAATTTCTATTGCTAGCATGTCGACAGGAATGTCTTTTTTGTTTTCTTCTATTACATGGTTTATGTTTTGGAGAGCCTGTTTTGCTAAAGAAATTTGTCTTGTATTAAATAGATAAGTTAAATCTTTATAGCTCATATCTTCTAGAGAGAATTCACTTAGGATTTCTTCTTTTAATTCTTCTAGTCCTACATTTTTTACAGTACTACCTTTGATGATTTTTTTTGTTGTTTTTAATTCTGGTAATTTAGAAGCTAAATCTATTTTATTGATAAAGATTACTCCCTTTTCTTGTTCTATTTTCTTTAATAATTCTTTGTCTTCTTCGGTTAATAGTTCATTGTTATTTAATACTAGAATTGTTATATCTGAACTTTCTTGAATTTTTTTGCTTTTTTCTACGCCTATTTTTTCGACGATGTCTTCGGTTTCACGAATACCGGCAGTATCAATAAAGTTTAAATTAATTCCTTTGTATTGGATTGTCCCTTCGACAATGTCTCTTGTTGTTCCTGAAATATCAGTTACAATAGCTTTATCTTCTTCTAATAAAGCATTTAAAAGTGAAGATTTTCCGACATTTGGTCGACCGATGATGGCTATATTAATTCCTTCTTTGATTTTTTTACCATTTTCAGATTCTTCGACTATTTTTTGTAAAGAATTTTTTATTTCTGTTAATACAGGAGTGATGTTTTCTTTAGTAATCTCTAGTTCATCGATATACTCTGGATAGTCAATATTTACTTCGATATTAGCAAGAAGGCTTACCATTTTTTCGCGTAAATCTTGGATTAATTTTGTAGTTTTACCACTGATACCATTTAAAGCTAATTTTCTGGCATTTTCATTTTTTGCTTCTAGTAAATCTTCTACGCTTTCGGCTTCTAGTAAGTTAATTCTGCCATTTAAAAATGCTCTTTTGGTAAATTCTCCTGGTTCTGCTGGGACTGCTCCGTTTGTATAAAGCAGTTCTAAAATTTTATTTGCGGTAATAGAACCACCATGGCAGTTTATTTCTACTACATCTTCCATTGTATATGTTTTTGGAGCACGCATAAGTGTTACTAAAACTTCATCAATAATTGTGTCATTGTCTTTTATATAACCATAATGAATTGTATGGGATTTGGCAGTCGAAAATTTTTTGTTTGGAAAGATTTTACTAACGATTTCAATCGATTCCGGACCGCTTAATCTCACAATATTGATTGCTCCAACACCTAGTGAATTTGTTGAAATTGCAGCGATTGTTGTATCCATGTTACCACTTCCATTCGCGGGTATTATACCATTATTTTATGAATTCAGCAATTTTCTACTTAGAATTATATGCTCTCTTTGTAATTCTTCTTTTTCTTCCTCTGTAATCGGAAAACCATAACGACATCTTTCTTCTAGTGGCAAATTCAAACATTCCTTTGTTAAGCCTTTTTTAATTGAATCATAAATAATGGATTGTTTCCACGCTTTTTGTAAATGACCAATATTTACAAATTTTTGAAATGGAAAGTTATTTTCTGTTTTATCATAACTACTTATTTCTTTGTTCATTATTAAATAATTAAGGTATGTAAACATCTCTACTTCTTGGTGATTGAGTTTTAGAATATATAGGATTTTTTTCATAATTTGGCAGGCATCTATTTCTGCCATTCTTTCTATTGGATCAAAAAAATAGGCTTTATCTATTCTCTTTTGGGTTAATTCTGTCAATTTTTTATTTATTGCATTTTTCTTTCCTAATATATTCATAAGAATTGCTTCAAAATCAGTGATTAATACGATACTCCAGGCTATGAAAGTTACAGCATCTTCAATTGTATTTGCTTTTTCTATTTTCTTCTCATTGTAAGTTTTATATTGTTTAATATGCATTAATTCATGCATTAACATTTGTAAAATTAATACATTTTTTATTAATACTGTACTATTACCTTTAAAAAAACTATTTACTAAGAAGTTCACTTCTTGATTTAAATCATTTCGATATATCGTTATCTTTCTAGTTCCATTATTATTTTGATAACACATAACGCTATTTTTAGATGATGTTTTTTCATACACAATTTTGTTTAAATATTCATTTATTGCATAGTTATCTACCACTATTTCAGCGAAAGATTCTATGAATTCTTTATCTATTATTTTTTCTTTTTTGGTATAATCATAAATTAATTTAGCGAGTTGTTCTTCCATTGTCACTCAACTTCCTTTGTTTGTCTATATTATCACAATTTGTATTATATGAAAAGAACAAAAAGGAATTCAATAGAAAATAAATTGTTACAATTCACAGCCAAAGATTGTAGCATACAAAAAAGTTAGCAATTATAGCTAATTTTTTTGATTGTTTAGAATTTCACTTAAAGTAAACGGATTGCCTGATGCTAATCTTTGTAATGCTTCCAGCTCATTAATACCATTTCTATGGCATGTTTCAATGTAACTTCTTATATTTGCATAATACTCAGCACTTGATAGGTTTTGGAACTGCCCAGATACTTTCATCTTTGTCTTAACTCCTCTTAAAGCTCTCTCACTTATATTATTGGTAAGAGGAATTCCGAAATCTAATACCCAATAAGTGTAATTATCCCGATATTCTACAATTCGATCTAGTAAATTCTTTTCTGTTTGGGAGTAGTATGGCTTGTTATTCTGCTCATTTTCTTCATATCCTAGAATGATATATTCATCTAATTTCATAAAATATTCATTGATTTCTTCTTCATTAAATTCTTCTTTTCCTTCTTCTAAATATGTATTTCTTTTATGATTATAATTTTGGATATGTTCTTTTAATAACTTTGCCCATGTTCTTTCCGGAATATTATCACTTACTTTTTGTAAATCCCTTAATAAGTGGGCATTACATTCTACATTCATGAAAGCATATTTCGTATTGTAATTTACTTTATTATGATCATGGATAACCATCTGTTCTTGATTTAGTAAATTCAATATATTGTCTTTATCTAATCCTTCCATATTTTTCTTTTCATGTGCTTTATATAATGCTAATCTTTCATCTCCATAAAATCTCATACATGATCGTTTTGTATTGATCATGATTACTGTATCATCCCAATGGATTTTTGAAAGTTCTAAAATCTTTGCCTGTACTTCTTTTAGAAATGGTTCTACTATTTTACTTGCTCTTTTCGTTAATTTTGAAATATATCCTTCACTTAATTCTATTTCTCCCATTGTAAGACCACTTATTACTCTTTTTACTTTATTTATTGGGACATTTCCGATATTCATAAGTCCTAATGCTAATCCTTGTATACTACTTCCATATTGATTTTCTTCTTTTAAATTATCGGGTATCGCTTTTCTTATAATTTTTCCACAATCCTTACATCGATATTCTTTAAATCCAGTTCTCACTTTATCTACTATGATTCGATATTCATAGCTATCTTTATAAATTACGTTTCCTGTTTCTTCTAAATGCTTTTGATGACATTGTGTACATTCTTCTAGCTCTTCATATCGAATTTCTGTAATTTCTTCATCTTTAAATTTCTCTAATTTATGTTTTTTATGTCCGATTTGTCCTCCCTTGTTTTTTTCACTTTTCTCTCTTGAATTTGGAATCACTTTCTTCATGCTTATTGATGTTTGACTTGTTGGTATTGAACTATTGGTTCCATTACTATTTAATAAGATGTCTCTTTTTTCTAGTTCTTTTTGTAATCTTAGTATTTCTGCATCTTTTGCTTCAATTAGCGCATCTTTTTTTTCGAGTTCTATATCTTTTGCTTCAATTAACGCATCTTTTGCTTCCATTTCTTTTTGATGTATTAATTCTATAGTTCTTATTTTCTTTTCTTTTCGATTCAGTAAATCTATACTTATTTTTGCTTTTAATTCTACTATTTTTATTTTATGTTTCCATTCTTTTTGAAGATCATGTTCTCTTTTATTTATTTCTTTTTCTATATAACTGTCTCGTGTTACTAAAACTTTATGGTAATCCATTTTTAATAAATAAAGTTCTCTTTTTAATTTTTGATTATAGGCTGACAATTGTTTTTTACTAAATAGATTTTCTAATTCTTTTGCTGTAAAATCTTTCATATTATTTCGCCTTCCATTCTTTTTCAATTAATCATAATTCTTAGAATTTTGCAACAAAAAAATGCGATTTTTCCCGATTTTATCGCATTTTGTGGGCAACTTAGCTACTTATCCACTTTCATCAGCTGTGAATTGTAACAATAAATTTTCTATTTCTTCCCTTGGAATACCTCACGGTATTCCTTTTCTCTTTTTACAGAGACCACATTTCCGAGGGTCGCCCCCGTACTATTTTTTATTTCATTTTATTTATGATGCTATCTTTATCTCTCTTAATCCCTCTTGTAAAATATTTCTACTTGCATTGTAGTCCCTTTCTATCTTCGTCTTACAAACCGGACAAATGTATTCTCTTTTTCCATAATCTTTCATGGTGTTATCTTTATATCCACATTCACTACAGATTTGATTACTTGGATAATAAGTAGATATTTGATGAAACGTCTTCCCACTCCATTTACATTTGTACTCTATTGTTTGTAAGATTGTTTGAAAACTAACATTACTAATACTCTTTCTTACACTTTTGGGATTCTTTTCTTTGGATAACATCTCTTTGACTTTTAATCTTTCTGCTAATATAATTTCTTTTCCTTTTAATATCTTAGATACAACTTCTTCTAGATATTTCTTTCTTGCGTTTTTGAGTTTTCGATAGAGTTCTTCTATTTTTCTTAAAGTTTTCTCATAGTTTTTACTTCCTTTTTTTCTTCTGGATAATTCTTGTTGATACCCTTGGATTCTTCTTTCATATTTCTTTAGAAAATCAGGATTCTCATAATACTCACCATCACTAGTCACTACCATGTTTTTGACTCCAACATCAATCCCGATAGCTCGTTTCTCACTCATAACAGGAATTTCTACTTCTTCTTCGACACAAACACTTACATAGTATTTATATCCTACTTGTTTTATCGTGGCATTAAGTATTCTTCCTGGTAACTGTTCTAAATTACGATATCCTCTTATTTTTACTTTCTTTAATTTAGGTAAAGTAATTGTTTTTTCTTTCATATCTACTTCAATACTAGCATATTCTTTTTCTTTATAACTACTTCTATTACAATTAGTCCGATAGCTTTCTTTTACTCCTCTAACATTTGATTATATAGAAATCTTGTACATCCAAATGTTTTATGAATGAGTATTTCCTGTTCCTTAGTTGGATAAAGTCGAAACTGATAAGCTTTTGTAATTTTCATATGTTGTATCACCTCTTTTGATTAACAAGATTATACAATACGAACACATGTTTGTCAATAGTAAATCGTGGGGTATTGTATTACTTTCCTGTTATATAAAAAACAGATTACTCTGATTTTATAATTACATGACGGTTTGGTTCTTCGCCTTCACTTACCGTGGATACACCTTTAAAGTTAGATAATTTGTTATGAATAATTCTTCTTTCATAGGAATTCATATTATCTAGAACTGCATCCACTTTGGTTGCTCGAACTTCTTTGGCAAGTCTTATAGCTAATCTTTCTAAGTGTTCGATTCTTTTTTCTTTATAGTTTTCTACATCTAAAACTATTTTCGGTGATATATTCCAATCTATGTTCATTTTTGCACGAATCATTGTTTCTAAAGCCTTTAATGTTTGGCCATTTTTACCAATTAAGATAGAATTATTATCAGAATACATAGTAATTTCATAGGTATCTTCCCTTTTTGAACTTTCAAATTGAACAGTAAGTCCCATATTTTCAATGATTTCTTTTAAGTATTTTTTCATTTCATCCATAAGTTCAATCTCTGAAATTGCCGTGACTTCATACATGGTAGATTTAAATAATTTACCACTTGTTTTTTCTTTTTTTGTATAGATGATTTTTTCTGTTTTTAATTCATTTTTGGCATTTTCAATGGCTTCAATTAAAGTCTTTGCTTCGGTAACTACTGGCATATTATCACTTCTTTCTAACTTTTTTTTCTTTTGAGTCCTTTTTTGAAACTTTCTTTTCTTGATGTTTTACTTCTATTACTTTTTTATTTGATTTTTTTTCTTTAGACTTTGGTTTGGTTCCAAGTTCTTCTTTACTCAAAATCTTTTTTATTATATAGTTTTGCACGACAGCAAATCCATTTACAACAATCCAGTAAAAGGCAATTGCAGTTGGTAAGCTAAATGATGCGATTGATATACTGATAATTACAAACATAAACATGAAATTCATTTGTTTCATCATTTCATTGTTTTGACCATTCTTCATTGTGTTTTTGAAAGATAGATACGTCGTTGCGACAATTAAGAAGATTAAAACAATGTAGATATATTCTCCTTGACCAAGTCCCTTCCATGGAGTCATTCCTAAATTCATTCCAAAGAGCTCGCCTTCAAAAATGGCAGGCACTTTATTGATTGCTGATAAAAAGGCAAAGAATAAAGGAATTTGAATTAATGCGACTAGGCAACCTGATACTGGATTTATTTTATATTTTTGATAAACCATCATCATTTCTTGGCTTTTTGCCATCATCGAATCACTGTCGGATTTATTTTCGTATTTCTTTTCAATTCTTGCAATCTCAGGTTGGGCTTTTTGCATGTTGTTTGTTTGTCTCATACTTTTTAGTGAGAATGGTAATAAGATTAAACGAATTAATAAACCAACAAACATAACGGAAATACCAAAGTTGTTAAATAAATAACCAAACTTTAAAATTACTAATGCTAGAGGTCTTACTAATATTGCTTCCCATAAACCATTGTACTCATTTGATGTTAGACTAAATTCACTACAAAGTGGTAAGTCTTCTACTTTGACAGATAATTGATCTGCATGGTCTTGATAAATTTTATATAGTTCTGAATCTGCTGCTGGTTGACATAATATATCTTTTTGTACACTTTGTCCAGTCGCTTCATTGACAATGATATTGCCATTTTCATCTTTTAAGTAATCATTTGTTCCGCAGCCACTTGTTAAAAAGATGATGCAGATTACTATCATTGCTAATATTTTATTTTGATGTTTCATTTTTTCTCCTTTTCTTCATTAAATCACGAAAACTCTCTTGCAACTCTTGATAAGAAAGATTTTTTGTGTTTTCTTTCATTATTATAATATAATCCTCGTTAAACGGCAATTCTTTTTTGTATTCATCTAAAATAACCCGCATTCTTCTTTTTAATTTGTTTCGATTGACCGCATTTCCTAATTTTTTTGAAACTGCTATTCCAAAATGTGGATAACTATATTTCCCTTTCCTTATATATACAGAAAAGTCTTTATTTTTTAAATATCTTTCATTTCGGATAATTTCGGAAAATTCTTGATGAGGTTTAATCATTTCTGTTCTTTTCATGGATTAACTCCTTTCATAAATGAAAAAAAGCCACATAAAAGATGTGGTTTTTTAACTGCAAAGTCTTTTACGACCTTTTTTTCTTCTACTTTTTAAAATATTGGACTCTTTACGAGCAAAAAATCCATGTTTCTTTGCTCTTTTTCTCTTATTAGGTTGATAAGTTCCGACTTTCATAGTATCCCTCCTTCGTTTAAAGCTCCCTTATTATAATATTAAATATTTATAAAAGTCAATCTTTTCTTGAAATCTGGACAGTTAAAATCTTATTGTTTATAACTATTCACATTTTGTTTCTTTTATTTTTCCTTATTTTATCGACATATTTCGACATTTATACACATATTCACATCATGTGGATAATTTTTATACACAGTTTTCACTTATACACTTCGATGTGAATAAAAATTTGTGGATAATGTGGATAACTGCTTTTTTTGTAGGTTTTATGCTGGGTTGTAATGTTGATAAGTTGTGGAAAAGTGAAGTTTTGGTAATTTGTGCTTGGAAAGAGAGAGAAAAAAGTGTAGAATAATGTTGATAAATGTGAAGCGGGGTGGTTTAATGGATGAAAAAGATCTTTGGCAATCGGTATTAAATGAAATTTATCCAGAAGTAAATTCCGCTTCTTTTCATGCTTGGTTTAATGATTTAAAGCTTATTAAGATTAAAGATAATAAAGTATATATTCAAGTTCCAATGGAAATACATAAACGAATTCTTACAACTAATTATTATAATTTAATTGATGATGCTTTTTATAAAGTATCTAATCATAATTATGAATTTGAATTTTTATTAAAAGAGGAAATTGATGATGATTTATTAGAAGTTCAGAAAAATGTGGATAATGTGGATAACTTTTCTCCAATTCCTACTTATGTAGATAATGTAGAGACTACTTATGAAGAATGGGAAACGAATTTAATTCCTGAATTAAACTTTAATAACTATGTAGTAGGGGATTCTAATCGACTAGCTAAAACGGCTGGGATGATTGTTGCGGAGCAACCGGGAAAAGTGCATAACCCTTTATTTATCTACGGAAAGAGTGGACTAGGAAAAACTCATTTAATGCATGCGATAGGCAATTATATAGTAGAACACACGAAAAAAAAGGTGTTATACACAACAAGTGAAATGTTCAAAGATGAATACATCAACATTATAAATAGTGATAATAAGAATAATATTCAAAGTGCGGCTAATTTTAAAAAGAAATATAGGGAAGTAGACGTATTAATTATTGATGATATTCAGTATCTTGTCGGTGCTGAAAAGACTCAGCAAGAATTTTTCCATACTTTCAATGCCTTACATCAAGCAAATAAACAGATTATTATTAGTTCTGACCGGAGTCCTGATGACTTGAAATTGTTAGAAGAAAGGCTTAGAAGTCGGTTTATGTGGGGACTTCCTGTAGATATTTATCCACCGGACTTTGATTTGCGATGTAAAATTATTACAGCTAAGCTTAAAAATATGACAATTTCGACTAGAATTGATGAAAATGTTATTGAATATATCGCAAATAATTGTCAAAATGATGTTCGATTTTTAGAAGGAGCGCTGAACCGGTTAATGGCCTATACAGCAATGATTGTTCCAGAGAAAGTCGATTTAAATTTTGCAATTGAGGCACTTGGGGATTACGTTAATCACAATATCTATAAAACTAATAGTATTGAGGGAATTCAAAAAGCAGTAGCTGATTACTTTAAAATTACGGTAGATGACTTAAAAGGAAAGAGAAGAAGTGCAGATATTGCTTATCCAAGACAAATTGCGATGTATTTATCACGACAACTTACGGAGGAAAACTTAAATCGAATAGGGCTTGAGTTTGGTGGACGAGACCATTCGACAGTTATCCACGCTTGTGATAAAATAGCTATGGATATTAAGGAGAATCCTATGGTAGCAAATCAGATTAAAGAGATACAAAATAAGATGTAATGTGCGTAACTTTTTGAAATGTGAATAGTTATCCACGACAAAATTCGACAATGGATGTGGAATTTATAAGGGATATTCAAAGTTATCCACATTATCCACCGCATTAATAATATTAATAATATATATAAATAATAAGAAAGAGGGTAGAATTATGAAATTTGCAATTGATAAAAGTATATTATTAGAAAATTTAAATAATGTTGTTAGAGGAATTAGTACAAAAAATGTAATTCCTGTATTAAATGGTATTAAATTTGAATTAAAAGAAGAGGGTTTAACATTAATGGCTAGCGATAGTGAGCTTACTATTGAGTCTTTTATAGATAGTAAACTTATTAAGAATATTGAAAGTACTGGTACTATTATTATTAGTAGTAAGTATATTTTAGATATTATTAGAAAGATGCCTAGTGATGTTATTCAATTTGAAATGCAAGATAGTTTAAAGATTAAGATTTATTCTGATTTTAATCAATATAATTTAAATTGTTTAGATCCTAGTGAATATCCTAGTATTAAGCTTTTAAGTCATAAAGACCCTATTACTATTAAAGGAGATGTTTTAAAAGAACTTATTAATCAAACTAGTTTTGCGATTTCTAATCAAGAATTGAGACCTATTTTAACTGGTTTAAATATTAAGATTAATGGAGATTATTTAGAAGTTATCGCGACTGACTCTTATCGTTTGGCGAAAAAAAATATTAAATTAGATCAACCAGCAGCTGAAGATGTGAACATTGTCATTCCTGGTAAAAATATTATTGAATTAGAACATATTTTAGTTGATGATGATATTGTTTCTATTAATGTATTTAATAATCGTGTCTTATTTGAATATAAGAACTTGAAGTTTCAAACAAATATTTTGTCAGGAAGTTATCCAAATACTTCTAATTTAATTCCAACTGAATTTGAAATTATTGTCCAAACTAAGAAAAGTGAATTTATGGGAGCCGTTGATAGAGCAGCCCTTCTTACGCAAGGTAAGGATAAAAATATTATTAAGATGAAAGTTGAAAACAAAGAAATGATTATTAATTCTTATGCTTCTGAAATTGGTAAAACAGAGGAAAGAGTTTCAATTGATACTGATGAAAAGTCAAATATTGATATTTCTTTCAGTGCAAAATATATGATGGATGCTTTAAAAACAATTAAAGATGAAGATATTTTGATTCTTCTTAATAATGATGTAAAACCTATTGTGATTAAAGCTTTGACAGATGAATCTTTAATTCAACTTATTTTACCAATTAAAACTTATTAATAGCTGAAAAGCTATTTTTTTTCGACATTTTTTTCTAGTTTTCTATGCTATTCTATAGTCAATTTTCATTATTTTAGGGGGGATTTTTTTGGAAAATTATGAAATTAATGAAGAAACATTAGCAATTTTGCCTATTAATGAACATAATTCAGAAGTTTATGAGTTTGATGAAGTTATTCATGTTAATAAGAGTACTACGAAAATTATGGAAGATAGTTGTCTTTATTTTGGAAGTAGTTTAGAAGGACGTCGTAAAGGTACTGCTGATATGATCGGTGTTACTTATAAAGCGCCTATTATAGTGGAAGAATCGAAAGAAATGATTTTTTTTCCTACTTCTTCTAGTCGATATCAAGATAGTGTGTGGATAAGTCTAAAGCATATTAAGAATTATTATATGGAAAATAATTTATTAGTTATAGAATTTGAAAATAAACGAAAAATTTATTTAAATTATTCTTATGGAATTATCGATAATCAAATTCTTAGAGCTACAAGATTGGAAAGTACTTTAAGAGGGAGAAAAACTTCAAAAAAACGTTTTAAATAAGCCTTTTTTGTGATATAATGATTGTAGGTATAGGTGTACTTCCGTACCTATATTTTTTCTGTAAATCAAAATTAAGGGGCATTATTATGAAAATTGAATTTTTAAAGTTGTTGAATTTTAGAAATTATTCCAAATTAAATTTATCTTTTCATCCGTCACTTAATATTATTTATGGAAAAAATGGATCTGGAAAGACAAATTTGGTAGAAGGAATTTACGTTCTTGCTTTAACGCGTAGTTTTCGTTTAGCAGGTGAAAAGACATTAATTTCTGACCATGCTTCGTTATGTAAGGTAGAAGGAAATGTTTATAACCGCTTTAAAACGAATTATCAAGTTTTTTTATCAAAAGATGGTAAAAAAGTGAAGATTAATAATAATAAAGTGTCTAGAGTAAGTGATTATATTTCTAAAATTACTGTAGTGTTGTTTCATCCAGATGATTTAAGGTTTATTAAAGATACACCAAGTACCAGACGAAAGAATTTAAATATTTCTATTTCTTTGGTAACCGTAGAATATCTTCGTTATTTAAATAATTATAATAAGATATTAAAGCAGAGAAATGCTTATTTAAAGCAAATGTTTCAACATCATAATGAGAATTCAGCATATTTGAATATTTTGACAGAAAAATTAGTAGATTATGGTATTTATTTGTATCAGAAGCGATTAGAGTTTGTTTCGGCTATTAATGAGTATATTGATACTTTTTACAAAAAAATCGCTGGAACAGGCAAGTTAGAAATATGTTATCTTAGTGATTATGATTGTAAAAATAAGGAAGAAATTCTTGCGATGTATCAAAAAAATTTAGAAAAAGATATGATGTTTGGTAAAACGAATGTTGGAATTCATACGGATGATTTGAAATTTTTATTAGATGGTAAAGATTTGAAAGAGTATGGGAGTGAAGGACAACAAAAAAATGCCATTATTTCTTATAAATTTAGTGAATTAGAGATATTTAAAGAGAAAACTGGGACTTATCCTATTTTAATTTTAGACGATTTGTTTAGTGAATTGGATCAAGAGAAAATAGAAAATATTTTGTCTTTGTTAAAATGCGACTATCAGACTTTTATTACAACAACTAGTCTTGAGCATTTTAAGTCTTTGAAAGAATTTTCTTATAAAACAATTCACATTGAACAAGGGAGTGTAGTGGAGGAGAGTGAACATGAATAGTGATAAGAAGGAACATTATGGTGATAGTGATATTCAAGTCTTAGAGGGCTTGGAAGCTGTTCGTAAACGTCCTGGAATGTACATAGGAAATACGAATGAAGCGGGACTTCATCATCTTGTTTGGGAAATTGTCGACAATGCAGTAGATGAGGCTTTGGCTGGTTACTGTGATGATATTGAAGTAGAGATTGAAAAAGGAAATGTTATTACAGTCAAGGATGACGGACGTGGTATGCCGACTGGAATGAATGAAAAGACTGGTTTATCTACAATTGAAACTATTTTTACTGTATTACATGCTGGTGGTAAATTTGGCGGTGGAGGTTACAAGGTTTCTGGTGGTCTTCACGGTGTTGGAGCTAGTGTTGTAAATGCGTTATCTGATTGGCTTGAAGTAAGGGTTTATCGTGATGGTCATGTATATTTTCAAAGATTTGAAAATGGCGGACATCCAGTAGAACCTTTAAAAGTGATTGATGATTGTGATCCAGATAGAACTGGAACTACGGTAACTTTCCATGCGGATCCAACTTGTTTTGAAACAACTATTTATAATTGGGATATTTTGTATAAACGTCTTCAAGAAATGGCTTTCTTAAATAAAGGTATCCGTATTACTTTGATTGATCATAGAGAAGATGAACAAAAGGAAATTTTCCATTATAATGGAGGAATTATTGAGTATGTACAGATGCTTAATAAAAATAAACAACCTTTATTTGATGATATTGTTTATGTAGAAGGTAGAGAGAATGATATTTTGATTGAAGTGGCTATGCAGTATAATGATAGTTATAATTCATCTATTTATTCTTTTACGAATAATATTCATACGACTGAAGGTGGCACTCATGAAGATGGAGTTAAACAAGCTTTAACTCGTGTGATTAATAATTATGCGAAACAAAATAAATTGTTAAAAGATAATGATGATAGTCTAACTGGTGAGGATGTTCGTGAAGGAGTCGTTATGATTATTTCTTGTAAGCATCCAAATCCTCAATTTGAAGGACAAACGAAGACCAAACTTGGTAATAGTGAAGTAAAAAAGATAGCTAGTGATGTGTTTGGTAATGGATTAGAACGTTTTTTGATGGAAAATCCAGATGCAGCACGGGTTATTGTTGAAAAGTGTATGACTGCATCTAGAGCTCGTTTGGCTGCTAAGAAGGCAAGAGAATTAACTAGAAGAAAAGGCGATTTAGATATTACTAATTTCTATGGAAAATTGTCAGATTGTAAGAGTAAAGATCCTTCTGAATGTGAAATTTTCTTAGTCGAGGGTGATAGTGCCGGTGGTTCTGCTAAAAAAGGAAGAAATAGTATGACTCAAGCAATTTTGCCTCTTCGTGGTAAGATTTTAAATGTAGAGAAGGCGCGACTTGATAGAGCGTTGTCTAATGAGGAAATTCGTACTATTATTACTGCTTTTGGTACAGGTATTGGGGAAGAGTTTGATTTATCTAAGTTAAGATATAATAAGATTATTATTATGACCGATGCCGATGTCGATGGGGCACATATTCGGGTGTTGTTATTAACTTTATTCTATCGTTTCTTTAGACCAATTGTAGAGGCAGGGCATGTCTATGCTGCAGAACCGCCATTGTATAGTATAAAACACGGTAAAACTATTAAATATGTTTTAACGGATGAAGAAAAAGATGAGTATTTGGCAAGTCTTCCTTCTTCTACTAAGTATGAAATTGGTAGAATGAAGGGATTAGGAGAGATGAATGCGGATGAGCTTTTTGAAACTACTATGGATATTGAAAAGCGTACATTAAGACAAATCACAGTGGAAGATACGATTGCAGCAGATGAGATTTTTTCTACACTTATGGGGGAAGAAGTAGAGCCTAGACGTAAGTTTATTGAGGAAAATGCTCAGTATGCTATATTGGATATTTAGGAGGTAAGGTATGGATCGTATAGAGAAAAATAATATTGTTTCTGAAGTTAGTCAATCCTTTGTTGATTACTCTGTCAGTGTAATTACGGCACGTGCTTTACCAGACTTGCGAGATGGATTAAAGCCCGTACATCGAAGAATTTTGTTTTCTATGTATCAGTCTGGATATACGAATGATAAGCAACATAAAAAATGTGCTCGTATCGTTGGTGACGTCATGGGTAAATTTCACCCACATGGGGATTCTTCTATCTATGATGCAATGGTACGTATGGCTCAAGATTTTAGTTATCGTTATCCTTTAATAGATGGACATGGAAATTTCGGTAATATGGATGGTGATGGAGCTGCAGCTATGCGTTATACCGAAGCAAGACTTGCTAAAATATCAGCAGAATTACTACGGGATATTAATAAAAATACTGTTGATATGACACCAAATTTTGATGAATTAGAGGAAGAACCGGTTGTTTTACCAAGTAGATTTCCTAATATTTTAGTCAATGGTACTATGGGTATTGCGGTAGGTATGGCTACTAATATTCCACCACATAATTTGGGGGAAGTTATCGATGGATGTGTTGCTTACATTGATAATCAAGATATTGATACTGCAGGACTTATGCAATATATTAAAGGGCCAGATTTTCCTACTGGCGCGACTATTTTAGGTAATAGTGGTATTAAAAAGGCTTATGAAACAGGTCGTGGTACTATTACTATTCGAAGTAAGGCTAGTATAGAAGAGAAAAATGGTCGTTATCAAATCGTATTTGATGAGGTTCCTTATGGTGTAAATACTTTGGAGTTAAAAAATAAGGTTGCCGAACTTGTTCATAATAAGATTATTGATGGAATTGCAGATTATCATTCTGATTTAAAAGATGGTATTAAGATAACAATTACATTAAAGAGAGATGCAAATCCACAAGTTGTGTTGAATAACTTGTATAAACATACTTCTTTTCAAACTTCTTATGGAATTATTCTTTTAATGATTGATCAAGGAGTACCAAAAACTCTTGGTCTTAAAGATATTATTAGTAAATATATTGACTTTCAAAGGGAAGTTATTGTTAGAAGAACACGTTTTGATTTAGAAAAGGCCGAAGCAAGAGTTCATATTTTAGAAGGTTTGAAAATTGCTTTGGATCATATTGATGAAGTTATTAAGATAATTCGTGGCAGCAGAACAGATGTTCAAGCGAAGGAAACTTTAATGAGTCGATTTGGTCTTTCTGAACTTCAATGTGATGCTATTCTTGAGATGAGATTGCGTCGTTTAACAGGCTTAGAGAAGGAAAAGATTGAAGCTGAATTAAATGACTTATTAAAGAAAATTGAAGAGTTAAAGGCTATTTTAGCTAGTGATGAGAAGGTTTTAGCTATTATTCGTTCTGAACTTCTTGAAATTAAGGATAAATATGCTGATGAACGTCGTACTAATATCGATATGACTGCTATCGAGTATATTGAGGATGAATCGTTAATTCCAGAAGAAAATATTATGATTGCATTAACGAATAAAGGTTATATTAAGAGAACTACTACTGATACCTTTAAATCGCAAAATCGTGGCGGAGTCGGTGTAAAAGGTATGACTACAAATGATGAGGATTTTGTAGAGCACTTGATTAACTTATCCACACATGATTATGTATTATTCTTTACTAATAAGGGTAAGGTTTATCGATTAAAGGGTTATGAAGTTCCTGAATTTAGCCGTCAATCTAAGGGAATTCCGGTTATCAACTTATTACAAATTGACAAGGATGAATCTATTAATTCTTTAATTACAATTAGTAGGGATAATACTTATAAGTATTTGTTATTTGCTACTAAGAAGGGAATTGTTAAGAAAACGGCTATAGAAGAGTTTGATAACATTCGAACAAATGGTAAGATTTGTATTACTCTACGTGATACAGATGAGCTTATTAGTGTACGTAAAACTACTGGAAATGATATGATTTTAATCGGTTCTAGTTCTGGTAGAATGGTTAAGTTTAATGAGAATTCTTTAAGACCTATGGGACGTACAGCTAGTGGTGTTAAGGGTATTAATTTAGAAGATAATGTTTGTATCGGTGCTGAAATTGCTTCTGATGATGATAAAATTTTAATTGTAACTGAGAAAGGTTACGGGAAACAAACATATGTTCGTGAATTTAGAGAAACAAGTCGTGGAAGTAAAGGTGTAAAAGCTCTTAATATTACAGATAAGAATGGTTCTATTGCGTCATTTAAATTGATTAGTGATAATAGTGATGTTGTAATTATTACAAATACAGGTATGTTAATTCGCTTACCATTAGCTCAAGTTTCTACTTTGGGTAGAGTAACACAAGGAGTTCGTTTAATACATCTAAAAGATAATCAAAATGTTTCGACAATTAGTATTGTTGAACATGAGGAGGAAAATCCTTCTGATGTTATTGAAGAAGCAAAGGAAGAGTCGTAAATGGCTTTTCCTTTTTTAATGTTTCACGTGGAACATTGGCAAGATGTGGATAACTATGTTTCACGTGGAACATAATGTATTTAATAATGCTAAATCAAACCTTTCACTATAAATCTTGAAAAGAATTGTTTGTAAAATATGATTTTGAGTTAATTCTTTTGCTGCTTTCGTGTATAACTTTATTTATTTTATACCATTATCATTTTATTTTTATTTATATTTTTATATATTATTTTTAATAGAATTAATTTATTTTGATTTGATTTTTTTATGTATTTAAAACTGGATAACAATGTTCCACGTGAAACATAGAATAAAATGTAATAAAGAAAAATGATTTGATTTTTATTGATGTGTAGCTTTTATATGTATAAATACTGTTATTTCTTAAAAAGTTTATATTGATCTTGATAAATTTTGTTAAATTTAATTAAAAAAGTATTGAGTGTATAAGTTTATGTATTGAACTTAAATAAAATTGTTAATAAGTGAATGTTCCACGTGGAACATTCCTATAAAATTCTTGTAAATAGAAAGATAATTAATTATAAATCATTTTTTTATTCGAATTAATTGCAAGTGAATAACTATGTTTCACGTGAAACATTAAATAAAAATATTTTGTATATAAATACTATTTTCTTAATATAAAGTTAAATTCTATTTAAAATTTTTTAAAAACATCTAGATTTTAATACTTTTTTTGCTATTTCTTATTGTTTTTATTAATTTATATATTTTTAATTTAGCTATTTATAAAAATGCGATTTAATTTTTTTTGTGGTTGTGTTGATAATTAGTTTGTTTTGGAAATAGTTCATAATTACCTGTAATAGTTTAAATTTTAATTAAAAAATTAGTCTGAAAATAAAAGTGGATAACAATGTTCCACGTGAAACATATGATAACATTATGGATTATTAATTTTATATTTATTGATATTTTTTTGTTGATAAGGAGGCTTTTTATAGTCAAAATGCGATTTTATTTATTTTTTTACTCTTATTTTTTAAATTTTTAGTATTTTTTTCAAAAAATGAAACTTTCATTTTAATTAAAAAAAAGAGGTGGATAACAACGTTCCACGTGGAACATAATTTGCTGTATTTAAATTGTAGAAGAATAAATATTAAAATCATAAATGATGTTTTTTGTTAATAACTGATGTTTCACGTGAAACATTAAGAATATATTTGCATTTTTGTGAAAAATTTGATATTCTTTGTACGTGCAACAAATATATTGTAACCTGGTCAGGATCGGAAGATAGCAGCCACGTCAATCACTGTTTGTGTGCACTTTTTTTTGGGAGAATTTTATGAAAATAGAAGAAATATGGGATTTGTGTATAAGTGAGGCAAAAATTAGCTATAATCAAGGAGATGTTCCAATTGGTGCTGTTTTGGTTAAGGATAATGAAATATTGGCTTCTGCTCATAATACTCGTGAAATAGAGCATAATATTTTAGGACATGCAGAAATAAATGTTATTCTTCAAGCTTCAGAACGTTTAAAACGATGGAATTTATCAGATTGCAGCATTTATGTTACATTAAAGCCTTGTTCTATGTGTTATGAAGTGATTAAACAGTCCAGAATTGCTAATGTTTACTATCTTTTGGATAAATTGGACTATAAAAAAGAATTTTCAAAGACAAAATTTGTAAAATTTTATGAAAATGACGAAAACGAACACGAACAAATGTATCATAAATTACTTAAATCATTTTTTCAACAAAAAAGATAGTGTTCTTTTTTGATATTTGGTATAATAGTTATGCTTATATGGAGGTTTGTTCAGCATGGAATATAAAGTTTTGTATCGAAAATATCGACCAGATTGTTTTAAAAATATTATAGGTCAGGATTATACGATTAAAATGCTTCAAAATGCAATTATTCATAATCAAATATCGCATGCTTATTTGTTTACTGGCCCTCGCGGAACAGGAAAGACAAGTACTGCAAAGGTTTTTGCTAAAACAATTAATTGTCAGCATATTGAAAATGGTGAAGCTTGTGGTAAATGTCCAAGTTGTTTATCTTTTGATTCCAGTCCGGATATTATAGAGATTGATGCGGCTTCTAATAATGGTGTTGATGATATTAGGGAACTTATTAATAATGTAAAGATTGCTCCAACAGAGGGAAAATACAAAATTTATATTATTGATGAGGTTCATATGATGACTTCCAGTGCTTTTAATGCCTTATTATTAACACTTGAAGAACCTCCTAGTCATGCTATTTTTATTATGGCTACGACGAATGTAGAAAGTGTTCCTATTACGATTTTATCTAGATGTCAAAGGTTTAATTTCCGTAAATTTTCAATGGAAGACTTAAAAAAGCAAATTTCTTATGTGTGTGAACAGGAAAATATCGAGATAGATGAGGAAGCGATAGAAGAAATTGCTTATTTATCTGAGGGTGGTATGAGAGATGCATTAAGTCTTTTGGATCAGCTATCTTCTAATCGTGAGAAGATTACAGTAGATAAAATTTTGGCTAATTATGGGTCTATTTCTACAAAATTTATTCGTGATTTAATTCAAAATATAGAAGAAAATAATGTTGATGCGATAGAAAATGCTATTAAGGATTTACAAAATTCTTCTTCTGATTATAAAATTTTTATTAAAAAATTAGTTCAAGAGTTATCTCATATTGCTATAGAATTGAAACAAAATCTTAATTCTAGTGGTTTAGATTATAGTCAAGTAAAGGGCATTATTTTTGAATTGAATGAATGTATGAATAAAATAAACATTAATGTGAATCCATTTTTGCTGATAGAACTTATTCTATTAGATCATATGGGTTTTAATACAACTGAAATTGTAACGTTAAATAATACATCGAAAAATAAAGAAAATGTTGTTATAAAGAGTGAACCTGAAAGTGTTGTCTCTATTAGTCAAATTGAAGAAAAACCAGAAGAAACTAATGCTAATTTGAAAGAAAAAGAAGAATATAAACATTATTTTGAAGAATTAAGTAAAATCAGAATTAATAATTGTTTTGCTGGCGCTAAGAAAGATGTTTTGATTGAATATCAAAAAATATGGCAAGATTTAAAGCAAGGATTAGATTTAAAGCCAGATATACTATCGCTTATTTTAGATTCGAATATTGTAGCTTCTTCTTCTGATTATTGTATTTTAACGTCTAATCTTTCCAGTACCGTTAATTTAATTAATAGTAAATTGGATGATTTAAGTCAAGAAGTTGAAAATTTCTTTTCTAAGAAGATCCATTTTATTTGCTTATCTGAGGATGAATGGGTAAAAGAAAAACAAATTTATGTAACGCATTTAAAGAATAAAGAACCATATGCTATTATTTCAGAAGAATCTATAGAAAATTTAAAGCCTAAATCTCAATCAGATTTAGAATTTGTCGCGACAAATGTGTTTAGTCGTGATAAAATAGAATTAATATAAAAAAGAAAGAAGGAAAAAACTATGAATATGCAAAGTATTATGCAACAAGCACAAAGAATGCAAAGAGATTTACAAAAAAAGAAAGATGAAATAAGCGGGCAATTATTTCCCGGGAAATATGAATTTGTAGAAGTTACTTTAAATGGTAAGAAAGAAATGGTTAGTTGTAAGATTAACAAAGAAGAATTAGCAAAAGAAGATATTGAAATGCTAGAAGACTTTATTATTATGGCAGTAAAGGATTCTATTCAAAAAATTGAAAAAGAGTATGAAGCTAAATTAGGACAATATGCTGGTATGTTAGATGGTTTGATGTAATATGGCTGTTTATCCAGAATCTTTTGAATCTTTAAAAGAATTTTTTAAAAAGCTACCAGGAATTGGTGAAAAAAGTGCAGAAAGGATGGCTTTGGCTAGTTTGGAACTTCCCTTAGAAGAGCTCGAAAGTGCTAGTCAAATGTTAATTTTTGCTAAAAAAAATTTGAAACCTTGTTCTATTTGTGGTTATTTAACTGATCAAGAAATTTGTTCTATTTGTTTAGATGAATTACGTGATCATAGTTTGATTTGTGTGGTAGAGGATTATAAAAGCGCTTTTGCATTTGAAAAAGCGGGTAATTTTAAAGGCGTCTATCATGTTTTAAATAATTTGATTTCTCCAATGGATAATATTGGGGCTGATGATATTAATTTGAATTCTCTTGTAAAAAGGGTTGAGAAGCTTGATCATCCGGAGTTAATTTTAGCATTAAAAAGTTCCATAGAGGGAGAAACTACTACGCTATATATTAAAAAAATCTTTGAGAATCAAGGTGTCACGATTAGTAGACTTTCTTATGGGCTTCCAAGTGGTGCAGAAATTGATTATTTGGATATGTTTACTATTGATAAAGCATTAGAGGATCGTAAAAAAATATCGGAATAAAAACCGATGTTTTTTCATATTTTTTTGTAGAGGGATTCTACTATGAAGAAAAAAATTTATAATGTGGTTAGAAAAATTGTTTTAGCTTTTTTAATGTTGTATGCGTTTAATTATTTTTTGTCGTCACTAAATATTTATATTCCAATTAATTTTATTACAGTAGGCGTCGTTACTTTGCTTGGAATTCCTGGGCTTTCTTCTTTAATTATTTTGTTTTTTATTGTAAAATAGTAATTGGTGAATTCATGTGCAAGAAAAAGAGGCAGTACAACAATTATTAACTAGTTATCGTGAGGGATGTTTGGCTCATGCTTTTTTGATTGAAACAAATGATCAGGAAAAATGTGTTGAAAATTTATTGCAGTTTTTAAAAGTCATTAATTGTCCTCAAGAATTTCGCGAAGATTGTACGGAATGTAATCTTTGTCATTTGATAGAAACTAGAAATTTACCTAGTTTAGTATTTGTTTCCCCAGAAACGACAACGATTAAGAAAGAACAAATTTTAGAATTAAAACATCTTTTTCAAACAAAACCAACATTTTCTAAATATAATGTGTATATTATAGAAAATGCTGAGTGTTTAAATGCTTCTAGTGCTAATACGATGTTAAAGTTTATTGAAGAACCAGAGGATTATATTTTAGGATTTTTTATTACTAATAATAAAGAAAATATTATTGATACGGTGCGCAGTCGATGTCAAATCTTATTAGATTATTATGCTGGAGGAGAACATAATACGATTCCTAAGGTATGGAAATCTATTGCAATAAATTATATTAAAGAAATTGCAGTGGCTTTTGATGGTGCTATGCTTTATAATAAGGATGTTTTAATTCCCTTAATTCATGACAGAAAAGAACTTTTATATTTATTTCAAAGTCTTTTTGATATTTTTCATCAATTATATTTGGCTAAGACGTTCGGTGAATTAGATGAATCTTTAGAGGAGTTACGTTTTTTATTAAAGAAAGATAAACAATATTTTTTAAAACGACTTGATTTATTAAATGAAATTCTTGATGAATTAAATTATAATTTAAATATTTCTTTCATTTTAGACCGATTTGTATTAGAAGGGAGTGAAAAATAATGAATATTTATGGTGTAAGTTTTAAAGATCATGGAAAAGTATATTATTTCAATGGTCAAAATTTACGAATTCCATTACGTGTTACTGTTATTGTTGATACGGAGCGTGGTCTTCAATTTGGAAGAGTTGTTTCAAAATTGAAACAAACTGATATGAAAATAGATAAAGAATCTTTAAAAAATATTATTCGTATTGCTACCAAAAAGGATTATGAACAGTATTTGACTAATTTAAAAGATGCCAAAGAAGCGTTAGGAAAAGCTAAGGAATTCAGTACGGAGTTAGATCTTCAAATGAACTTTATTGATGCAAGTTTTACTTTTGATAGAAAGCAGTTACTTTTTAATTTTTATGCAGATGAAAGAGTGGATTTTCGTGAACTTGCTCGTAAATTAGCTAGTATTTATCATACTAGAATAGAACTTCGCCAAGTTGGAGCGCGTGATAAAGCGAGTAATATAGGCGGAGTTGGTATTTGTGGTCGTGAACTTTGTTGCTCTTCTTTTTTAAGTCATATGGATTCTGTTTCTATGAGTATGGCTAAAAATCAGAATTTGGCTCTTAACCCATCTAAAATTAATGGGTGTTGTGGTAGGCTTTTATGTTGTTTAGCTTATGAAGATGAACAATATGAAGAATGTTCTAATGGAATGCCTAGTGTTGGAGCAGTAATGGAAACACCTTATGGAACTGGAACTGTTATTAGTATTGATATTTTAAATCGTCGTTATAAAGTTGTAGTGAACGATGAAGTAAAGGAAATATATTTAGATGAAAAAGGTTCTTAATTGGTTATATGATTATCCTAATTTAAAAATTTATCAGTTTCAAGATGGGTTTAAATTTTCTTTAGATTCTATTTTGTTAGCAGAGTTTGCAACTATTAAAAAAGATGATCAACAAATTATAGATTTATGTACTGGTAATGGAGTCATTCCTATCTTATTGGCTCACAAATATCAAAAAAAGGTTATTGGCGTGGAAATTCAAGAAGAGATCGCTAATCTTGCTAAAGAGTCAGTGATTTATAATTCAATGGAATCATTAATTAAGATAATAAATGACGATGTTTTAGCGTTAAAAAATTATTTCCCGGGAAATAATTTTGATGTTGTTTTATCGAATCCACCTTATTTTAAGTATCATCATACGCATTTTGTGAATGATAATCTTATGAAAGGTATTGCCAGACATGAATTAAAGATTTCTTTAGAACAACTTATTAAAGTAACTAGTTATTTATTAAAAGCTAAAGGAAGGTTTTATTTAGTACATATTCCAGAACGTATCGAAGAAATTTGCGTGTATGCCCATCAGTACGGTTTTTCTATCAAGGAGATACAGTTTATATCATCTAAAGATAGTGAAGCACCAATTATTGTTTTAGTTTGTCTTGTGAAAGATGGTAAATTTGGGTGTAAAGTAAAACCTTTTTTATCTATAGAAAATAAAGAAAGTTATCAAAATATATTTAGAAAATAAAATTATTTCCCGGGAAATAATTTTGGAAAGGATGAAATACATGAAATTAGTGGTTGGATTGGGAAATGTTGGGAAAGAATATCAAAATACGAGACATAATGTTGGATTTATGGTTTTGGATTCTTTTGTGCATGATTTTACTTTAGAAAAGAAGTTTCAAGCTTATATTAAGAAAGACTGTATCGATGGGGTAGCTGTTTTGTTTGTAAAACCAACGACTTTTATGAATTTAAGTGGTATTGCTGTTCGTAAACTTGTTGATTATTATAAAATTTCTATCGAAGATATCTTAGTGATTCAAGATGATATGGATTTGCCTTTTGGAAAATATCGTTGTAAAATAGATAGTTCTTCTGGGGGACATAATGGAATTAAGTCAATTATTAGTTCACTTGGAACACAAAATTTTGCAAGGTTAAAAATAGGAATCGCTCATGATAGAAGTATGGATACGAAAGATTATGTATTAGGAACTTTTTCAAAACAGGAATTAAACATTTTAAAAGATCAATATTCTGTTTATCAAAATATTATTTTATCCTTTTTATCTGAGGGAATTTCTAAAACTATGAATTTATTTAATAGTAAGTAGGGATATTTATGAATCTATTTGATCAATTTTGTTTTGTGAATGGTACTATTAGTGAAGGGTTAACAGAAGAGTTATCCGCTTTTTACGTGTTAGAATGTTTTAAGAAAGAGCATCGTTCGATTGTTGTAGTTACCGCTAATTTATATGATGCGAATAAGTTTTTTAAGGTATTAAGTCGGTATTCTTCTGATGTTTATTTATTTCCAATGGATGACTTTTTTACTTCCGTAGCGCTTGCTGTTTCCCCTGAGTTAAAATTGAAGAGATTAGAAACCTTGGATAAAATTTCTAATGGAAAATCGATTGTTGTTACTAATTTAATGGGATATTTAAAGTTTCTTCCTTCGCGGGTAGAACAAGAAAAATTAAAGTTAACGCTTCAATCTGGAATGTCGGTTTCTCGAGATAAGTTGGTAAATCGCTTTGAGTCATTAGGTTATCAAAGAGATTCTATGGTAACTAGCACAGGAGAGTATGCTGTGCGTGGTTTTGTTTTAGATATCTTTTTAATTGAGGAAGAGTTGCCTATCCGAATTGAATTTTTTGGAGATGATATTGAATCGATTCGTTATTTTAATCCAGAGACTCAACGAACGATGGAAGAGGTTCAAGAAATCATATGCCGACCAATTGAAGAAATTGAAACAGCTAACGATAGTTCTTTACTTAATTATTTGCCAGACGCAACTACGTTATTTATGGAATATCCACAAATTATAGCTAGTTATGAAAAGTTATTAGAAGAAAGTTCTTTTTATAATAAAGAGCAAGGAACAGAAAAAAAGTATTTTTGGGCTATGGAAGATTTGAAGCCTTTTAATACTCTTTATTTAAATCAGGTTACTCAAACATTAGATAAAGAGGTCATGCATTTTGAAACAAAAGAACTTTTTAATTTTCGATCTGATTATGAAAAGTTAAAAGATTATGTTGAGACGTCAATATTTCAGAAAAAAACAGTTGTTTTTGTGTTAGATACAACGAATCAAATCAATAAAATTAAAGAGTTAGTAGATGGAGTTATTGTTCCTCTTTCTGATATTAAAGAGGGCGTTGTTAATATTGTCAAAGGAAAGTTATATAAAGGGTTTCTTTGGGATAATTTTGTAGTTATTAGTCCATATGATATCGAAGAGGTCAAGACTGAGGTTCGTTATAAAAATAATTTGCATATTGGCAAGAAAATTCGAGAATTAGATTCTTTGCAAGTTGGAGATTATGTTGTACATAGAACTCATGGAATTGGTATTTATGCTGGAGTTATTACTTTGACTGTACAAGGAATGAAAAAGGATTTTTTGCAAATATCTTATTTGGGAAATGATAAGGTATATGTTCCAGTTGAAAAAATTTCAACTATTTATAAATATAGTGATAAGGATGGGATGAAACCTCAAATTAATAAGTTGGACTCTGTTAGTTGGCAAAAGAAAAAACAACAAGTTCAAAAGAAAATACGAGATATTTCAGGAGAGCTTGTTAAGCTTTATGCCAAACGAAATAGTATTGTTGGGGAAGCTTATAAGGATTATGCAGAAGAAGATGTGTTTGCTTCACAGTTTCAATATGATGAGACAAGGGATCAATTAAGAGCTATTGATGATATTAAGCATGATTTGGATTCCACAGTTCCTATGGACCGATTACTTTGTGGTGATGTTGGTTTTGGTAAAACAGAAGTGGCGTTTCGGGCTATGTTTAAAACAGTTTGTAATAATAGACAGGTAATGTATCTTTGTCCGACAACCATTTTGTCGAAACAACAGTATGAATCAGCTCTTGAACGATTTCGAAATTATCCGATAGAGATTCGTTTATTTAATCGTTTTACAACTCCTAAAGAGGCCCGGATTATTTTAGAGGAGTATGCATCGGGTAAGATTGATATTTTATTTGGGACACATCGATTACTTAGTGATCAATTAAAACCAAAGCAGTTAGGATTGTTGGTTGTTGATGAGGAGCAACGTTTTGGTGTTACTCATAAAGAAAAAATAAAGAAATTAAAAGAGGATGTGAATGTTTTAACTTTATCGGCAACACCAATTCCCCGAACTCTTAAGATGAGTTTATCTGGTCTTCGTGACCTATCTATCATTGATACTCCACCTGTGAATCGTTCTCCGGTACAAACCTATGTGATTCAAGAAAGTGATCTTATTGTAAGAGATGCTATTTATAAAGAATTGTCACGCGAAGGTCAAGTTTTTGTTTTATATAATCGAGTTGAAACTATAGAGGATATGCAAAATCATATTTCTAAATTAGTGCCAGAAGCACGTATTCGTTATGCTCATGGACAGATGTCAAAGATGGAGTTAGACGATATTATGACAAGTTTTATTAATCATGATTTTGATATTTTGGTAAGTACGACAATTATTGAAACAGGAATTGATATACCAAATGCAAATACGCTTATTATTTATGATGCAGATTGTTTTGGACTAAGTCAGCTTTATCAATTAAGAGGTCGTGTTGGACGAAGTGACAGGATTGCTTATGCTTATCTTTTATATAATAGGACTAAAATGTTAAATGATATTGCTGTAAAAAGATTGCAAGCAATTCGGGATTTTACAGAACTTGGTAGTGGATACAAGATAGCAATGCGAGATTTGTCGATTCGGGGAGCAGGAGATTTGCTTGGAAGTGAGCAGGCAGGTTTTGTAGATACTGTTGGTATTAGTCTTTATATGAAGATGATTGAAGAAGAAATGAAGAGACTTAAGGGAGAATATGTAGAAGAGGAAGATTCTGGAGATTTTTTAATTCGCGTAGAAACACATATTGAAGATAATTATGTGTCTGATGAAACAGTAAAAATTGAGATACATCAAATGATTAATGAAATTGATTCTTATAAAAAGCTTGTTGATGTAAAAGAACAGCTTATTGATCGTTTTGGTCAAGTAACTCCTCAAATGGAAGTATATATGTATGAGGAATGGTTTGAGAAACTTGCTGAGCGGATGAATATTACTGAAGTAGTACAAAATCAAAGACTTATTGCAATTACTTTACCAGAAGAAATTTCTAGTCAAATAAAGGGCGATAAGTTGTTTTTGGAAGCATATAATATTAATCCTAAGTTTACTTTAAAATATGAAAATAAAAAAATTACAATATCACTTAACTTGTTACAACAAAAAAAGCATTTTATTTATGACGTTGTAAAGTTACTTCAATTAATTCTTGATGATTTAGAAGTATAAAATACTCTTAACACTCCAAACTACTTATTAGATTGGAGTGAAACTTTTTGTGAAAGAAATTGGTGTAGTACGAAAAATTGATGAATTAGGTCGAGTTGTTATTCCTAAAGAAATGAGACGTAGTTTAGGCATTCGTGATGGAGAAAGTTTAGAAATATTTGTAGATAATCAAAGTATTTGTTTGAAAAAGACTTCGTTACTTCTTTCTTTAGAAAATATTGCGACGACAATTATTCAATATGCTTATGATACGATGGGATTATCTATTCTTGTTATGGATCGAGATAAGGTCGTTGCGAGTTTAGTTCCAGACTATTTAAATACTCTTTATAATCCGACATTAAATCGTTTATTGGAAGAAAGGGAGAGTTATGTTTCTAAAGTGAAGGAAGTTTTATTTCCTACTACGTCGAAGGAAGCTTATTATTATGTAATCCCTTTGATTGTATCGGGAGATGCTTTAGGGTTGCTCTTACTTGAAGAGTCACAAGAAATCGAAGAAACTAAGAAAAAAATTATGCAATTTATTGCAAAATTATTAGTAAATAAAATTGACATTTTGTAATTCTATGTTAGAATTAAGTTATTCAATGAGGAAGGAAAGAGTATATAGAAGGATATTTCAAGAGAGTTTACGTTAGCTGAGAGTAAATAATGGAATTCTATAGAAGATGGCTCTGGAGTTGAAACGGATTACACCGTTATCGTAATAAGTGTATGAGTAAAATCATAAATAAAGGTGGTACCGCGGGTTTCTCGTCCTTTTGTTTATGATTTTTTTTAATTATTTCCCGGGAAATAATTTGGAAAGGATGATGTTGTTGACAAAAGTAGCTTTAATTACAGGTACTAGACGTGGTCTAGGCAAGGCTTGCGCTTATAAATTTGCTCAAAACGGATATGATGTTGTTATTAATGATTTTAAGGAATACGAAGCAGAATGTAAACAAATTAAATTTGATATTGAGAAAAAATATTCTGTGAAAGTATTGGTTTTGTGTGGAAATGTCTCTGTTGAGGTTGATGTTTTAAATATGTTAGAAAAATTTAAAACACAGTATTCGAATTTAAATGTTTTAGTTAATAATGCTGCAATTGTAGAAGATATGGACGTTAGCAAACGATCTACTGAATTATTTGAGAAAACAATTAGAAATAATATTACAGGAACATATTTAATGTGTAAATATTTTGGTAAACTAATGTATTCTAGTAGTGATATTTCTAAAATTGTGAATATTGCAAGTACTAATGGAATTGATTGTAATTTTCCTACCAGTATTGATTATGATGCTAGTAAAGCCGCTATTATTAATTTAACAAAAAATTTTGCGATTGAGTATGCTCCTAAAATTTTAGTAAATTCTGTATCTCCTGGATGGATTAATACGGAAATGAACCAAGATTTAGAAAAAGATTTGATTTTAGAAGAAAGCTCTAAAATTTATTTAAAAAGGTTTGCTGAGCCAGAAGAAATTGCTAGCTTAGTATACTATTTAAGTAGTGAAGAAAATACTTATATTAATGGAGAAAATATTGTGATAGACGGTGGATATTAATTAGAGAGGACGATGTTTATGGAAAAATATTATATTACAACAGCAATTGCTTATGCTTCTGGTAAACCTCATATTGGGAATACTTATGAAATTGTTTTGGCGGATGCGATTGCACGTTATAAAAGAGCAAGGGGATTTGATGTTTATTTTCAGACTGGAACAGATGAACATGGTGAAAAAATAGAACAAAAAGCGAAAGAAGCCGGGTTAGAGCCTCAAGAGTTTGTGGATAATATTTCCCGGGAAATAAAAAGAATTTGGGATGTTATGAATACTAGTTATGATAAGTTTGTTAGAACAACAGATTCTCATCATAAAGAAGTAGTTCAGCATATCTTTGAAAAGTTGTATCAACAAGGGGATATTTATTTATCGCAGTATGAAGGATGGTATTGTACTCCTTGTGAATCTTTTTGGACGGAAACTCAACTTGTAGATGGAAAATGTCCTGATTGTGGTAGAGATGTTGAGAAACGAAGTGAAGAAGCTTATTTTTTTAAGATGTCAAAATATCAAGAACGTTTAATAGAGTATATTGAAACTCATCCAGAATTTATTCAACCAGAGTCTCGTAAAAATGAAATGTTAAATAACTTTTTGAAACCAGGACTTCAAGATTTGTGTGTTTCTAGAACTTCTTTTGACTGGGGTGTAAGAGTTCCTTTTAATGATAAACATGTTGTTTATGTATGGATTGATGCATTATCGAATTATATTACAAATATTGGGTATGATGTGGATGGTGAAAGTGAAGAATTTCATAAATGGTGGCCAGCTGATTTGCATTTGATCGGTAAAGATATCATTCGTTTTCATACGATTTATTGGCCTATTTTATTAATGGCTTTAGATTTGCCTTTGCCTAAACAAGTATTTGGTCATCCTTGGCTTTTAATGAATAATGATAAAATGAGCAAGAGTAAAGGTAATATTATGTATGCTGATGACTTGGTCCACTTATTTGGGGTTGATGCCATCCGTTATTATGTGCTTCATGAAATTCCTTTTGCTAATGACGGTACCATTAATTATGAACTGATTATTGAACGTATTAATGGGGATCTTGCTAATATCTTAGGAAATTTGGTTAATCGTACTATTTCTATGGCAAAGAAATATTTTGATGGTAAGGTAGAAAATAAAAATATTCGAGAAGATTTGGATGAAGAATTTATTTCTAGTATTCAAAACCTTCCAGGTAAAGTGGATGAGTGTATGGATCATCTTGAAATTGGAAAGTCTATTGATGCAATTTTTGATGTTTTAAGAAAATCTAATAAGTATATTGATGATACTATGCCTTGGTCTTTGGCGAAGGATGAAGATAAAGAAGAACGTCTTCTTACCGTACTTTATCATTTGCTTGAAAGTATTAAGGTTTGTGCCTCAGAACTTGCTCCATTTATGCCTGATACTAGCAAGGAAATTTTGAGACAAATCCATGTTGAAGATGCAGATAATACTTTTTGTGAAGATACTGTCTATGAGGTTGAGAATCCAGAACCAATATTTATGCGTATTGATATGGAAAAGAAACTTGTGGAGATAGAAAGTAAAAAGGATTGACATTATTAAGCAATATTTTTAAAATTTAAACAGAAATGTTTAAATTTTTTTTGAGGAGGAGCTTATGTTTACTGATACACATTGTCATATTTATTCAGAATATTATGAGTCTATTCCTGAAGTTATCCATCGTGCTTTGAAAAATGGAGTAAATCGTTTTATATTAGCAGGAGCTAGTTTGAGAGATAATCAGGAAGTTTTAGATTTAATTCAAGAATATCCTAGTATGTATGGAGTGATCGGGCTTCATCCAGAGGAAGCAGATAGATATACTCAGGAAGATTTGTTATTTTTAGAACAACATTTAAAAGATGATAAAGTTATAGGAATTGGAGAAATTGGATTAGATTATCATTATACGAAAGAGAATAAGGAGCGTCAGAAAGAGTTATTTCGTAGTCAACTTCAGTTGGCTCAAGAATATCATTTACCAGTTGTTGTTCATTCAAGGGAAGCCACTGAAGATACGATTTATATTTTGAAGGAATTTCCTGATGTTTGGGGAGTTATTCATTCTTTTTCTGGTAGTTTGGAAACGGCTAATATTTATATTAAAATGGGTTATAAATTAGGAATTAATGGGGTAGTTACATTTAAAAATAGTCATTTGAAAGAAATATTGCTTGAAATAGTTTCTAATATTATTTTAGAAACAGATAGTCCTTATTTGACTCCACATCCATATCGTGGTATGCAAAATGAACCTAAATATATATCTTTGATTGCTGAATTTATTTGTGAAGAACTAGATATTTCGAAAAGTCAACTAGAAAAAATTACTAATCAGAATATTTCGACAATTTTTGACATTTCATGACATCTATGCTATGATGTACTCATAAGAATGAGGTGTCACTTAGTGAAGAAAATTACTAAAAAAGTACGAATTGTTTTACAAGTCTTTATTTTATGTTTCTTTGTGGTAATTGCTAATGTAAGTACGACGAAAGAGATGACGAAAGTTAGTAATGATGCAAGTAATCGAATTATTAATTTAAGTACGATGGCTTTAAAATTAGAAGAAGATATTCAAAACGATATTTACAGTGCAAAGGATACTTATTCTGGAGATATTACTGGTTATTCTGCTGATTGTCCTGCTTGTACAGGGAGACTTTCTTGTGCATCTAATTACAATGTTTTAAGAAATGGCGTTACAACCTATCCAGATAGTGTTTATGGTGATGTTCGAATTGTGGCATCTTCTAGTAATTTGCCGTGTGGTTCTATTGTAAGGTTTAATCTTCCTAGTGTATCTAGTGAACCTATTGTGGCTATTGTATTAGATAGAGGCGTGCTTGGTAATGATTTGGATTTACTTATGGCTAGCGAAGCAGAAGCTGTACAATATGTAGGAAGAAAAACTTTAAGTTATGATGTTTTAAGAGAAGGATGGACTCGTTAAGAGTTCTTTTTCTTTTATTTTGCTTCTTTTTATGTTATATTAAGCCTGAGGGATATTATGGATAATGTAAAAGCTAAAAAAAGTTTGGGACAAAATTTTTTGAAAGATGAGAATATATTAAAAAAGATTGCAAATAGTTTTCCTCTGGAAGAAGAGGATTTGGTTATTGAAATAGGACCTGGTAAAGGAGCGTTAACGAAATATTTAGCTCAAAGTTCTGCTGACTTGCTGTGTTATGAAGTAGATGAGAGGATGGCATCTTTTTTGTTACCATATGAAAGCTCTACTACTAAGATTATTTTTGATGATTTTTTGGAACGAAATTTAATGGATGATATTACAAAAAAGTATCGGCATATTTATGTAGTAGCCAATATTCCTTATTATATTACGACACCAATTATTGAGCATGTTTTACAAAGTGGAATTTTTATAGATGGGATGACTTTATTAGTTCAAAAGGAAGTTGCTTTGCGATTTACGGCTATGCCAAAGAGTAAAGATTATGGTTATTTTACAGTATATTTAAAGCATTTCTTTGAAGCAAAAAAACTTTTTGATGTGTCTGCTCACGCGTTTACTCCACCCCCAAAAGTTACGAGTTCTCTGGTTCAATTTGTACGTAAGGAAAACATTGTTTCGTTAGATGTAGCGGCTTTTCAATCTTTTTTAAAGCAGTGTTTTTCGCAGAAACGAAAAACTTTAAGAAATAATTTGAAAATGTATGATTGGAATAAAATTTTGCCAGTACTTCAAAAAGAGGGCTTTTCTGAAAGTGTGCGAGCAGAAGAGTTATCTTATGAAGTGTTTGTAGAATTATTTTTAGGAGTGTTTTAAGAAAAGTTAGTGATAAACTAATTTTTTTTTCATATAATTTTTTAGGTGAAGCTTATGATATTTCATATTGGAGATTTGGTTACGCGAAAAAGTTATCAACATGATGTGGTCTTTAAAATATTAAATATCAAAGGAGAAGTAGCTTACCTAAAAGGTGTACAAGTTCGGTTATATGCTGATGCTCCCTTAGAGGATTTAGAACTTTATATAGAGGAAGATAGGGCAATTGATGAAGATGAAGTACTTATTGATGAGGATTTGACGCGGGGTGATTTTTTTTATCTTCCTGGTAAGGTTTTGCATATTGATGCAGATGGAGATTATTTGGAACGCTGTATGAAATTTTATAAAAAAAATCGAGTGATGGCAGTAGGTAAGAAAATAGAAGAAAGTGAAGTCCCTAAACGAATTAAATCTTTACTCTTGGATTATCAACCTGACATTGTGATTATAACAGGACATGATGCTTATTATCCTAAAAAAGGTGGGATAGGAGATATTAAGAATTATCGAAATACGGAGTATTTTGTGAAAGCGGTTAAAGAGGCACGTAAGGTTGAGAAAAGTCATGAAAAGTTAGTGATTATTGCTGGAGCTTGTCAAAGTAATTATGAAGAACTTATTTGCGCGGGTGCTAATTTTGCTAGTTCTCCTAAACGGATTAATATTCATGCTTTGGACCCGGCAATTATTGCAACAGTATTAGCTATGAGTGAACGAAATAAAGAGATTGATTTGGTATCGTTGTTAGAAAAAACTAAATATGGCGCTAATGGTATGGGAGGAATTATTAGTAACGGAATGATGTATGTTGGGTTTCCTAGATAGAAAGGAGAATGTATGAATTTAGATATTGTACGTGAAAGAATTGGAAGTTATTTAAATAAGAATGTATCTATTCATGTTTATGGTATGCGTAATAAAAATAATGAGTATCACGGCGTTGTGTCGGGTGTATATCCTTATGTGTTTACGGTGTTAATTGATGGTGTAGAAAAGAGTTTTAATTTTGCTGACGTGATAATTGGAGATGTTGTTGTAAAATTAATGTAAAATGCTTGAATTATCTTGCAACATGTTTTAAAATATGAATAGAAGTTAATCATAACTTTAAGAAGAGGAGTGTAGATGATGAAGATTACATCTGTTAGTGTTCGTAAAATTACGAAAGAAAATTCTCGTTTGAGAGGAATTGCGTCTGTATTAATCGATGATGCATTTGCAATTCATGATATCAGAATTATTGAAGGAGACAACGGTTTATTTATTGCTATGCCTAGTAGAAAAACTGCAACTGGTGAATATAGAGACGTTTGTCATCCAATCAATCCAGATGTTCGTAAAGAATTTACTGATGCGATTTTAGAAGAATATAATAAAGATTCTGAAGAATAAGATTCTAGGAAACTAGAATTTTTTTTATTTAAGAGGGACAGTATGAAAAAGAAATATTATCAACAGTTTTTTGATTGGTGTTCAAAGCATGATGTGACGGTGACATATGCTGGTTTAGAATGTTGTGTTTTTTTAGTAGAAGAGCATTCTCAAGAATTTCTTTTTTTGATATGTCATTTTATTCGAGAAATGCAATTAAATCAAATGGGGTGTGAGATAGCCTTTCAAGTAGACTATGAAGGCAGAACTTCTTTTGTGTTAAAGTATGATGAAATGTTTGTTCAACTTTTAGTTTCGTTTTTATTGGGTGAGAACTATCCGTTTGTGAACTATAGTGATTATGTTTCTCTTTTGGATGTGTTAGAGCGATTAGCTCTTTATTCTCCTTTTGTTTCTTGTCAAATTTATGATTGTCCAGGCGATAAGTATGTGTTTTATGCAGATAGTTCTTTTTCTGATTTAAATCTTATCTCGCCATTTTATTTATGGAATATGAATTGCAACATTCTTGTTAATGACCCTATGCATTCTACTACGGAAGAAGTTTTGTGCGCAGTCCTTTCTGTTTCTAGCGATGAAGAAATAGAAGAATATAGTAAATTATTAGACTCACATATTGAACTTAGAAAAACGCGTCATGAATTTCAATAAGTGTTCTATTTTTTTCTTTTTTGGAATATGATGATTTAGGTGATAATCATGGAACAAGCAAATACCCCTTTAATTCCTAGTAATCATGAAGTAAAGATTATTGATCGTAGAGAAATTCATATTTCTGGTGTTAAGAAAATAAATAGTTTTGACCACGAAGAGTTTTTGTTAGAAACGACCATGGGAGTTTTGTTATTAAAAGGAAGTGGGCTTGAAATTTTAAAGTTGGATACTCATGATGGAAATGTGTGGATAAAAGGAAAAATTAACAGTTATCAATACTTAGAGAAAAATCAAGGAAAAGCCAAAGAAGAAAGTTTTATGGCTAAGTTATTTAAGTGATGAGTGCAGGTATTCAACTTTTTACTTTTTTTGTTTCTTTTTTATATGGTGTTTTGTTTTCTTTTTTAACACGTTGGCATTTTCATGTTCTTCTTCCTAATTCAATTATTATGAAGTATTTGTCGACCATTTTATTTATGATTGATGTTGTTTTAGGATATGTAATTATTATGTATCATATCAATCAAGGTATTATTCATATTTATTTTTTGATTTTTGTTTTTTTAGGATTTATTCTTGAAAATATTTTACATAAATATGTCAAATTGCCAAAATCTATTCAGAGTAAACTGGAAAAACTTCATCACTAATGTTATAATTTTTGATAGTAGTAAATATGGGTGATGAAAATTGAAAAAGAAAGGATCTAAAAAAGCTAGAAAACGTTTTATTGTGTTATCGATAGTGTTTTTAGGTATCGTTGTTTTTTCGTTTGCCTCAGTATTTCGTGACTGGATGCAAATTATGGATAATAAACAACAAATTGCAGCCTTAACTACATATTATAATGAGTTATTAGATGAAGAGGAAAGTTTAACAAGTGAGGTTACTAAGTTACATGACTCTGATTATGTCGCTAGATATGCTCGTGAGAAATATATGTATTCTTTACCGGGAGAATATATTATTAAAGTGCCGGATGAAAATGGAGAAAGTTAATTAATACTTTCTTTTTGTTTTGTTTTATTTTAAAATAGTAGCAGTGGTATTATGAATAAGTATTGGAATATAGACAATTTTGATTTAAAAATTCAGGACAAGACTATTCTTGCCAATTTTTCTGTTGATTTACATGAATCTACTTGTTTGTTAGGAGAAAGTGGTTCTGGGAAATCTTTGTTATTAAAAGAACTTGTAAAAAATAAAAATTATGAAGGAAATGTTTCTTTTTATTTTGGAGAAACAAGAACTTGTGAAAATTGGAAGGAAGAAGTTTCCTATTCTCAATTGGATAAAAATGTTCAAACTTTTTTAGAAAAGTTTTTAGAGACTACTAAGTCTTTTCCATATAAATATGCTATTGTTTTAAAAATTTTAAGTTTTCCTGATTTTTTCTTTTGTGAGGACTTACATGGGTTGTTGTCTAGAAAAGAAAGAATGTTATTGTTTCGTTTTTTGAAAGAACAGCATATTTTGATTTTTTATGTGACGAATGATATCGAAGATACTGTTTATTTTGGTTATTTGATTGTTCTTAAAAATAATAATATAGCAATGGAAGGGAAAACACTTTTGGTATTAAAAGAAGAGAAGTTAATGAAGTTGCTTGGTTTTTCTTTACCTTTTTATGTTAATATGTCTAGACAGCTTAGTTATTATGGGCTTTTAGAAGATGTTTGTTTAACAAAGGAAGAATTGGAGGATAAGTTATGGCCATCAAAATGAGTCAGTTTGTTTTAAATAATGCTTTTTCTGTTTTAGTAAATTTTCCTAGTAAAATTAAAGGTGTTGTAAATAATTCGTCTTCTGGGTATGTTTTAGATAGAAAATTTACGGATAAAATAAGTGTGATAGATTATTTAAAGTCAAAAGTAGAAGCGAGTGATACAAAAATTATACAAGCATTACAATTAGTGAAGTTAAAAAGTAGTTTGCAGATGGTGGATTTAAGTCAGTTAACGCGTTCTGAACTTAAGAAAGTTCAATTAGCAGAAGTGTTGCTTCTTTCTTCTAAAGTTATTATTTGTGAATATTTTTTTGAAGATTTGATTTATAGTGAGAAAGAATATTTTAAACGTTTTTTTAGAAATTTAATGTATAAGAAAGGTATTTCTATTATTTTTATTGAAAATGATATGAATTTTGTTTGTGAAACGGTTTCTAAATTTTATTTGTTTACTAAAAATGGTAAGTATAAATTGATAACGAACTTTTATGATGATGAGATTTATCAATATGTGGAAATGCCTTATACTGTTGAATTAGTGAAGTTTTTTGAAAGTAAGGGTCATGTGATTGATCATGATGTTACTTTTAATGAAACTTTAAAGGCTATTTATAGAGGTGCGCAATGAGATATTTTGCAAGAATTAGTTATGATGGGAGTCATTTTGAGGGTTTTCAAAGATTAAAAAATGGGCGAGGTGTCCAAAATGAAATAGAGCATGTTCTTAGTATCTTGGCTCATCATGAAGTGAAGATAAAGGGAGCTGGTCGAACAGATAGAGGTGTTCATGCACTTGATCAATGTATTCACTTTGATTTTGATTTGGATATTTCTGTTTGTAAATTAAAGTATGTTCTTAATCGAATGCTTTCGAAGTATATTGCTGTGCGGGAATTAGAGGTTGTTTCTTCGGATTTTCATGCAAGACATTCTGTACGGAGAAAAACGTATGTTTATAAAGTGTATCGAGGTGAAAAAAATCCTTTTTTAGAAGATTATACCTATCCTTATTATCAAGAGATTGATTTGGATAAGATGAGAGAGTGTTTGATGGTATTTTTAGGAGCACATAGTTTTCATAATTTTGTAAGTGGAGAAAGAGATAATTATGACTCAGAAATTTTTGCTTTTGATATTAAAGAAGAAGGGGATTATCTTTTATTTACTTTAGAAGCAAAGAGTTTTTATCGTTATATGGTGCGTTCTATCGTTGGAGCGGTTATGGATGTTGGTAGTGGTCGGGTCGATATAAAAGAAGTGCGGGATGCTTTGGCAAGTTTTTCTAAAAAGCAATTTTCTATTGCTCCACCTCAAGGACTTTATCTTGCAAAAATAGAGTATTAGACTCTTTTTTTTGTTAAAAAAGTATAAAAGTGTCTTTTTTTGTTTGACATTAGAGTTTTCTTCGCATATAATTTTAATCGGTACATTTTATTTATCTTGAATGGATTTTGCCTTGGGAAAGCGGAGGACAGGAGAGAAGAATGAAAGGATTTTAAAATGAGTACATTTTTACAGAAAAAAGAAAACGTTGAACGTAAATGGTATGTAATTGATGCTGAAGGTATTTCATTAGGTCGTGTTGCTAGTAAAGCTGCTAGTGTTTTACGTGGTAAACATAAACCTACTTATACTCCAAGTGTTGATTGCGGAGACTATGTAATCATTGTGAATGCTGACAAAGTGAAGTTAACTGGAAATAAACTAGATGATAAGATGTATTATAATCACTCTGGTTATCCAGGAGGACTTAGAGAACGTAATGCAAAAGAAATGATTCAAAATTATCCTGAAGAAATGATGGAAAGAGCTGTTAAGGGAATGCTTCCTCATGGACGCCTTGGCAGACAAATGGGTAAAAAGTTGTTTGTGTATCGTGGAACTGACCATAAACATCAAGCACAAAAACCTATAGAATTAAAGGTAATGTAAGGAGGACGTTATGGCAAAACAAAGTTGGAAAGCTACAGGTAGAAGAAAAAGAGCTGTTGCTCAAGTTACATTAACAAGTGGTACTGGAAACATTACTATTAATGGTGTTGATGTAAATGAATACATGCCTGATAAAATTTTAGTTTTAGATTTAAAACAACCACTTACTTTAACAAATAATGAGAATCGTTTCGACATTACTGTCAATGTTAAGGGTGGCGGATATGCTGGCCAAGCTGGCGCTATTCGTTTAGGAATTACAAGAGCATTATTGTTATTTGATGCTAATACAGATCAAACAGCTGATACTGCTTATCGTAAAATTTTAAAACCAGCAGGAATGATTACAAGAGACCCAAGAGTGAAAGAACGTAAAAAATACGGTCTTAAAAAAGCTCGTCGAGCTCCACAATTTAGTAAACGTTAACAAAAATGTTTTCTTTATCCTCATAAACTTTATGTTTATGAGGTTTTTTCTTTTTCTTTTTGAATATAGTGTAATATGAAAAAGAATTTTATTTGTTTTTTTGTGTTTGCTATTCTTGTATCAATGTTTGCTAATATATCTGTCTCAGCAGATTCTCCTTTATCGGGGCAAGTGTTTGTGTTAGATGCTGGTCATGGAGGAGTCGATCCGGGGACTGTTGTCGGAGACATCTATGAAAAAGATATTAATTTAAAAATCACTCTTGCTTTAAAAAACGAGTTAGAACAGTTAGGAGCTAAAGTTATTTTGACACGTTCTGGTGATTATGATTTGGGTACTCCTAATGCTACTTATCGTAAAAAAAGCGACTTTGATCATCGCATTAAAATTATTAATCATAGTAATGCTACTTATTATTTATCGATACATTTGAATTATTTGTCTTCTTCTAGTTATTCTGGACCTCAAGTGTTTTACTCTGGTGTTTTAGATGAAAATCAAGAGCTTGCTCTTCATTTACAAGAATATTTGAATTCTAAATTAAATGGAACAAGAGAAGTTAAAAAAATATCGAATACAATTTATATGTATTCGAAATTAAAAGTTCCAGGAGTTTTGATTGAATGTGGTTTTTTGTCTAATGCTAATGAGCGTAGTAAATTATTAGATGATAACTACATACAAGAATTTGCTAAATATGTGGTAGATAGTTTTGTAAAATAATGTGTTGTGTCAATTCATGTCAAGTTATTTCCACTTTTTTTGTTATTTATGATTGATTTTGTTATGATATAGGTAGAAATGGAGTTGTTTTGCTATGTTAGAAAAAGAGTTGGATATGGTTAACATTTATGCATCTATGCAAAGGGCAATTGATGATGAAATTGAAAAAAATAGTAAATATGCTGATAAATATCGAGGAAAATTAGATGATAAAAACAAGAAAATGGGCTTTTTTGATCGCCTTTCTAATAAGAGTTCTATTAAAGAATATCAACAAAAAATAACACTGTTGAATGAATTAAAACAATCTTTATTTCATTTCCATTTTCAAGAAAGCGATAAATATTCTTTTCCTGCTGAAGTAATAGAGCAGTTTGAAAATTTAGGCTCTAATCTTACTCAAGATGAGTTTACTAAGTTAAAAGAAAGCGTAAATGATTGTTTGAAAGATGTAAATCGTGATCGGAAGGATGCAATTGTTAAAGCTGGTGATAATACTTTAAAGATTTTAGAAAAATTAGGTTTTACTGGTCGTTCGTTTTTAGTTTATCGTGATCCAGAAAATAAGATTCGATATATTGATAGTGTATCTTATAAACGTGCACTTGAAGTATTGCAACAAGAAACTTTAAAAGAATTGACTCCAAATTATGTTTCTTTACATGCTCAACAATCTTCAGTTGATTTGGCTTATGGTGATAAAGCATTATCTCAAGATATTGATAAGTTAATTCAAAGCGGTAATTATGAGGCTACTCCAAGTGTTACAGCTATTGTTAAAAATTATTCTGAAATTAAAAATATGCTTCTTTCTAAAGATAAATGTGAAACTGTTTTAAGTCAACTTTCTGCTTTAAAAAATATGCTTGTTGGTATTACAGAAGTCAATGTTGAAGGGTTAACAAGATATATAAATCAGTTAGAAACTAGTTATAAAAAGGAATTAGAGAAAGCTAATAAATATTTAGAAAAATTTGATTTTACTGACATAAAGCGCCAAATTGAACAACAAAGAAAAAAGGAAGAGCAAGACCGTTCTTCTAATATAAATATGAGTATATATCAAGGTTTAGCTTATGACTTGGCAAAGGTGATGGCGGAGCATCCAGAAGATTATCAGACAATTAAAGAGATTCAAGATAAAATGTCAGAAATTTCTCGAAGTTCTGGATTGACGGATAGTCAGTTGTTTGATGCTAAAACAGAGGGAACAGATCGTTATCGAAATGAAAAGTATACTCAAAAAGCAACTGCTAAAGGGATAAAAGAAAGAAAAGATCTGCAAGATGAACTATATAGTCAAGCAATGTCTGGCTTAAGAGAAGCTGCAATTAGGGAATTAGAATCTAGTGGAGCATTTGATGAAGTTAATGAATTTCGAAATGGTGATGTTTATTCTAAACCTATTGATAAAGACTCTATGATCAAAAAAAAGATGGAGGAATTAGCAAAGTTGGCTAATATGACACCAGAAGAAAGATATTTGCAAGATTTGAAAGAACGTGGAGTTATAGGAAGTGATGTTAATAGTTTAAATAGAACTCAAGTAAATGATGCAAGAATTGGTTATGGAGATTCAGCTTACCCTTGGGTGAAAGATTTTAAGACATTGAAAGCAAGAGATGGTGAACAAGCTAATAATTATTATCGTGAATATATAAAATATCGTATTAGGCTAAAAGATAAAAGTGAACATTTAAGTTTTATTCAATTTGTAGAACAAATTTATGGAATTCGTATTAGTGAGTTATTAGTAGATGATGCTGTAAAAGAAGAGATGAAGGAGGTAAGCAGAGGATTATAATGCAAAATGATTTGGTTGAAGAAAAAAGAAATCAACTTAATTTGGAGATAAGAGGTTTATTAGCACTTATAGAATTTATTGATGGAGAAAAAAAGGAATATACAAATTACATCACGGACGTTATGAATGAAAGTGAATTTTTAGATCAACAAATTCAGTTGGCGAAAGAGGCTAAAGAAAGATTGCTTAACATATTTAAAGATTAGGTTTAAAATTTAAAGTATTTCATTGTTTGAATTTTATTACAATCCATTCCTGTGACATAAGAGTTATTGCCGATGTGGGCAAGTAGCTCTTTTTTTGTAATTTGTTTTTTTAGATATTTTTCGGTTAAAGTAATTAATTCTATCGTTTTTGTTAATGCTTGTTCATATAATTCTTGAAAAGATTCGTTATGAACTAATGTGTTGTCTACTGGGTATACCCAAGTTTGTTTTGTTTCGTTTAAATATTCTGGTATTAATTTTGTGACATGGAAACTTAGGTATTGATATTTTTTGTGATTACAAATGAAATCACGGAGTTTATATAATGTCTTTTTGATTCCTGTACGATCTGTGACAGCATGTCTTAGTATAAAGTTTCCCATAGCTACACTTTTTTCATAAATAGATCCCATGTTCTCTATTTGAAATGTGTTTTTGAAAGTATGTGTTAGGGTTTCTTTTAATTCGTTTGAAAATTTTTCTTTTGGTAACAGCATATTGGCTATTTGAACATTTTTTAAGTTTTTACCTGTTTTTTTCAGATATATTTGAGCATCAATATTTACTTCTATTTTTTCGTGTAAGCCGTTGTATTTTTTGCTTTTTTCTTCATCTCCTGCTTGATAGATTACGAAGGGATGGCAGGTCATATCTAATACATAATGGCAATAAGAACCATAAATATAGGCAAGAGTGTCTGAGGTAGGGTTCTTTTTTACTTCATTTAAGATGTTTTCAAAATATAAGTTTACTTTCATTTTCTGGGCTTCATAACCTAATGTTCTTTCTTTTTTTCCGAGCCAAGGAGTTAATAGTTTATAATAAAATAAGTTGTCAAAGCTTTGAGCAAAGATGAGAAAAATAGATTTGGAATTTTCTAATGTTTGTCTTGTTTTGTTATTTAATCTATTTAAAATATCCTTTGCAAAGAAGTGATGAGTCACGATTGATGGCATAGAATAACCTCCATCTCTTATTATACTTTATTTTCACTCATTTTTCACAAAATTATAACTATTTTGACAACATTTCTAACTATGATATTCTTGTACTTTGTGATATAATGAGTCTAGAATTTGGGGTGTCATAAATGCTAAAAGTTTTTAAAACACTTGATGAACAGATACGAATATTACAAAGTAAAGGTTTAATCATTAATAATGAAGATGAAGCAAAAAGTATTCTGCTTCGTGAAAATTACTTTTTTATTAGTGGGTATAGACTTCTTTTTATGGAAAGTGTAACAAACAAAATGTTTTTACCGGGGACTACTTTTGAAGAGCTATATTCCATGTTTCAATTTGATCGACGCGTACGTAACATTCTTTTTAAAAATTTACTCATCATTGAAAATAATATTAAGAGTATTACTGCATATAATTTGTCTGGGAAATACGGAATTCGTGAAGATGAGTATTTAGATCCTAAGAACTTTGTGAATGATCGGAAGAGAAAAAAGCAGATTGATGATTTACTACGAAAAATGAAACGACAAATTCGAGTGAATGGAGAACAACATCAAGCGACTCTTCATTATACAAAAAAATATGGATATGTTCCATTATGGATTGCAGTAAAAGTATTATCTTTTGGTATTGTTAGTGAACTATATCAAATATTAAAGGTCGAAGATCAGGAAAATATTGCTAGAGACTTTAATGTTACGCGAGAAAATTTGATAGTTTATTTGCCAATTTTAGCTAATTTTCGAAATCTATGTGCTCATGAGGATATTTTGTATGATCATAAGGCTCAACGAAATATTGATGATACAAAATTTCATGAACAGTTACAAATACCAAAAGTAAATGATGAATATATTTATGGTAAGAACGATTTGTTTGCTGTCATTATCATTTTGAAACAAATGCTTAGAAAAGAGGACTTTTTCTTGTTAATGAGCGAGATTGAGTATGAAATTCAGATTTTAGCGGATCGTTTGAAGACTATATCTGTTGAAAAAGTATTTGATCGAATGGGATTTCCGATGAATTATGGAGAGATAGTGAGGTTATGATGAAAAAAAATGAACAAGAGCTTGTTCCAAAGACAAGCAATAAAAAAATTATTATTGTAGGAATTATAATGTTTTTTGTTGGTGCGATTGGACTTTATTTATTGATTTACTTTTTTCCAGAGCCATTTGTTAAAACAATTACAGAACAAACTGAGGTGCGTAATGTTACTGTTACTGATACTGGAATAGCGGATGCCGTTGATAAGCTTTATGATGCAGTGGTCGTTGTAAAAACTTATACGGATGGTCAACTTTATGCAACAGGTACTGGTTTTGTATATAAGGAAGATGGTGATACTGCTTACATTTTAACTAATAACCATGTTATTGAAGACGGTGATGAAATTTATGTGGAATTTACCGACGGTTCTAATGTAGTTACAAAAGTCGAGGGTAGTGATAGTTATTCTGATATTGCGGTGTTATCAGTAGATTCTTCTTATGTTACTACGGTTGCTCAAATTGGTAGTAGTGAAGAAGCTAGAGTAGGAGATACTGTATTTACAGTGGGAGCACCAATTGATTCTAGTACTTATTCTGGTACAGTTACGCGTGGTATTGTATCTGGTAAAAACCGTTTAGTTAGTGTTTCATCTAGTAATAATGGAACTTCTGACATGATGATGAGTGTCTTGCAAACTGATGCCGCGATTAATTCAGGAAACTCTGGTGGACCTCTTGCAAATGCAAATGGTGAAGTTATTGGAATTACATCTTTAAAATTATCTTCTGGTTCAACTAGTTCTGCAAGTATTGAAGGTATGGGATTTGCAATTCCAATTGAAACAGCATTAGATTATGCAGAAAAGTTGGAACATGATGAAACTATAGAGAGACCTCAATTAGGTATCAGTATGAGAAATCTCTCGGATGCTATGTATTATCATTATCAGGAATTACGTAATATTGATATAGAGGCAGGAGTATATGTAGAAGAAGTTACAAGTGGTAGTCCAGCTGCAGATGCTGGTATTCGAGCAGGTGATATTATTATTTCAGCTGATGGAGAAGACGTTGATAATTTAGCTTATTTAAGATATTTATTATACACACATGATGTTGGAGATACGATGGAACTTACAATTTATCGTAACGGAGATGAAGTAAATTTAACGGTTACATTAGATCAAGCGGTTAGTTAATTTTATAGGGATAACTTAGGTTATTCTTTTTTTTTTATATTTATGTAGAAACTTTAGTTATGTAGAAAGTTAATGAAAAAAGACTTAAAAATAAGACTTTGTTATTATAAACTTTC
>CALVOL010000001.1 GCA_944350285.1 uncultured Bacilli bacterium | reverse complement strand
TCCAGGAAAGTGTGTTATGATTATAGTAGCAAAAAAGGGAAGTTTGTGTTTATTTCATAAAGTAAAATACTTTATGAAAAAGCAAGATAACTAATTTTGCATAAAATAGAGTTTAGAAAGGAAAGTGTGTATGGTGAAAAAGCCTAAAAAGGGAATTTTAGTCATATTACTAATTGTAGTTGGGTTTGCCACAGCAATACTAGGTACTCAGGCTAGTGAGGAAACTAAATTTACGATTAGTAGTCATGATGATTTAGTCCGTGGTGAAGAAGTGACATTTACAATTTCTGGGCAAAGTGTTGAAGAGTTCAGTTCACTTATTTTGAATATTGAATATGACACAAGTGTTCTAGAATTTGAAAATGATTATTCATTTCATTTAGACAGTGGGCCGATGACTGGTTTACGAAATGATGTAGAAGGTCTTTTGAATTTGTATGTAGTCAGTGGATCTGATGCTTACATTTCTATGAATGATGGGGCTTTAATTGATATTACTTTTAAAGTCAAAGAAGATGCTAAAGCTGGATCTCATGTTATTAGTTTAACAGCGCCAGCTGAAAGCTATGTCAAGATTCATGGCACGGAACAAGAAGTTTTACTTATTTCAACAGAAAGTGGAACATACTTTGTAAATGTTCCTTTGGATAGTGTTGATATAGCGAAGAAAACATATAACATGATAAAAGGAAGTAGTGAAACGATAGCAGTAAGCTATAGTCCAAGCGATACAACCGTAGATGCAAATTATTCTTTTGTATCAAATGATACGGGTATAGTCACAGTCGATGATAGTGGAAATTTAACGGCTGTAGGAAATGGATCTACAACTGTTACTGTTTCTGCTTATGGAAGTGAGTTTACATTAGATGTAAATGTTACTACACCAATCACGGCAGTAAATTTTGAAAAAACAGGAACTCAAAAAGTTGATGTTGGTAGTGAGATTACCAATGTTGCAACTGTAAGTCCAAGTGATACTACAGATGATAAAACGATTACATATACCAGCAGTAATCCGGATTGTGCTACCGTAGATGAACATGGAACAGTTACAGGAGTTGCTCCTGGAAAAACTACTATTACGGCTACGGCAAGTAATGGAGTATTAAATACATATGAAGTGGAAGTTGTAATATCTTTACAAAACGTTTCTTTAGAGAGTAGTGAGTTCGAGCTAACGAGAGGCGAGACGAAAACTCTAAATGTGATTTATACTCCTACAAATACTACAGAAAATAAAACTGTAACATGGGAATCAAGTGATCCGTCTATTGTTTCAGTTTCAACATTCGGAGAAATTACCGGATTAAAAGGTGGTAAAGGTGTCACTATTACAGGAACACTAGAAAATGGTATGAAAGTAACAGCAAAAGTGGATGTTATTGTGCCATTAGAAGATATTATTGTAAGTGATAGTTCTTTAGAAATGCTTCCGGGTCAAGAGAAGAAAGTTGATGTAACGATTGCTCCTAGTGATACTACGGATGATACAACTGTAACTTGGAGTAGTGATAATTCTGATATCGTTACGGTAGAAAATGGAGTTATTAAAGCTGTAAATTCAGGAAGTACAACAGTTCATGTGAAGGTTGGTACTATTACGAAAGATATTTCTGTACATGTTTTAATTCCAATTGATACTGTTTATCCTAGTCAAGACAGTATTGCAATGAATAAAGGAGAAGAAACGACAGTAAGTGTTTTAGTTTATCCGGAAGATGCCGAAGAGGATCGGAATGTTACATGGAAAAGTAGTGATACGAGTGTAGTAACCATCGATGAATCTGGAAAGATAGTTGCGCTTAAAGGTGGAAATGCTATTATTACTGGAACTCTAGAAAATGGTAAAAGTGTAGAAATTAGTGTGTCTGTAGTAGTACCACTTACAAGTATTACGATTCAGTCAGAAAGTTTAGTTTTGAATCGTGGAGAAGAAAAAAAGATAGAAGCAACAAAAAATCCAAGTGATACGACTGATACAAATAAGATTGTATGGAATAGTAGTAATCCAGATGCTGTGACGATTCAAAATGGAGTATTAAGGGCTGTAGGGCCTGGAACTTCTGTAATTACTGCAAGTATTGGAGAAATCAAGGATGAAATTACGGTTGAAGTTTTAGTACCTGTAGAATCAATTTCCTTAAATGCTACAAATCTTTCATTAAATCGTGGAGAGACATTTGATATTGTTGCAACGAGAAATCCAAGTGATACGACGGATCAAACTGCAATTACATGGAAAAGTAGTGATACAAGTGTAGCAACGGTAGATCAAAATGGTCATGTAGTTGCGATTGGGTCAGGAGACGCGACGATTATAGCTTCAATAAAAGATGTGACTGCAACATTACAAGTTCATGTAAGTGTACCTATTACTAACTTTGAAGCAGTAGAAGAAAACGTTTCTGTCATTCGAGGACAGACTACTTATTTAAAAACAACGATTACTCCTCTTGATACAACAGAAGACACAACCATTACATGGAAAAGTCAAAATGAAAAAATTGCGACAGTGAATGAACAAGGGGTAGTAACAGGAGTGATGGGTGGCAGTACCGTGATTACTGGAACTTTGAAAAATGGTATGAGTATTGAAGTTATGGTAACGGTAAAAACCATCGAAGTGCAAGATTTATTCTTTGATGCTGATGAGATAACGATTAATATTGGTAAAACTGGTAGCCAAGAATTAATAATTAATCCTACTGATGCTACAGAACTTGATGATTTAACATGGACTTCTAGTAACGAAGAAGTGGCAACTGTAAATGAAGATGGGGTTGTTACAGCTCTTAAAAAAGGAGAGACAGTAATTACTGCTACAATTAAAAATGTAACTGCTAGTTATAAAGTGGTAGTAAAAGAAGTACCTTTAGAGAGCATTTCTATTAACAAACCAATTAGTTCTATGAATGTTGGAGATCAATTTCAATTAGAAATTACTAAGAATCCAAGTGATACAACAGATGATGTAACATTTACTTTTGCTTCAAGTGATTCTTCTGTATTAATGGTTGATGAAAATGGTCTGGTGACAGCTGTTGGAGCGGGTAGTGCTAGTATTACAGTTACGGCATCAAATGGTGTTGTTACAACGATGGATGTAACAATCGAGGAAATTGTATCTCCCGAAACAGGAGTAGCCAGTGTGAGTTCTTATGTCATAGCAGCATTGATATCATTCTTAGGTGTGTGCTTCGCTCTTTATAAAAGAGTTAAATTAAATTAATTGGTTAAGGAACTCCTTTCTATAGGGGGTTCTTTTTACTAAAAAAGAAATGGAGGATTTATGAAAAAACATTGGAAAAAAGTATTTTTTAGTATGATGTTTGCCATTTTTCTTGGTACTTTAGTTTTTGTAAATGCTATTTCAGCCGATGAATATGCAGAGATCATTGATTTATATTTTTTGAGTGAAGATTATCAAGAAGCATTAACGTTGCCTGATGATTATCCTACTTCTAAGAAAATCACCGTTGGAGCCGGTAGTAATACGACATACGAGTTAGTTTCTGGTAATACCATTACTGTAAGCGATGATGGCGTAGTGAGTGTAAAAGGAACTACTATGTATTGTACTAGTACTTACTGTACTACTGCTCCAATCAGTGGTGCAGAAGAAATAATCACCTATGACGAAGGAGAAAATATTGTTGAAGTAACGAATGGAAATACTGTTTATCAGGTACTCGTTCGGACTTCTGCTTATGAAACTATCGCGGCCGAAAAAATTATGGATGATTATATTACTGAACATATTAGCGATGATATGAGCGAATATGAAAAGATGCAAGAATTTTTAAAATTAATGGCTACTACTGAGTATTCTGTAGAACATTATGATTATACAGGGTTATTTGTCGGTGGGGGTGGCGATTGTATTGCTTCAAGTGAGGCTATCTTATATTTTTGCGACAAAGTAGGAATTAAAGCCCATTTAAGAAATGCTGTGCGTGATGCTGGAGCTGGCAGTAATCATCATAATGTAGCGGCATTGTTAGATGGTGAGATGTATATGATAGAAGCTGGGTATAACGAGCCTGCCCCACGTTCCACGACGATTTCTAAGTTACTTGGTGGTTTTTCTACTAGTTATACTGATTCCTGGGATTTGTATATTACTCAGTATGATGGATATGAAAAAGACGTTAGAATTCCATCGGATTTTGGTGTAGTGATTCCAACTCTTGGAACTTATGCTTTCTATTATGGATCTAACGAGCATACTGTTGTCGAAAATGTGACGGTTCCAAAAGAAATTACTACCATTGAAACTGGAGCATTTCAACATGTACCATCTTTGAAAAATGTGATTGTAGAAAGTGATAATCCAAATTATTCGAGTGAAGATGGAGTTCTTTATAATAAAGATCAAACAGTTATTTATAGTTATCCATCTGGCAAAGATGCGAGTGAATATACCATTAAGGATGGAGTAGTTACTATTGCAGAAGCTGCTTTCTCTTATAACGAACATTTAAAAGAAGTTGTGTTTCCAAATACAGTAGAAAAAATAGAAGCAAGAGCTTTTTATGGGAATGTTGCTGATGGATTTGTTGTTCCAGAGAGTGTTTCTTATATTGGTGATAGTGCATTTAGTCGTAGTTCTGGAATCTATGATTCTACTACGGATCTGCATTATCTTGTGATTAAAAATAAAGATGCAGAGTTAGGAACCAATTTGTGTGGGGTAAGTCAGGCTATTTATGGAGTAGAAGGTTCTACCGCTATTCAGTATGCGATTGAAAATGATTGCCCATATGGCGTGATTACGGAAGATCAAACGGAATTTAAGCTAATTAATGATTTAGAATTTACGATTGGTTCGGCTGAGTTTAATGCTGATGAGCCGAATATGCCAGAAATAGTGATTAAAGATGGCGATTATACATTAGTTCAAGATAAGGACTTTAAAGTGACTTTAAGAAAGGGTACTAGTGCATATCAAACAGGAGTTGCTTATATCACTGGAATCGGCAATTATGTGGGATATACCGAGCAATATTATGAGATTACGGAACCACAGATTGATTGGAGTTATACGAATTCTGTTGTAGATTATACAGGATCTGTACAGTCTCCTCTCATTGTTGCGGAAGAAGGGGCAACTGTTTATTATGGAAATTCTTCTTCTTCTGGGTTAACGACGGAATTAAGAGAATATACGATGCCAGGAACTTATACTTTTGGTGCTCGAATTGTTAAGTCTGGGTATGAAACAGTTTATTTAAATGACTTAACGTTTACTATCAATCCTTTAGATTTTACAAAAGCTATCGTTAGTGATATTCCGGATTATATTTATATTGGGCAATCTTTAGTTCCTAGTGTGACTGTGACTTATGAAGGAAAAGAGTTAGTAAAAGATACAGATTACACAACTTCTATCAATAACTATCGTGGTCCAGGCCTTGTGACCATGACAATTCGGGGTAAAGGAATTTATGATGGAGTGATTACCAAAAATTATACAATTTATGCTTCAGGAGAATATACTGTAGCGATGGAGAAAGATGCTTATACTGTAAGTTTAAATGGTACTGCCACAGCTTCTTTAAAGACAAATCCAGATACTTATATTATGCCTTCGTTAATTACTTGGAAAAGTTTAGATAGTTCAATTGCAACTATTGATGAAAATGGTGTGATTACTGGAAAACAACTTGGAACAACGATAATTACAGGAAAATATGGTAGTCAAACTGTTAGGGCGACAGTGACTGTTTCCAATGTTTTAAAAGGTGATATGAATCATAATGGAAAAATAGAGATTATTGATTTCATTTTTGGGTTACGGTATTTTATTGGAACTTATGGACAAGGAGAAGATTTGTTAGAAGTTTATGATATGAATGGCAATGGCAAAATGGAAATGGTCGATGCCATCTTGATATTACGGACATTTTTAAATACGATATGAAAAAGTGGATTTTATTCTTTCTCCTTTTTCTTTGTCCATATCTTGTAAATGCTAAAGCAAACTTTTCGATTCCTTATGTCGTATTACAAGAACAAACAGAGTTTCAAGTTCCGTTAAAAATAACAAATTATGAAGAATTTAAAGTCTTAGGAATTAAAATTTCTTATGACCAAACAAAACTAGAGTTTATGGGTGGAGAGTTAAATTCTTTAAAAAATGGCTTGTATCATGGCTTAGAACAAGTAGATGGCGTGATTACCATTTATGCGTTTAATCTTAGTGACGAATTGTTAGAAGTGAGTGGTGATACGATTGCTTCCTTAAATTTTCAGGCGAAGGAAGGCTTTCAAGATCAGACAGAACTTGCGATAGAGGTTACAGACTATGGTTTTGATGAATATACGACCTTGGACTATGAAGTGAGTTCTTCTATCGTTTCTAAAACGAATGAAATACACTTAACCAAAGATGGTATTTCCTATTCTAGCCAAGATGAGGCGATTGCTACGGTGGATGAGCATGGAAATGTAGTTTTTCACCAGGATGGTGAGGTGATAGTAGAGGGAGTGGATAGTGAGGGAAATGTTATTGAGACAATTACTGTAGTAAGTCCTAAAGTAGAAAATGAAGAAGAAAAAAGTTTTCCTTATTATCTTGTTGTTCTTGCTTTTGTCTTTCTTTTCATTATTATTGGAGGAATTTTGATTTATGGCAAAAAAAAGAAAACTAAAAAAACCTCTTAAAAAATTTATTTGGAGTTCTTTAATTTGTATCTTCTTAATTTTATGTGGGTATTTTTTCTATCAAGCATTTGTATCTTTTAGAGATGAGAGACATACTGAAGATATTATTTTAGAAATACAAGAGAATATTGGTGAGATTTCTTTAAATAATCCTACCGTGAATTTTGATATATTAAAGGCCAAAAATGAAGATACTGTTGGATATATTGTTGTAGATGGTACCCCGATATCTTATCCTGTAGTTCAAGGTGAAGATAATGAGTATTATTTAAGAAGATCTTTTGATCAAACATACAATAGGCGTGGTTGGATTTTTATGAATGCTGATAATCATCCGGATATGAGTGATACCAATACAGTGCTTTTTGGACATAATACATTAGATGAGACTATGTTTGGCCCACTTTTAGATATTTATAATGGAGAGTACGGCAATCAAATTCAAATAACTTATTATACGCCAGAAACTAAGTATGTTTATCAGGTGTATTCTATTTATCTTGCATCTCCTAGTGATGGAACGAGTATTCAAAAAAATGTATCTTCTTCCTTTATAGAGATGAGTAAAATACGAAGTCATATTTCTTTTGAAGCGACGAGTACAAGTCATCAAATTATAACGTTATCGACATGTTATTATACAAATAAAGATCGTATTATTATGCATGGAGTTTTAGTAGAAAGTGAGAGTGACTCATGAAAAAAATATTATTTTTCTGTACTTTATTTTTGAGTTTTATTATGTGTGGCAATGCCAAGACTTTTACTATAGAGGAAACGTTAAAATCTAGTGACCCTCCATTAAATAGTTTTACATATAATACAGAGGGTCCTTCTATGGTTTATGATTTCTTTGATGAAAATGGCAACTTTAATTCTGTTTATCGGAGTGAGAACACCATTTATTGGTCAACGTTTGATAGTAATCTAAATATGATTAAAACCAGAAGTTGGGCTACTTTATATGACAATAGTGGGTTAAACGCAGGTCAAGAAATATTTTTCTATGGTACAGGTGGGGCGATTTATGAAGATGGATATTTGTATGTGTTATATCAAAAACCATCTTATGGAACGACAAGCACGGAAAGATATACCAGTAACGTTTTGGCGGTTGGTAAATACGATACGAATGGTGATTTGGTATTATTAAAGGAGTATCAAGGCCAATATTTAAATGCGAATGGAATGGTCGGAGCAACTGGATATGGAATGGATATTTTATATTATACAGCAAGCTCTAGTATGACGATTCAAAATGGAGTTTTAACTTTGTTTTTTGGTGGAAACATGTATAATGGCCATCAAAGCAGTTTAATTATGTACATTAATACCGAAACATTAGAACATATGAGTCGGATTCAAGATGCCTCCCTAAATACAGATTACCGTCACATGTATTTTACAACTGCCAGTCACAGCATTTCGCATTCTCTAGGGCAAAGAATTATCAAAACGAGTGATGGTGGATATTTGCTTATGGAAGTAGGCGATGCTGGTGCCACAAGGGGATTAATGTTATCTAAAATTTACTTAGATCATTATACAAGTGATGACGATGATTTTGATTATCTAAATATCGCGACCAAAAGAGTCGTTCATTTTACCGAAGGTGGTGCCTCATCCCATGGATACAATATGACAAATCAAGCCTTAGGAAGTTTAATCGAAGTAGATGACGGATATCTTTATATTGGCGCTATGGACAAAGTTTTAAGTGCATCATATGGTAGTGCGATGAATCATCCATGGGATATTTTTGTACAGAAGTATACAAAGGATTTTTATACATTAGAAAATGCAGAAGACATGCAAATGCTTGATACTGAACCTAGAATTGTCACAGGTGAGAAAAGTGAATACAATGGTGTAGGAAGGCTTTATTTAACCGGTGATGAAGTAGACTATGGTATGAAATGGCTTACTAGTTTAGAAGATGAAACGATTATACTAATTCGTGCGAGCAAATTAAGTGATGGAAATATCATTATTGTTTGGGAACAAGAACAGACTTCCAATAATTCTGATGAGGGAATTTATCCGAGCGGTAAAACAACAACTTACTATATGGTAATTGATCAGGATGCAAATGTGGTAAAAGAAGCCACTGCAATTGAAAATGTATCATTGAATAATGAAGAACATTACGTAGAAAAAAACGGATTTCTTTATTGGACAACTACTAGTGGTAAAACGTTAAGTATCAATAAATTAAATATTTACAATGCCATTGAAAGTATCGAGGTAAATACGACTCATGTAGAATTAGAATACACAGATACTTATCAATTACAAACTACCATTACACCAAGTGATACAACGATGGATAAAACACTAACGTATATAAGTAGTAATCCATCTGTAGCCACTGTCAGTGACACTGGCCTTATTACGGCAAAATATCCAGGTAAAACGACGATTACAGTAACTACAAAAAATAATATAAGTAAAAGTATAGAGGTGACAGTTACTGGGGACGTTCCTTACATAAAAGGTGATATGAACTTCGATGGTGAAATACAAATTATCGATTTTATTCTAGGCTTACGTTATTTTATTGGTACTTATGCCAAAACAGAGGATTTATTATACGTCTATGATATGAACGAAAATGGAAAACTAGAAATGATTGATGCCATTTTGATATTACGAAGATTTTTAAACACTTATTAAAGGGGAGTATTTATGATAAAAAAAATTTGTTTTTTCTTATTTGTGTTTTTCCTAAGTATTCAAGTTCAAGCAGCAACACCCTTTTTACATCAAGGAAGTGGTGAATATGAATTAACTTTGTATCATGATTCGACAATTGATGATGTGCTAGCGGTGTATAAAGAGGCAAAATTAATTACTCCAAGTCCATTTGGGGGCTCTGCTTATTCCTTTTATACAGATGATAATTACAATAATTACTTTTATGTAGAAACATTAAGTGATGGAAGAATTGCTTCTTTTGTCGCTGTTATGGAAGGATATACTACGGATACCTATAGTTATGGAGATGATTATAATTATAAAGATTTATCTTTATTAAAAGGTTTATTTTATAATGATAGTGGCACCATTAAAGGAGGAGCTTTCTATAACAAGCGATTAAGTGGTTATTCTTCTTCTTCCCTTTTATCGCTTTATAAAACAAATTACGAAAAAGATCTGTATACTTATAAAAAGAGTGATGTAGAGCACGGGGTTCTCATGTATAACGCAGTACGAAATGTTTTAGGAAAAAATAATTATTTAGAGTTTTATGAAGAGGGCTTTGATCTTGCCTATACCTATCAAGAAAACGGAATGAGTCTTCGAAGTACCTTAATGAATAGTGAAGGCAAAAGATTTTTATATCAAAGAACGGATACGGATTATAAAAATTCTACTTATTTTACTGTGAGTCCTTTTTTCTATGCGATGGGAGCATATAGTACGAATCTTAGTGAAGAATATACAACGGCGATGTTTTATTATGACGATAGTCTCAATCATTTATGGTCTTTTGCTATTAATGACGAATTAAAGTCTGATATTGAAATGGGCAGTTTAACTAGCCAAGAGATTGATGAACGAGATCTTTTAGTGGAACAGCATACCCTGTATTTTCAGGAATCTATCGCTTATGGCTTAAGTGAGCAAGAAGTGATCGAAAAAGCGTTTGCTTATTCTCAAGATGGCAATTTATATGGATTTAATGGCGATCATCAAACCTATTATGGGGTGTTAGTCGATCACTCGGCTGTCTGTGGCGGATATATGAATACTTTGTATTATCTATCTGGTTTAGGTGGTGCCTATTGTACGGAAATTATAGATTTAACTAGAGATCACGGATATAATTTGTGCAATGTTGATGGAGCATGGTCTTATTTTGATGTAGGAAAAAGAGGAGTTGTCACGCAAGATTATGCAATGATGTTTACACAAAATTCTGGCATTGCTTTTAAAACAAAATCTTATTTGAAAAATTTAACGTATGTTTTTGATAGTAACACCTATGATAGTCATGGATATATAGAAAACCTACCAGAAGGTATAGAAATTGAGTCCAGTTATCATTCTTATCCTTACTATGATGAAAATGCTAGTTATTATTTAAGAAGTTTTTATGAAAAGGTTAATTACGATTATCAATGGGTTGCTTATCTAATGAAGGAAGACAGGCAAAACAATACCACGACAAGAATGCTGAAAGTTCTAAAACCTAGAAATAACGGCAGCGGTCTTGTCAAAGAAAATGATACACTTTATTATGTAAGCGAAAATTATGAGTTATGTAGTATCAATACAGATGGAACAAATCAAAAACGGTTAGTTACTAAAACGAGTAGTAGAGAAGTTTATGCTGTCTTTGTCCGAGATGGAGACTTGTATTATACGACTGAAAATCCTAATACCAAAGAAGTAGAACTTGTAAAATATAAAGACTTAAATACATGGCCAGAAGTAAAAAAATATACACTAGATCATTCCAAATATGCTTATGATTTACTTTATTTAGAGGGAGATTATGGGATTACGATATTAAAAGCAGTAGGTCTTAATAATATGGAACCGAGTGGGGATATCTTTATTCCAGATTCCATTAACAATAAACCTGTGATCGGCATTGCAGCAAATGCATATTACCTAAACAATACTAGTTTTACTGGCGATTTAGTACTTCCAGAGTCTGTGTTGTATGTTGGAAAATTTGCTTTTGCTTATAATGACAAAATAAAAAGTATTACTTTAAATAACAAGTTAAAGTCGATTGGTCAAGCTGCTTTTCATGGGCTTAGTGGAGTAAGCGATACTCTCATCATTCCTGATAGTGTCACATTTGTTGATTATCTTGCTTTTGGGGAACTCGGTATTTCAGAAGTAGTGATCTCTGATAACTTGCGCATGTTACCAAAAAGAATGTTTATGGATAATACCAAGTTAACGAAAGTGACTTTTGGAGATAACGTTGCGGTTATAGGAGAAGAGGCTTTTCGAAATTGCGCTAGTTTAAAAAGTGTTTCTTTGCCGGAGTCTATAGAATATATTTATAGTGATGCATTTAAAGGAGCTTCTAATTTACAAGATATTGTCATTTATGGGAAAGAAATAGAAGCGATGGGCTTTACTGATACTTCAGCAACGATTTATTTACATGGTTCTTCTAAGACTGGGGTTTATGCTCGAACGAATAGAATTGACTATATAGATTTAGATACTATGAACGGGACAATTACTTTGAATTATTCTTCTTTGAATGTGAACTATGGAAGTGAACCAGTTACTCTTAGTTATTCAGTGAGTCCAAGTATCTATGAAAATAGTACGTATACGTGGAAAAGTGCAAATCCGAGTATTGCAAGTGTAGATAATACCGGAGTAGTGACGTTTCATAATGTAGGAAGTACGACTATTACTTTAAGTGGAGATAATGGTTTATCTAAAAGTCTTGTTGTAACAGTGAATCAAGTAAAGGTTTCAGACTTTTATTTAAATAAGACAGAGGTATATTTAGCAGTTGGGGAAACCTTTCAATTAAAATCACTCATATTACCAGAAGAAGTTGCGAGTAATCAAACTCTTACTTGGAGTTATACAGATTCTTCTGTTGCTATAGTGGATTCTAATGGCCTTATTACGGCTCGTGGCTTAGGGAATACTGCTATTAAAGCAAGACTATCTAATGGAGAAGTAAGACAAGTGGAAGTGCATGTCGTAGAAGAGTATTTGTTAAATGATCCACAAAGTATGTTGTATTTAGAGGGATTACTCACTCAGAAAATATCTTTAAGTACGAATTTAGGCAACACGGAATATTTATCTAATATCTCAAGTAGCAATCCTCTTGTTGCAACGTCAAATGGTGAGTCATTAACCCTAAAGGGTGGAGGATTTACAACAGTAAAAGGAACTACTTCTTTAGGAGATGCTGAACTTCTTATTTATGTGAATACACCAATTACTTTAAGTACGAATGCGGTAGTTTATCCAGGAGATTTAAATAACGACACGTTCATTAATCAAAAGGATTATTTACTTTTAAAGCAAAAAATTGGTAGTACAACAGAAGATGATTTGAAAATGGCTGACATCAATGGCGATGATAAGATCGATGAAACTGATTTGCAATGGATGGCTTCTCTTATCTTAAATGAAAGTATCGTATTAGATGTAGAATATCCTGATATTGAAATCCAATCTGTGTTTCCACAACAATACTTAAATTATCAAGGAATTGATGACGTGAGTTTTAAAGGTACCGGTTTATGGGTGAATTATCATAATTATACAAACTTTCACTTAGTGCCTGTTACTTGGATAAGTTCTAATCCTGAAGTTGCAAGTATTGATGAAACAGGACAAGTGACTTATCACAAAAGTGGATATACTTTAATTACAGCACAGTTAGATGATGAACATACGGATACTTTAGAGTTATATCTATCAGATGAACCAATATCTTTTGATCAAGAAGTCTATACTATAAAAGTAGGTGAAAGTATTACACCAGTAACGACCAAGCCTTATACAAATCGTACTAATTCATCGGCAAATTACTATTCACAAAATAAAGAGGTTGCAACGTATCAAAATGGAGTTTTGACAGGCATAAGTCCTGGAACGACTACCATTACATTTCATGTAGATAATAGTGCTGTTACTGCAATAGTTGTTGTATCAGAAGAAGAAAAAGAAACGACAGATGAGTATCCAATTGAAGAAATTACTTTTAGTGAAGAAACACTGCATATAATAAAAGGAGAAATTGCTTATCTATCTGTTGATATTATCCCTTATTATACAACAATGGATACAACTATTACGTATCAAAGTAGTAATCCTAATATTGTTAGTGTATCAGAAAACGGAACTATCAATGCATTGGAATCAGGAGATGCTATCATTACGGCTACATCAAGTAATAATAAAACAGCACAAATTACTGTGAGTGTTGAAGAAGGGGAAAAAGAAATTACTAGTATCTCTGCTCAAGCTACTTATTTTATTCCATTAGGGAGTCAAGTGTCTTTAAATGCATCAGTGATGCCTACAGATACCACTATGGACAAAACTTTAACTTATCAAATTAGTGATCCTAGTATTGCTAGTGTCACAGAGGATGGCTCTATTAAGGGACTAAAAACAGGAAGTACGACGATTGTCATTACAGCCTCGAATGGCATTAGTAAAACAGTGAATGTCAATGTCATTACTGAATCTGATGCTTTAAAGGGAGATATTAATTTAAATGGAAAAATTGAAGTAACAGATTTTGTTTTAGGTCTTCGTTATTTTATAGGGACATATGCTAAAACAGAAGATTTACTCTATGTTTATGATATGAATAATAATGGTAAAAAGGAAATGGTAGATGCAATCTTGATATTAAGAAAATTTTTGAATACATAAAGTGAATAGAAAAAATAGCTATTTGATAATGGATAGCTATTTTTTGATTTTAGGATATGGTTTTCTTTCATTTGTACGATTGATAAGATAATCGACACTTGTTTGGTAGTAATCTGCTAGAATATTTATTTTTTCTAAAGGGATTGAGTTAATCCCCATTTCATATTTGGCATATTGTTGTTGCGATACTTTCAGTAATTTGGCAATGTCTTTTTGTAGTAAATCCTTATCTTCTCGTAGTTCTTTTAAGCGATCTATGTTCATTTTGTTCACCCCAAGCATATTCTAACGTACAACTAAAAATTGTATTGACACAGACAACTACAAGTTGTATAATATTTAAAAATACAACCAATAGTTGTGAGGGTGGTGCAAATGAAAAAGAAAACAATGTTAATGATAGGATCTCTAATAGGTGTTATATGTATAATAGGTGTTAGTTATGCGTATTGGAGATTAACATTATCCCAAACAGGAATAAATCGTATAGCAAGTACCTGTTTAAGTTTAAGTCTAACAAAAGAAGAAAATGCAATTAATTTAGTAAATGCATACCCTTTATTAGATGAAGAAGGAAGACAAACCGTGCCTTATTCTTTTACCGTAGAAAACACCTGTGACTTATTTGCAAGCTATACCATCACATTAGAAATTACGAAAGAAAGTACTCTAAATAGTAACTATATAGCAAGTATGTTAAACACGAATGCCATTCAAACATTAGATGAACTAGAAACTATAGCAGTATCAGACTCTAGCCTTTATAAAGAAGCATACATATTAGGAACGGGTTCTTTAGGAACAGGAGACAGTGAAGACTATGCCTTAAGAATATGGCTTGATGAAGATGTCACAGTAGAAGATGATGCGATGAATAAAACGTTTCAAGCAAGAATAGTAATTACAGCAACTCCAAGTACGTATAGTCCAGTAGAAAATGGAATCACCACACTACACGATGCGATTCTAGCCAACGAATATCAAACGACTGATGTTCAAGTTGCAATTGACAAAATAAATCAAAAACAACAACCAGACTTTACAAAAACAGCTCCGATTATTGAATGGCAAGAAAGTCACGAGTCAACTACATCTTCCATAACCGCAAATATGGCTGATCCAGCTGATGTAGGAAGTGGCAAAGACTATGCAGTAAACCTAACAGATGAAAATGTTTATCCAGCAGTTGGAACAAGTTATACGTTTGATCCAGAAACTGGCTATTATACTATTAATAATTTACAATATGTAGATCCAACCTCACTAGATTATGAAAACAATGATTATTATTTTTATTCAGCTTTTACTGATATTAATTCTTCTGGAGTAATGAATTCTTCTACAAATAATTATGGTCTAGCAATTCGGAAAGTGACGGGAGTAACCAAGACAGAAACTTCTCTAACAGATTTTAATGGTCAAACGTATCCGGCAATTCAATATACTTTTACTGGATATCGGTATAATCAAACAGAGTTAGAAAGTGATAAGAGTGATAAAGGATTATATGCGATGCAAGACGATTATGGGACAAGTTATTACTATCGTGGGAGTGTAAAAAATAACTATGTTTATTTTGCAGGATATTATTGGAGGATCATAAGAATCAACGGTGATGGAAGTATTAGATTACTTTATGCAGGAAATACAAAAGATGCAACAGGAGAAAACTTAGGAATTGGATTTTCAAAATTTAATGATGCGGTCAATAAACCGTTATATTCAGGATATATGTATGGAGACATCAATGGAACTACACTAGATGAAGTCAATGCAAATATAAATAACTCCATAATAAAAATATATTTAGAAAATTGGTATCAAGCAAACTTAAATAATTATTCTAGTTATATAACAGATTCAGGATTTTGCAATGATAGAACTTTAGCAAGTTATGACTGGAATGGAGATGGACTTAATACAGAAAATACAACTTACTATTCATCAAGAGAAAGGTATACTAGATATAATCCTTCATTAATGTGTTCAGATATTAAAGGAGATTTATTTACGGTGTCGAATGAAATCGGCAATCAGTCTTTAGCTTATCCAATCGGATTAATAACGAATGATGAATTATATTTATCAGGTTATGCAAATAACTATTTAAATCCTTTATCTTATGTTTATTCTTCTGCTGGGTATTGGACATTATCGCCAAGTTATTTTTTAGAGCGCACAAGCAGAGCCAACGTATATTATTCTTATAATTCAGGGTATGCAAATGCAAATGGTTCAATGAATTTAAATCTTTTGGTTAGACCAGTCATTAACCTCAATGCCAATGTTGAAATCGAATCTGGAATTGGAACCCAAAATGAACCATTCGTAGTAAAAACAACGTAAGAGAAGAGAAAATCTTCTTTTTTATTTTCTTCGACAAAACATTACAAAATCTCTCGTTGCTTTTTTTCGCCACGGTCATTAGAATAAATAGCCATGAATGGAGGTTTTATTTCAATGAATGCAACTGTTGAGAAAGAAAAACTAGAAGAGAAAAAAATTCATTTTATGAATGATGCGATGGCAAAGAGTATCATAAGAAGTAAATCATTAAGAAACACAATTAGTAATTTTTTAAGTGGCATTACTAAAATATCTAGTGATCGTATTGCAGAATCTGTATTTATGGGTGGAGAAATTCCTAAAAGAAATATGAATGAAAAAGGTAAAAATAGTGATGTGATTATTCAAGTGGCTAATGATACCTATATTATTGTAGAAATAAATCGCTCTTATGATAAACATATTTTTGAGAAAAATGCATCTTATGCTTATTCAATATTACTCTCTAAGATTAAGCCACGACCTTTATTTTATCCTAAAATAGTTTTAGTCAACATTGATGCCTTTAATCATTTTAAAAGAAAAGAACCATTATTAAAATTTGAGTCGAAAGATGATGAAACTTTAGAACATGGACTTTATACATCGTATCACCTTATTCTTGAAAATATTACAAATACCAACTATAATATAGATGAAGATGTTAGAAAATTTGGCTTATTGTTAAAAGAAAATTTAAATATAGAAGAATTAATAGAGAAATATGAAGGAGATGAAGAATATATGAAGATAATAAAGAAAGCAAAAGAATTAATGGCAGATGATGATTTTGCAATGTATTATGATATCGATGAGGCTCATGAAGTAGATAAAAAAGATGCATATGAAACAGGATATGACTCCGGCTATGGTTCTGGTTATGATGTAGGACATGATTTTGGGAAGAGAGAAGAGAAAATTGCTATTGCAAAAAATTTACTAGATTTAAACTATAGTATTGAAGATATTATGAAAGCAACGAAATTAAGTCAAAAAGAAATTATGAAGTTACAGTTTTGTGAGAAAAGGTGAAAAAAAGAAATTTTTTTAAACAATCGTGATAAATGCCGATTGTTTTTTTTGAAAAATATGCGAAACTATAATTACAAAAATAAAGGCGGTGTCATATGGCAAGTAATTATAGATTAGGATTATATAATGAATTATTAGAAACACAAGAAGCCTTAGCTCAAGAAAGAAAAATAAATCAACAATTGAGAAAGGAAAATCAAGAGTTAAAACAAACGGTTGCTGAATTAAAACAAACAATCCAAGACCTAAGAATTGAGAACAATCGTTTAAAAAACATTATAGAAAAATATAGAAGTAATTCTAGTAAACCATCTAGTACGAATGGATATAAAAAAGTCGTTTCTAATAATAGAACACCAAGTCATAAAAAGCCAGGAAAACCAAAAGGATTTTCCAGTACTAATTTGTCAGAAGAAAAAGTTCAAAAATTAATTAACTCTGGAGATGTAGAAATGGTTACCATAGAAGTAAATAAAAATAAGAAGAATCAGAATAAACCCTATCGAAGTGTTAGAGTGATAGATATTAAGGTAGTAAAACAAATTATAGAATATCGGTATTATCCTGATGAAGATGGAAATTATTCCATTCCAGAATATCATAATCGTAGTATTCAATATGGTTCTAATATCAAAGCAATCACGAACATATTGATGAATGAAGTCTATAATTCAACAGACGGTGTATGTAAATTTATTGGAGATATTACCAATGGTGGAATTGAGTTATCAAAAAGTACATTAATACGTTGGAATAAAGAGTTAGCAGAAAAACTAGAAAAAGAAATTACTGAAATTGAAACACAGTTATTAAATTCCTATTATATTAATCATGATGAGTCTCAAATTAAAATCAATGGAGACGGATACAATGATTTATGTGCTAGTAATTCAAAATATACCAGGCTATGGATTCAGAAACATAAAAGTCATGATGCATTAAAAGAAATAGGGTTTCTTCCACAATATCAAGGAATCATCGTAAAAGATGGAACAGAACTCTACAATGGATTTGGAGCAATGCTAGCACAATGCATTTGTCATATTCAAAGATATTTAAAAGGAATTTATACAAAAGTAGATCATCCATCAGCCAAGGAAATGGATGAGTTTCTAAGTGCATGTATTCATGAAAGAAAAGAAAAAATAAAGGCCGGAGTATTAGAATATACAAAAGAACAGCTCAATGAAAAATATCAAAAATACGATGCCATTTTAAAAAGATGGAAAAAGGAATGGATGTATAGTGATTCTGTAGAAAATCCGGTTTATGATGATGAAAGGAAACTTCTTTCTAGAATGGAGGATGATGATAAAAAAGAAATTTTATATTTTTTAGAAGATTTTAAGATTCCTGCTACAAACAATCAAGCAGAATTGGATCAAAGAAATATAAAAATCAAACAAAAATAGGAAAATTTCGATGTGTAGAGGGAGCAGAAAATTATGCGGTGATAAGAAGTTGTATCAATACATATAAAAAACAGGATATCAATGTATTAAAAGCTATTATCTTTGCTTTTGAAAACAATCCTGTTATTATCTAAGTGAAACTCTGATTTTCACTCTTTTTCTGTGCGTCTCACAAAACTGTAACATTATGAATTTATAAAAAGAAAATAACTATTGTGTTTTTTTCTTCTTTTTGTTACCATGAATGTACGAGGGTGGTCGTATGCCAGAGATAGCAGAAGTAGAAACGGTAAGAAACACATTAAAGAAAAGAATATTACATAAAAAAATTGTGGATTTCAAAGTGTTTTATACACCTATTTTATTAGATGATGAAAACTATTTCAAAGAAAATTTAATTGGGAAAGAATTTATTGATATAAAAAGGATAGGGAAGTGGCTACTTTTTGAAACAGAGACTCATTATTTACTAAGTCACTTAAGAATGGAAGGAAAGTACTATCTAAAACAAGAAGATGACATAATAGAAAAACATGAACATGTAGAATTTGTTTTCGAAGATGGAAGCGATATGCGTTACCATGACACTAGAAAATTTGGCAGAATGAAAATAGTGTTAAAAGAACACCTTTATGAATTTGAAGGAATAAAAAAACAAGGACTAGAACCAATAGATGAAAGACTATCCAAAGAATATTTAAAAGAAAAATTTCAAAAAAGAAACTTACCAATGAAAACCCTTTTACTAGATCAGACTATCATCAGTGGCCTAGGTAACATTTATGCCGATGAGGTGTTATTTGATGCTCGCATTTCTCCTTTCAAAAAAGGGTGTGATATCACGTTAGAAAAATGCGAAAGAATAAAAAAATCTGCGAAAAAAATTATTGAGTTAGCTATCAAGGACGGCGGAACAACCATTCGGAGTTACACAAGCTCTTTAGGCGTGACAGGAAGATTTCAGACTCACTTAATGGTTCATCAAAAAGAAGGGGAGTTTTGTACAATCTGCGGTACCAAAATAGAAAAAGTATTTGTCGGAGGACGAAGTACCTACTATTGTAGAAAGTGCCAAGATACGTTTGAAATTTCTTTAGAACAATATTATTTAGATTTACTAGGATTTCAAAAAATGCCTGAGTTCTTAACAAAATATCTTTCAGTTCCATGCTTGCTCCGCTTAAAAAAAGTAGGCTATTTCTGTGGCATGGACTATGCTTCAAAACACATATATTCCTTTAAAGAATATATTAGTCGTTATGACCATAGCCTTTCTGTAGCCCTTCTAACATACAAATTAACAGGTTCTAAAAAAGAAGCGATAGCAGGACTGTTCCATGATGTAGCAACACCAAGTTTCTCCCACGTAATTGACTATATGAACGGTGATTATATCACCCAAGAAAATACAGAAGAATATACAGAAAAAATATTAAAAAACGACTCTGAATTACAGAAGTTACTAGAACTTGACCATATCAAACTAGAAGAAATTATAAATTTTAAAGCCTTTCCAGTAGTCGATAACAAAAGACCAAAGCTATGTGTCGACCGCTTAGATGGAATTATTACCAGTGCCATAGGCTGGACAAAAAACATGACTCAAAAAGAAATATCAGAAATTATAAACCATCTTGCCATTTATGAAAACGAAGAAAAAGAAGAGGAATTAGGATTTACAAGTATGGCTGTTGCAAAAAAAGTAGTGAGCATAAATAAAGAAATCGATAAACTATGTCATAGCACCGAAGATAACTACATGATGAACCTTTTAGCAACCATTACAAAGCGTGCAATTGAAAAAGGGCTTCTTACCTATGAAGAATTATATACTTATCATGAAATAGAGTGTTTTGAAATATTAAATAACGCTGAAGACAAAGAATTACAAAATTTACTCAAAACATTCCGAACAATTCGTAACGTGCCAGCTACCTCATATCCTGAGATTAAAAGAAGGAAAATCAATCCATTGGTCAAAGGAAAAAGAATGATGATCGAAAAAAACGCATAAGATAAAACGAGAAAGGAGTTCAGTATGTGGTTTTCATTTATTATTATTTCTATTGTAGGAACATTGTTCCATTTTCTCTATGATTGGAGTGGCCATAATAAAATGATTGGCTTATTCGCAGCCGTAAACGAAAGTACCTGGGAACACATCAAAATAGCTTTAACCCCATCCTTATTATGGGGATTAATTGACGGCTTTTTGTACGGAGCAAATCCTAATTACTTTCTTGCCAAATCCATGAGTTTACTAACGATGATTGTAGTAATTCCTGTATTATTTTATCTGTATTCTTACATACTAAAAAAACACGTCCTAATAATAGATATTCTTATTTTCTATGTTGCAATATTCTTAGGCCAATCTTTATTTTATTATGTACTAAATGGTCCAGCTGTCCCATATATATTTAGTTACAGTGGAGCAGTCTTACTATTTATAATCTTCGGTTTTTATATGACCGCGACATTACTTCCATTAAAGAACTTTCTATTTAAAGACCCTATTACCAAGAAATACGGTTTAAAAGGACATAAGTAAATATTTATGTTAGTTATAGATAGTGGAAAGAAAGATAATGCAAATAGATTATAGTAGAACCAGAGACAGCCAATAAAGTAGTTTTAGTCAAAATAAAAGAAATGTCTTACTGATGAAGAAACATTTCTTTTTTTGTAAAACAATTTTTTTGATTAATTTTTTAAATTCCTTCGAGATCCCCTTACTGTTTCATAAACATTATCACGAACGGTAAGCAAAAGACGTTCTTTAGAACGCTGAAACTCATAAAAAGCTTCACTTACGTCATAAGAAGAACTGGATTCTAAATCAGGATTATGATATTTCACACAAATAGGAACAATCCCATTATAATACAACTCCATATCCCTTTGATTCACTATTGATGTAGAAAAACTTTGATAAAACAAATCCTTATCGTGCTTCACTTCCGAAAAAATCATCCATGAACCAGGAATCCTAAAAGAAATAGAAGTCTCATGAATATTTCTTCTTGATTCATGAATTTTTTGTATATAGGAAAACACTTGGCAATGAATAAACAAAATTTTTTCTTGAAAATCCATAATAAAAGTGCTAATATTAGCTTATAAATCTGTGATCAAAAGATACGATGAAAGAAATTCTTTTTCATAGAGAGATAAGGGTAGGTGGAACTTATCAAAAAGACTCTTTCATTACTCCTTTTGTAGAGTTCTAATAAGAACCGGGTCATTCCGTTAAAGATAATTAAGAAAAAAATAAGGATGGTACCGTCTATTTGACTCCTATGGTATCGTCCTTTTTGTGTGAGGAGCGAGCTTATGACGTTAGAACAACAAATAGAGAGTTTTTTTCAAACAAATTTCAAGTTTTATAGTATAACGGATTTGCAAAAAAAGTTTTGCCTGTTACCTAAAGAGGAAACAGTTTTACAAACTATTTTATTGAATTTGGAAAGTCAAGGAAAAATTTATTACGAAAATGGACAATATATCCATGTTTTTAAAGATTCTTATTTAAAGTTTGGTTTACTTCAAAAATCGAATAGAAATCATTATTATATCAAAACTTTTGAAAAAGAAATTATTCTTATTTCTAAAGAGGATGTGCTAAAAATGGGGGCAAATATCAATGATAAAGTTTTTGTTGAAATTGTGCCAAAAAAAGAGGAACACTCAAAAGTAAGAATTCGTGGTGTTATCAAAAGAGTCGTCCAAGAAGAAGCACTAAAGCGACAGACTTTTATTAGAACAAAAATTGAAATGGATAAAGATCATCAGTATTATGTTATCGTTCAAGATAAAAAGTTTTATTTAAAACCAGAATTTCTAAATGGGGCATTTGCAGGGGATGAAGTGTCTTTACTTATGTCAGAGGAAAATAGTTATCATTCATTTTACGTCGTGGAAGTGATTCATGCAAAACAAAAAAATAGAATTTTTGAAAAAAGAAAAGGAAAATGGGTTTCTTTAGAAAATAACTTTTATAAAGCTGTACTAGATGAGAAAGATGTATTTTTAGATGGGACTAAAATACTAGCAACTTATCGGTATAATAAAAAGACAGAGAGCTTTCATATAACTTGTTTTAAGGTGGTCGCTGAAAATTTAGAAGATTGGATCATCGAATATGCTAGTCAATATGGATTTTCGAGGCAGTTTAGTAAAGAGTCTTTGGCTGAATGCTCTTCACTAAAAAAGGTTCAGTTAGATAAGGATAGAGTGGACTTAAGAAAATTAAAAGTGATCAGTATTGACCCAGAATCAGCGAAGGATTTAGATGATGCGATCTCTATTGAAAAAAAGCCATCAGGCTATCGCTTGTATGTTCATATCGCTGATGTTGATTTTTTTGTTCCGTTAGGTAGTTCTTTATTTCAAGAGGCGGTGTTTAGAGGAACTAGTTGTTATCTAGGGAACGTTGTGATTCCTCAATTACCAGAAATACTGTCAAATCATTTATGTTCTTTAAATGAAAATGAAGATAAACTTGCTAAAACGATGATGATTGATGTAGATTATAATGGAGAGATCCTAGATTTTCAAATTTTTTCTAGTTTGATTCGTAATAAAAAGCAGATGACTTATGATAAAGTGGATTTGTTTTTGGAACATGGCATTTTAGAAAAAGATTATCAAAATTATAAAAATATGTTATTAGAAATGAATGAATTATCTAGTATTTTACAAACAAAAAGAATTAAACGTGGATATTTACCGATCAATGTTCCTGAAATGAAGATAGTATTGGATAAGGATTGTGCAGTTTCTAAGCTTCTAGAAGAAAAAAATGGTCTTGCACACCGGATGATTGAGAATTTTATGTTATTAGCAAATGAAGCAACGACTGATTATTGTTATTGGTTAAACTTGCCTTTTGTGTATCGTAATCATGATTCTCCGTCATTAAGTAAATTATTTCATTTAAAAGATACTATGACAAAACTTCAATATAAATCGCGCTGCGTAAAAGAGTTACGAGACCAAAAAAAGTATCAACAGTATTTAACTACAGTATGTTGTGGATGTACAAAAGAAGAGCAAAAATACATTATGACACTATTTCTACAATCTTTAGAAAAAGCATATTATGGTAGTATCAATGAAGGTCATTTTGGTTTGGCTTTAAAAAGATATGGAACTGTTACTTCCCCGATTCGTCGTGGCAGTGATTTAATAAATCATGCAGTAATTAGTGAATTTTTAAAACATGGTGTTACATCTGAGAAATTAGAGAGTCTCAGAGAATTCATTGCTCAAAATGTAGAACATTTAAATCAACAAGAAATAGCCTCGGAGAATTTGGAAAAGGACATTAAAAAATATCTGCTAGAAGAGTATATGTATCAATTTCTTGATGAAACATTTGATGCAACTATTGAATTTGTAACAGAAACCCAAATATTTATTCGAACAGACAATAATATTTTAGGGGTTTTACCAATTGAAAAACCGGATATTGTTGATCATATTCATCATACATATATTTCTAATAATAAGATTTATGCAGTAAAAGATAAAATTCGCGTGAGGTTAATATCCACAGCATTATCAAAAGATACATTTTGTTTATTTTCTAAAGAAAATAATTTAAATTTAACAAGAAAATTATAATAGAGAGAGGATTGATAAAAAATGATAAATATTAAAGAAGATGAAAAATTAAGCGTATTAAATCATAGCTGTGCTCATTTACTTGCACAAGCTGTAAAGCATTTATATCCAGAGGCAAAATTCTGGGTAGGACCAGTCATTAGTGAAGGCTTTTACTATGACATTGATTTAGGAGACGTCACTTTAAAAGAAGAAGATTTATTAAAAATCGAAAAAGAAATGAAAAAAATTAGTAAAGATGGTAAACGAATTGTCCGTCATGAACTAAGTCGCAAAGAAGCTTTAGAAATGTTTCATGATGACCCATATAAAATTGATTTAATTGAAAATATGGGCAGTGACGAAGTAATTTCTTGCTATATACAGGGAGACTTCACAGATCTTTGCCGTGGACCACACGTAGATACCGTAAAAGAATGTAAGCATTTTAAGTTGCTTAAAGTTGCAGGAGCATACTATAAGGGCGATTCTAAAAATAAGATGCTTCAAAGAGTTTATGGCATTTGCTTTGAAAAGGAAAATGATTTAGAAGAATATTTAAATTTACTTGAAGAAGCAAAGAAAAGAGATCATAAAAAGTTAGGAAAAGAGCTTGGCTTATTTATGATTAGTGAATACGGTCCAGGATTTCCATTTTGGCTTCCTAATGGCATGACTTTAAGAAGAGTTTTAGAGGATTTCTGGTATCAAGAACATGAAAAAGAAGGCTATGTTTTTGTAAAAACACCAATGATCTTAAATCGTGACTTATGGGAACTATCAGGTCACTGGGCAAATTATAAGGAAAATATGTATACAACAACGATCGATGATACGGAATTTGCAATAAAACCAATGAATTGTCCAGGAGGAATGCTTGTATATAAACATGATTTACATTCATACCGTGATTTGCCAATTCGTTGTGGAGAACTTGGCTTAGTACACCGTCATGAAGCAAGTGGCGCATTAAACGGATTATTTAGAGTGCGTTGTTTTACACAAGATGATGCTCACATATTTATGAGAGAAGACCAAATGGAAGAAGAAATTATCAAATTAATCGCGTTTATTGATCGCATTTATAGTATTTTCAAGCTTCCTTACACAATAGAATTGTCAACTAGACCAGAGGAAAAATATATTGGCGATATTGAGACTTGGAATAAAGCTGAAGAAATATTAGAGAACGCTTGTCATAAGGCTGGTAAAGATTGCAAAATAAATCCTGGGGATGGAGCATTCTATGGACCAAAATTAGATTTTCATGTTACAGATTCTTTAGGTAGAGAATGGCAATGTGGAACAATTCAATTAGATATGCAACTTCCTGAACGTTTTGATTTAACTTACGTTGATAAAGACGGAGAAAAAAAGAGACCAATTATGCTTCATCGTGTAATATTTGGCTCAGTAGAACGTTTTATAGGTATTTTAATTGAACATTTTGCTGGTGCATTCCCATTATGGCTTGCCCCAGTAGAAGTAAATATCATTCCAGTAAACTTAGAATACCATGAAGAATATACAAGAAGTCTTGAAAGTTGGCTACGTAACCAAAATATTCGTGTAACTGCTGATTATCGTAACGAAAAACTAAGTTACAAAATGCGGGAAAGCGTTGTGAAAAAAATACCAGTAACTGTGATTGTTGGCCAAAAAGAAGTCGATAACGAAACAATTAGTTACCGTGAGTTTGGAAGTGAAGAGACAACAACTGTTACAAAAGATGAATTCTTAAATTACTTAAAGAATAGAATAGAGAGTAAGAAATAATGAAACCAATAGAATATTTAGAACAACAAATTATTCATGAGAATTTGAAGGAGGTTTTGCAAAGAACTTTCCTTCCTCCTCAAACGTATCCAGATTTTCAAAAAGATATAAAGGAGTATGTCTTGCGATTTTTAACGCCAACTAGTTCCGAAATAGAGTTTTTTGAGTTAGGAAAAGACGTGATATCTTATCAATTAGAACAACAAGGAACAAAGTTTATCGAAACATACGAGATAGCAAAACAAAAGCAAGGTGCTCTTGTGACAGTTACCATTTCGAGTACTAAAGAAGCCTTGAAGTCTATACATATCACAATCCCAATACTTTATTCTTCTTATGCTCCACTTTATTCTAGTCTAAGAAGGCGTTACTACAATGCGCCTATTGATTGGCTCGAAACAGATATCATATTTTTTAACCAAGTAGTAAAAGTGAAACACCAAAAACAATGTTTAAGCTTAACAGGAGAAGAACAAATAGAAAGTTATTATTTAGATGGGCGAAAAATATTATCTAGAAAAACACAAGAACTAATGGGTGAGAGAAAGATTATAGAAGAAAGATTTGTTTCAGAAGGTATTTGTTTTTTAAAAACACGTAATACAAGTACTATGAAAAAGAAAAGTGATAAGCCTTATAGTTATTTTGAGATATATAGAGATAATTACATGGATTTAGAATTTACATCAGCGAGTACTATTACAAGAAATCAATTTGACAAAAGAATGAAAGGAGCTTATAGTAGAGTAAGAAATATTAGAAAGGAAACACCATGATTGATTTTAAACGATCTGCATTGATCATTTTATATCCGAACAAAATTACCAGCATCCAGAAAAGGCCAAATCGAAGTTATCATATAGAATATTATTTAGATTTGGCTAAAAGAGATAAGAAAATGAAGGCAATTCTTTCAAAGTTGGACATTCAAAAGATAGTCGAGAATCCTTCTTCAATTATTTTTCTTCATAAAATGCTAAATAAATTAGGAATAGGGGTTGTATGCAACATGGCACCTCAAATGATTGAGCCTACAAATTGTTTTACCGCGTGCATGCCAGATCATTTTACTGGCTTTCAAAGAGAAGAATTAGAAAAATATAGTAAAACGGATTTGCAATTTTTAGATTTTGGAATCTATAATACTCAAACTGATGATTATAATTCCCTTATAAAATCAGAAGACATATTAGGTGCTAATTCTTATTTAATTACGGAATATATAGAAATGATAGAACAAGCTGAAATGAAAAAAATAAAATGAATGAGAGGATATGATTTTATAAATTATGAACACAATTTACTATTTAAACGATGATAATAAATTAACAGAAGCACAAGATGAAGAAGCCTCGATTTTAATAAACGATCCAATGGATGTTATCAATTATGCTGTATCCTTTATTTATGAAAATGGCGATATAGAGCAAGTTCTAAGAAATGCTAATTCAAAGAGTCATGCTTTACTATTAAAAAAATTATATGAAAAATCAAAAAAACTAAAAAAATATTTACTAGAAAAGCAAATCGATGAGTTAGAACATGCTCGTGCCGATATAAACTTGGCAAAAAAGAATGTCATGGGACTATATTATTATTTTTCTATGTCCGCCTATCATAACATGCATATAGGGTATCTAAATATTCCTAAAAATTTAACGGATAAACAAAAATTATTCTTAAACGACCGATTAAGTTATTTTGAACAGTATGATTTTTTAGAAATAAATCAATATAACAAAAATACCCAAACATTAGACGAATTAACCGAACATGGCCAAAATTTTATGAGAGTATTAAGAAATTTGGTTCAGAAATAAGAATTCTATGCTATAATAAACTCATATTTGTTAGGGTGGTGGTTCTATGTTTACAAAAGAGGAAATCTTACATTACAAGGAATTAGATTTATACTCGCGTAGCTTAGAACTTGTCACCCGTTTTTTTAAAAACAAAACAGATAAAGCAAATGTAAATTATATGAGCCATCTTTTGCGTGTGAGCGAGGATTTTGATGATATCTTTATAAAATCCGTCGCATTAATGCATGATATATTAGAAGATACACAGGTTACCAAAAACGATTTACTGGCTCTTGATTATTCTAATGAGTTTGTGGAAACATTAGAAATCTTAGAAAACTCTTATGATACATACACAGAATACATTGACCATTTAATAGAAAGCCAGAATTTAGTAGCGCTTCAAGTAAAATTAAAAGATTTACTACATAATATGGATTTAACAAGACTTGCCAAAGTAACCGCTCGAGATATCAAAAGAAGTAAGAAATATATCGATGCTTACTCAAAAATTATCACAAAGTTAGAAGGAGAAAGATTATGATAGATATTAAATTAATTAGAGAAAATAGAGAATTAGTAAAAGAAAATATCAAAAAGAAATTCCAAGAGGAAAAACTAGGCCTAGTAGATGAAGTATACGATTTAGATGAGTCTAGAAGAGAATACCAAACAAAAATGGATGCCTTAAAAGCCGATAAAAATAAAATGAGTAGCCAAATTGGTGTCCTTATGAAAGAAAAAAAACTAGAGGAAGTAGAAGAAATCAAAAAGAAAATTGCTAGTATGACAGAAGAAATTACATCATTAGAAGAAAAACAAAATACTTTAGCAGATGAGATTAAAAAAAGAATGATGGTCATTCCAAACATTATGGACCCAAGCGTTCCGATTGGTCGTGATGACAGAGAAAACGTCGAGGTAGAGCGATTTGGCGAACCTGTTGTACCAGATTATGAAATTCCATATCATGCAGATATCATTTTAAGTCTAAATGGTATGGACAAAGAAGCTGCTGGAAGAACGAGTGGCGAAGGGTTCTACTACCTACTCGGTGATATTGCAAGACTTCATGAAGCAATGCTTGCTTATGCTAGAGACTACATGATTGACAAAGGCTTCACTTATGCAGTCCCACCATTCATGATCCATAGTGATGTCGTAACAGGGGTTATGTCTTTCCCGGAAATGGAAGCAATGATGTACAAAATAGAAGGCGAAGATTTATATCTAATTGGAACAAGTGAACACTCAATGATTGGACGCTTTAAAGACCAAATTATTAAAAAGAGCGATTTACCAATCAAAATGACTTCTTACTCTCCATGTTTCAGAAAAGAAGGCGGCTCTCACGGTCTAGAAGAACGTGGTTTATACCGTGTCCATCAATTTGAAAAGCAAGAAATGATTGTATTATGCGAACCAGAAGACTCTATGAAGTTTTATGAAGAAATGTGGAAATATACTGTTGAAATATTTAGAAACATGAATGTTCCTGTAAGACAACTAGAATGTTGCTCTGGCGACTTAGCAGACTTAAAAGTAAAATCTTGTGACGTCGAAGCTTGGAGTCCAAGACAACAAAAATATTTTGAGGTTGGTTCATGCTCTAATTTAGGAGATGCCCAAGCAAGAAGACTAGGTATCCGTGTCAAAGGAGAAAAAGGAACTTACTATCTTCACACATTAAATAATACTTGTGTCGCAACCCCAAGAGGACTTATTGCTGTGATTGAAAATAACTATCAAAAAGATGGAAGTATCATTGTTCCAGAAGTCCTACGACCATATATGGGTGGAAAAGAAGTAATTCGTTAAAGGGAGTTTTTAAAAATTGCTCATCGAAAATCTTAAAAATTGCATAATGAGTATAATTTTAAAAAAATGAAACGAATGTAATTTATTATGAATTTTACTAAAAAGTAAGATATAGGAATGGACCTTTCCATTCTTTTTTCAAAAGTTTCTATTTCAATATTTTAGGGGGTGTCTCATATGACATTACAAGAATTATTAAAAGAAGAAGAACTATTATGTTCTAGATTTCTTCAAATGCTATTAGTAGAGCATTATAGTCGTCGACTAGATTATATTAAAAAGAAAAAAATAGAGCTAGATGAATATATTGTGGAAGACTGTAAATATGTCCGGGAGTTAGATGTTCCATTTCATACGAATTATTTCTATCAACAATCACTATTTTCTGAAAATATAAATGTTGCAAAACACATATTTGATCCAGAGCTAGATCCAAGTGTGCGTCTTTATAACCATCTTTACCGAAAATCTTTTTTAGAATCTAAAGGACATTCTAGAATAGACCAATATACTTTTTTATTCAACTATCGCTTTTTAGAAACTTACTTTTCTATTCCTAGATCTTTCGCATGGAATTATGAAGCAATTGATACTTTTTATGCCTTGATTTATAACTTCCCACCATTAGAAAATATGAGTTATCAAATTCATTTAGATCGTTGGGTAGAAAAAGAAAAATATCTACCTTTCGAAAAAGAAAAAGTGTTAGTGCTTCTTAAGGCGTGGCTTCAAGAGTTTGTGGATTTAGATTCATTCTTGGCCCTAGATCTTGTCACAGATCCAATGAATAATAGCTATTTTGATATTTTGAAAATTATGATAAAGAAATATTTCACCCGAGAAGAAATCATAAAAGAAGTAGAAAGTGTGTTATCTAATTCTCAAAATAAAACTTTAGTGCAAGAAGCACTTGATTTAGAAGAATTAAAAAGTTGGTTTACTTTGGTTCGTAAATGAGTATTGTTTATAGACTTTATAAGCTCTTTTTGATACAATATTAAAGCAGAAACGGAAGTGTTGCTATGAATTACCCTGATTTAAAGAAAGCAAGAATTAGAACAGACAAAGAAGTGGAATATAAAGAAAATCCTATCGTGAGTGGAACAAAGTTTTTAGGAAAAAAATATTTCTTGAGAACTTATGGTTGCCAAATGAATGAACATGATGGAGAACAAATGGCCTCGATTTTAGAGCACCTAGGAATGAGTGCTTGTGATGACCTAGAAAACAGTGATGTCATTGTATTAAATACCTGTGCAATTAGAGAAAACGCCCATGATAAAGTCTTTGGTTATCTAGGAAGAATAAAACATTTAAAAAAAACAAGACCAGATGTCATCGTAGCCATTGGTGGTTGTATGAGCCAAGAAGAGGGTGTAGTAGAAAACTTAAAAAAACATCATCCTTATGTCAATATTGTCTTTGGAACGCATAACATTCATGAACTTGGTAGTATGCTATTAGATGCTGCAGCAGAAAAACAAGATATCGAAGTTTACAGTATCGAAGGCGATGTATATGAACATATTCCTTATAAAAGAGCCTCAAAGATTACAGCTTGGGTAAATATTATCTATGGTTGTGATAAATTCTGTACCTACTGCATCGTGCCATACACAAGAGGCAAAGAAAGAAGTCGTCATATGGACGAAATTGTAAGCGAAGTAGAGGCCTTAAAAAATCGAGGCTATATGGAAGTAACCCTTCTTGGTCAAAATGTGAATGCCTATGGTCATGATTTAAAAGAAAAGGTTGAATTCTCTGAACTTTTAGAAGCAGTCGCGAAAACTGGTATTCCACGTATTCGCTTTGTTACCAGCCATCCATGGAATTTTACCGATAAAATGATTGAAGTCATTGCCAAATACGATAACATCATGCCATATATTCATTTACCACTCCAAAGTGGTTCGGACAGAATATTAAAATTAATGGGCAGAAAATATACGAAAAATGAATATCTTGATTTATTCCATAAAATGAAGAGTCAAATTCCAAATGTATCCATTACAACAGATATTATTGTTGGTTTTCCAGGTGAGACAGAAAGTGATTTTGAAAGTACTCTAGAAGTCGTAGAAGAGTGTAAATTTGATGGGGCATTCACATTTATTTTTAGTCCACGAGAAGGAACACCAGCTGCCAAAATGAAAGATGACACACCTCTTGAAGAAAAAGAAGAACGGTTGAAACGCTTGAATGAACGAATTAACTTTTATTCAAAAGAAAGCAATAAAAGATTAGTAGGTCACATCACACCAGTACTAGTGTTAGGCGAAAGTGAAAAAGATTCTACTAAGGTCTATGGTTACACGGATACGATGAAACTAGTTAATGTCAAAGCTCCAAAAAATACAATTGGTAAAATCATCGATGTAAAAATAACCGACGCCAAAAGCTTTAGCCTAGACGGTGAGATAAACGAGAAAATCCATAGTTAGGGGGATAACATGCAAGTTCAAAATACACCAAGAAAAATTGCAATATTTACTGATATTCACGGGCTTCTAGAACCACTAGAAGCCATTTTAATGGATATCAAAAAAAGAGGCATTACAGAAATCTATTCCTTAGGAGATAACGTTGGCATTGGCCCAAGTCCTTATGAGGTAATGACGTGTCTTTTAGAAAACAATATTCACTCTGTTTTAGGAAATTACGAAGAAATATTACTTCATGGTCCTGCAATGTTTCAGTCTTATTTAACACAGGAAAAAATAAATGACAGCGTTTTTACAAAATCCCAATTGACCACAGAACAAATAATAGAGATGTCAAACTGGCCACATTCCATTGAATTTCATACCAATCATCATCATCTAGCTCTTTGTCACTTTGCAAACGATGTCCGCTGGGACTTTTTATACCATAATTCCTATATGTATATGAATAAAATCCAAAAAGGTCAAAACGGGTATCCTCAATTTTCCTATACCAATAGCAAATCCCAAATGCTTTATTTAGCTTATAGACTTGGTATAGACCTAAAAAAACTTGCCCAGAGTTCTACGGCCAAAGAATGTTTAAAACAAATCCAAAATGAGGTAAAAAAACAAAAGATGCGGATAGAAAAAGACCCATCATTAAGAGGCTATCTATCCAGCGTAGAAGAACCCTTGTTTTTTCATCAAGACAAACTAAAAACAGTCTATGATTATGATTACATCATTCAAGGACATACACATTTCGAAGTGTTAGAAGAAGACCAAAACACAAAATTTTATGCCATCAGAGGTGCAGCTCTTGGTTTTTCAGATTATGACTCTGTCGACCATGCAAAGTATCTAATTCTTACTTTTGATAACGAACACATCTACTTTGAAGCAGTAGAAGTTCCTTACGATAGAGAAAAAATGACTTTCCAAATCAATCACGCTACATTTCCTAATCAATTAATCCGTAAATATACACGGATATAATAAAAGAAATCAAGGTTAAGACTTTGATTTCTTTTTACTTGGCAAAATACTAACAAGCACTAATATCAACATCATCACTCCGAGTAGAATTGGCAATGTATGATAAATCCATAATTCTTTTTGATAATGTGTTCCTGTATAAAGCGAAATAAAACAAAGAAGAATTAAAACTCCGATATAAAGAATATTGTTCTTTTTTTGCGGTAACAGTTCTTTCATATTCCATCCTGTCACCGATAGAGTAATAAAAAGACTAAATAACCAGGTGATAGAAACAATGTTTTCTACCTTTTCAATAAAATTAAATAACTTAATCTTTTTCATTGTCATATATTCAGGAAACCGATAGATTTGTGATAAGTTCGGTCCTAAAATTCCCGTAATAAAGATGGAAACAAAAAATACACTGACCATTGATAGAAAATAAGATTTGGCTAATTTCTTATCCGTATTGACATTCCATAGTAGGAAAAAAGGAGCTGTAGAATAAAGCGCAAAGTAAATAGTGCCAATGACAATATCCTGAGGGTTTGCCGTAAGAACTGGCTGAAAATAGTCCAAATTCATATCTTTAAAGAGCCCAAAGATAACCAAAACATAGATAAACAAAGAGATAGGTAAGAGGACTTCTGCAACCTTAGCTATCGTCGAAAACCCGTTCTTAGTAATTTTATAAATCACAAAAGGAATAGGCAAAATAATATAAAAGATAGGCGATTTAATTAAATAAAAGGAAGAACAAAACGTCTCAAAAATAAAGAGAATTTGCGAAAAAATAAAGAAGTTATAGAGAAAGAACAGCCCTTTTTTCACCACAGAATTAATAGGGTGCTTTTCCTTAAAACGCTCAAAGAATAAAAGGAGTAAGAACCCTAAAATACTTCCTAGAATTGCTACAATCCACGTATCCTTATTAAGAAGCTTAAACAAAACAGAAAAGCCAAACCCTAAAAAGAAAGTCCTTCCTAAAAAATAAGATAATGCTGTTGTCTTTGTCTTAGTCATTTTGATTCACCTCGAATATGAGTCCATTTTTATTAATCGTTACTTCGATATCATATAAGAAATTTTGTTGATACCAAGAGTCAAGAGGAGTTCTATATTTTTTATAGTAGAGCGAATTAATTCCTAAAATATCCGTTTGATGACTTTTTAAATCATTGATAACCTGGGTAAATTCTTCTTCAATAATCGGTTGAAACCTTTCTTCTAAGCTTGGATAAATATCCGCGTCACGAAAATCATACCCACAGCCATCTTCAATAATAGAAGCATTTAATTTACTCTTTACCGTAATCGTATTCTCTTGAAACTCAAAGCTTGTTCCTTCATTTTGATATAATTTAATTGTTAAATATTCCTCCTTATCATTTTCACAAGCCAAATTGACATAATAGTTTGTCGAGTCATTGTTTAAAGTATTAAATACAATCGCATCATCCGCGTTCAAAAAGAAAGCAAGCTGTTTTTCATGGAAGGCTGCCACACCAGAGAGATAAATCGTGTCTTCTTCTTTACTGACAGTATTAATATACCCATCTCGGTAAGGATCAATGATATCATTAACAAATGTTTCAAAATCTCTTATTGTACTAATACTATCATTAGTTTTATTATTTTCAATCATACTTTGAATAGAAGTCGAAACAACCGGATTTTCTTTCGTAGTGCTTTCTAATATCTCTTTAGCACTAACCCCCTTAGCAATAACCGGAAGAAAAATATTTCGTATTGTTGCATCTCTTATCATGTAATCCAAAACATCTGCTAGTTTTTCTTCTGTTAATTCCGTACCCAAAATTAATACCTTCAAGTGAGAGTAGTAAGGGTCTTTACTAAGCCTGGAATGAGCAGTTTGAAACGCTTCATCTAATGTAGAGCCAGTCCCAGAGACATAATAGGTTTTATCGCTTTCTTCCTCTTGACTGCTACTTTTCTTATTATTTAAAATCTCCAAGTCTACTAGAAAAGCATCCTCTTGATAATCAATAGCCACTCCAGCAATCACTGCCCGATTATTTAGTTCTTGATAGTCAAAACATCCCGTTAAAAAGAAGGGAACAATAAGTAGAATAAGTAATTTTTTCATCCTTCATTTCTCCTTTGCTTTGTTTCATTGTGAGGTGCGAGCATCTTACTACGTTTCGTATCCAGCTCTATATCCTGTTTCAGTAACCCTTTATAAAGATAAACACGGTCAAATGGGGCAATCGGATAAAAATAAGGTTTTCCCATAGTTTTTAACTCTGTAACATGACTTAAGAAATAAATAAACGCTAAAACAATTCCATATAACCCATAAAAGGCCGCGGCAATTAAAAATAAGATTCGCCAATGTCTAGCCGCATTGACCATTTCCTGTTCGGTAAAAATAAGACTAGTAATAAAAGTAAATGCAATAACAATAATCATAATAGGACTTACAAATCCCGCATTCACGGCCGCTTCTCCTAAAATCAGAGCCCCTAGTATCGATATGGCACTTCCATAAGAATTTGGAAACCGTACATCACTTTCCCTTAAGATTTCATAAATAATTAGCATCATAATCGCTTCCACAATCGCCGGAAAAGGAACATTATCTCGCTGCGTACTAAAATTAATTAAAAGGCTAGTTGGAATGGTTTCTGGATTATAATTAATAAGAGCAATATAAATAGCCGGTGCTAAAATAGTTGAAAAGAAGCAACAAAATCGCAAGATCTTTAAAAAATTAATATTATTACTTTTTTTATAATTATCCGATACTGGATTTAAAAAATCAGAAAAAAATCCTGGCACAATCAGTGCAAATGGCGAAGTATCAACAAAAATCAAAACTTTTCCCTCTAACAAAGCTTTACTAGCCGTATCAGGTCGTTCGGTTTTAATAACAGTAGGAAAGTGGGTATTATTTTCTTCCGATAAATACTCCGCGATATTTCCTGAATCCAATATTCCATCAACATCAACCTTTTTAAGCTCAGTTTCGATATGTGTAACAAGCTCTTCTTCACAGATATCATCAAAATAGATAATTTCTATCATAGTTTTCGTTTTTCTTCCTAACACAATACTTTTCGCCTTTAAATCTTTACTTTTTAATCTTCGTTTTAACAATCCTAAATTAATTTGAATATTTTCTGTAAAAGCATCCTTTGGTCCAAAAACTGCTTGTTCTGTAGTAGGTTCTGGAATTCCCCTTTGAATATCCGCTCGTGTTTCTAACGCTAAGATATCTTTCCCACGAATAACAATTGTAAATCCATTAGTAATATAAAACTCAATTTCATCAGGATGATTTAAAATTTTAGTATTTGGAGCTGGAATTAAACTCGGTAAATCAGAAAACTTGTTTTTGCGAATAGCGTTTAAAAAACTAATATTTTTTAAAATATAATCATTGACTTTATCGCTACCGGTAACACTTTCTAAATAAATAACATAGATGGTCTGTAACACAGAAACACGAATAGGCTTAATAACTAAATCAACTGTGTTACTAAAATCTCTTTCAATTCTTTTTACGATTTCATTCTTCATAAATTTCACCATTTTTAGTATGGTAGTATTTGGCAGATTTAAACCTAAAAATTTATTCTAGTATTTTAGAATAAAATATGATAAAGTTTTAGTAAGTTCTATAGAAAGTCAGGGAGTTTTATGTACGATAATGATACCAAAGAAAAAATTTGGATTTGTTTTTTTGAAAACCAAAACTTAGAAGTCAAAGAAATGCTAGATATTTCAAAGTCAACAGTGTATAAGTGGTTAAGAGAAGAAGGTTATAATAGAGATACTAAAAAAATTCTTCAAACTATAAATAATTTATGGAATTCTAAAGAATATGAGAAAGCTTTAGAGCTAGTAAAGCTCTATCATGATATCTCACTTTTTAAGAGGTATCATGAATATCTTATAAAAGAATTATCAAAGAAAATAAAGTCTTTAATATCAAATAAGCAATGGGACTTAGCTTTAAAGTTGTGTTCTATAGAAACAGAAAATCTTATTATCATATCTCAGCGAATTGAAATACTAATCTTTCAAAGAAAATGTAAGGAAGCTCTAGCTCTTTGCACAGAAGAAAATTGCAATGAAGATATAAGCATCTTATCCCAAAAAATCACAATTTTGATAAAACAGGGAGAACTGAACAAAGCTTTAGCTCTTTGCACAGAAGAAAATTGTAATCAAGATATAACGATCTTATCTCAAAAAATCACAATTTTAATAAAACAGGGAGAACTGAACAAAGCTTTAGCTCTTTGCACAGAAGAAAATTGCAATGAAGATATAACGATCTTATCTCAAAAAATCACAATTTTGATAAAACAGGGAGAACTGAACAAAGCTTTAGCTCTTTGCACAGAAGAAAATTGTAATGAAGACCTAATTATCTTATCTCAAAAAATCGCAATTTTGACAAAACAAAGAAAATTGAACAAAGCTTTAGCTCTTTGCACGGAAGAAAATTGTAATGAAGACCTAATTATCTTATCTCAAAAAATCGCAATTTTGACAAAACAAAGAAAATTGAACAAAGCTTTAGCTCTCTGTACAGAAGAAAAATGTAACGAAAATTCAACTATTTTAGCACAAAAAATCAGAATTTTATTGAAATTACACAGAGAAGAAGAAGCACTTTTCTTGTGTGAGCAAAACAAACAGAAGCCAATGATTTTATCATTATATCAAAGCATTTTACAAACAATTTCAACAGAAAATCCGGACCAAAAAATAATACTATCTACTGCCCAAAACGTATGCTTTGAGAAACCAGATGTGACAGAAGTAATTATAATGCTTGCTCACTTATATAACAATTCTTGTACTGTTTCTATGATAGAAAACTCTTCACTTAGTACTTGGGAAAAAATAATTTTAAAAATAGGCTATTATGAAAGAAATCATTCAAAAAAAGCATTATCTATTTTAAAAAAGGAAATTGCTGAACATCAATTTGATAAAGAACAGCTAACAATATTGAAACAAAGCCTAGAAAGAGTAAAAAAACATTCTCCTTACTTTGATATTGCTTACTATAACCATATACTATGTGGAAAAAATCTGGTGGTTTTTCCAGAACTAGAACAAGAAAAAACACAGATAACCCAAAAACCAACAACGAAACCTTCTAAAGAAGTTCCTTCGGTAAAAAAAGAAAAATCTCCAAAAGCATCAAAACATTACGTAATATCTACAGGCCAAACTGTTAGCCATCAAACGCAAAGAAATGATTTAGCCAAGCAACAAACCAAGAAAGAAAAATCAGAAGAAAATGTTCTGTTATTAAAAGATGCGTATCGCGAAAGAATTTATAAAACTGAGTTAAGGTTATACAAATATTTATATTCAGAGAATACAAAAGAGCAAGCCTTAAGAGCATGGGACTATATCGAAGAGTTAAAAAATAGACCAGCGACTGAAGAAAATAAAGAACGGTTGTTAAGACTATTAATAAAATAAAAGAATATATCTATACTATTATTCTAAAATGTGATAAAGTAAATACTGCACTTTGATAGAAAGCAGGAGATTTATGTATAACGAAGAAACAAAACAAGAAGTTATAAGACAATTTTTAAAAGCAGATTATGTAAAAATACAAAGCATAAACGGCGTTCCAAAAATCATGGTATTTATCTGTTTAAAAAAGTTAGGATATAACAAAGAAGTAAAAGAAATACTAGCTATGATAATGAGATATATGCAAAATGAAATGTATGAGGAGGCTTGTGAGTTAAGCCATCAATATTCACGTATCCCATTAATAGAACAAATGAAACAAAGGGTAATGATTAATCTTTCTAAAAAAATCAAAGAACTCACTTTAGAAGGGGCTCCCGAATCGAGTCTAATCGCTTTGGGATTATGTGAAATACCTGATGCTCAAAACGATTTGGTAATAGTTTCTCAAAAAATTAAACTTTTAATGATGATGGGAAATTATCTTAGTGCACTGCTAGAATGCACAGAAGAACGATGTGAGTCAACAGCAATTTGCTTGCAAAAGATTTCTTGCCTAATAAGATTAGGAAGATACGATGAAGCACTTGAAGCTTGCACCGAAGAAAGATGTCAGGAAAATGAACGGATTGCTAAAGAAAAAGAATTCCTTTTATCGATGAAAAAGAAAGACGTGATGTCTCAAGATAACCAAAGAATGTCCGGTAAAAAGAAATCCTATACCAGACCAATATTAAATCAAGAAAAAAACCAAACCACTTCTTCTTGGCTGCATCCTTATATAAAAACATGTCTGACACAACTCTATCAAGGAACCCTTTCTTTAGAAATGCTAGAAACTCCTTTATTAACAATGATAGAACGAATTATTTTAACTTGTGCTTACTATGACAAAACAGACCGTAGTCGGGGCCTACATTATCTAAAAAATCAATTAACTATTTATGAATTTACCGAAGAAGAAACAAAAATATTAAAAGAATGTTTAGAACGATTAAAAATGAACAAAAAAATCTTTGATGTGACATTTTACAATCAACTATTACTTAAATATGCTTATATTCGGTTTCAAGAAAGAGAACCCTTTAGAGACCAAGTATTTACTTTAGAAAGATCAAAAAAAGAAAATAACAAAGTAGAAGGATAGTCTAACATAGTCTTTCCCATACTTTGTTTTTTCTCTACATAAAAATAATATAATATCCTACAATTTGCCGTTGACAAACATGTGTTCGTAATATATAATTTGATTAATTAAAGAAAGGAGAGTGATTTATTAAGGAAAATTTGTTAACTAAAACGTATAAAAAATTCAAAAGAAAGTGTAATAAAATAATAAAAGAAAACAGTACATAGATATTTCAAAGGAAAGAATAAAAATTTTGTTTTCATAAATTTCCTTTTTGTTCTATAATAAAATTACAGGTGATGAAAGTGAAATTTAAAACACAAAAATTAGATTATGATGGTCGCGGGCTTAGTTATGATAACAAAAAAGTAGTTTTCATTCGTGGGGCTTTACAAGAGGAAGAAGTAGAAGCTAAGTTAATTCATTCATCGAAGCATTTTGATGAATACCAACTAACCAATATCATTCAACCAAACCCCAAAAGAAGAGCATCCTTTTGCCCTTATAGTGCATCTTGTGGAGGGTGTACATTTGATATAGTTTCTTATGAGGATTCTCTAAACTTTAAAAAAGAAATATTACAAGATTTAGTGAACCAAAATAAATTAGATATAAAAGATATTTCTATCGTGCCAAGCCCTAAAGAATTAGGATATCGAAACAAAGTAAGTTTAAAAATAGAACAAGGACGAGTTGGCTATTACGAAGAAAAAACACATACATTTTTACCAATTCAAAATTGTTTGCTAGCAAGAAAAGAAATTCAAGAGTTTTTAAAAGATTTCTCTATGTTACATATCGAAAACGGTAGTATTACCATTCGTGTGAATACAAACGGAGAACTCCTCCTTTTAATAGAGTCTCCTACCGAACCAAAAATAGAAGAAAAACTAGTAGAAACTCATAAAATAGCTGGAATTATCTATAATGGCAAATGCGTATATAATAGCCCTTATTTCTTTGAAAGACTCGGTCACATTCTCTACAAAGTCGACGGGACAAGCTTTTTTCAAGTAAATGCTGATATTTCAGAAAAAATAAAAACAGATATTACAAGTTATTTTAACAAAAACGATATTGTATATGATTTTTACTGTGGAGTAGGTTATTTTAGTTTGCATCTCACTCATAAGACAAAACAAGTAATTGGTATTGAAGCAAATCAAAAAGCTATCTTAAACGCCATTTACAATGCTTCTTTAAATCAAATAGAGAACACATCATTCCATGTTGGCAAAGTCGAAGACTTAATTGTTAAAATACCCGTGAAAGCAAACAAAGCAATTGTTGACCCACCAAGAAGTGGCCTTCATAAAAAAGTAAGAGATGTATTTCTGAGCCGTGACTTTGAAACTATTATCTACATTTCATGTAACCCCAAAACTTTAGTACGTGATTTAAAAGAACTAACAAAGAAATATAAGATAGAGAAATTAACGGCTTATGATATGTTTCCTTATACCAAACATATCGAATGTGTATGTATTTTAAAAAATAGAAAGAAAAGAGATAGCTATGACAAAGTTTAAAAAAATTTTAAGTACAGTAATTATTTTTATTGCGTTAATGCTCCTGATTTGTTTTTTATTTAGTTTGTGGAATGTTTTTGCTCATGAGATGCCACCAACTGAGATTTTTCAGAAAACCGGACTTTACTTTTTATATACAGTAGGATACGGATCATTAGAAGAAAATGAAACAGTACAAAATATTCTAGCTATGGTAGGAATTGTTTCTCTAGCGCTCATGACTACTTATCTAACAATTAATCTGTTTTGGCGATTAGATGATGTAAAATTAAAGAAAGATATTTTATATAAAAATGATTACTTGCTAATGCAGTTTCAAAACAATGGACGAACTATTTGTGATATGAAAGTCACTTTCACACTATATGATGAAAAAACAACAGAAAATCTAGAAGAACCTAAAGAATACTATATGCCTGTATTAGTAAAAAAGTCTATTTGGAATATTACTTTAAACTTGAATGAAACATTTTGGTACAAAGCAATTTATAATCTTTTAACTTCCTCTAAAAAACTTTACTGCGTGTTTTCTTTTGTGGATACTAAAACGGGACAAAGTAGTATTAAAGTCGAAGAAATTACAAAAGAGAATTTAAAGAATTCTCGAGAAAATTTAGAGTACAGTGACTTTATAAAACCTGTAGTATTAAGTTGTAAAACCCTTTCGCCTGTTGCTAATAACGGAGAAATACAAATGATTCAAAAAAATACTTCAGTGCAGGTTCATTATGCATTCCAAAAAAACGATAGCCAATCTAGTTTTGTTATGCTTTACTATAATTTTCATGACCAGTATTTAAATCTAGAAAAATATAATCGAGAAACTACCTGTTTAGAAATGAAGTTTTCCAGTCCCGAACATATAAAACTCACTATCGAAATAAAACTTTCTAATGATAATAAAATTGTTAAAGAAGTAAATTTGACACCAGAAATAAAACGTTTAAGTATTCCCTTAAAAGAAATAACAAGTTCCTTAGAAGAAGTACGAGAGATTTGTTATACAATTTTTAAAAAAGGAAACCCATTAAAAGGAAACTTAGAAGTGTTTGATTGTAAAATTACAACAAAATAGAAAGGCATTTAGAAAATGATAAAAAATATAGTATTAGATATCGGCGGAATTTTGTTCGATGATAGTAAATCGAATGTTGAAAAATTACTACATAAAAATTGTGATACGATTTATAAAAAAACTTATGGTGGAAATTTCAAGGAATGTTTGATTGGAAATATGAGTGTAAAAGAGCATTTAGAATTATTAAAAGACGATGAAGATTATCTGGATATAAAATATTTACTTCAAAATTTATCTTTATCTATGCCATTTATGAAAGAAAATTATGAATATATCAAATCACTAAAAGAAAAAGGGTATCATCTGTATTTACTTTCTAATATTACCGAAGATAGTCTTAATTATTTAAATGAAGTTCTAGATTTAAGCCATTTTGTGGATGGCGGAGTGTATTCCTACCAAGAACATGTAAAAAAGCCAGAGCACACCATTTATCAAACAGTACTTACAAGATTTCATTTAGACCCAAAAGAAACAATATTTTTCGATGATAAATTAAAAAATGTAGTTGCAGCGAATGAAAGCGGTCTTCCAAGTATAGAATTTAAATCAATTGAAACAATAAAAAACTTTATAGAAAAAGAAGAAAAATGATATAATATGTCTAGAAAGAAGGAATGAATATGAATAAGAATGAAACTCAAAAGAAAATATATATAGCAGGTTTTGATGTTTTTTGTGATGATGCAAAACAAATTGGAGAGGATTATAAAAGAATCTGTTCAGAGTATGGATTTCTGGGATTTTATCCACTAGATAACGATGAAGAACATTCTAACGCAATCTTTTTAGGCAATGTTTCTTTGATCAATCAATGTGATATCATCGTGGCTAATTTAAATGATTTTCGTGGGGCAACAATGGATGATGGAACTGCTTTTGAACTAGGTTATGGGTATGCTAAAAATAAGATATTATACGGATATATGGATCATCTACAAGAAATGATTTTAAAAATAGGAGCTAAGGATGAAAATGGTTATAATGTAGAAGACTTCGGACATCCTATCAATTTAATGATTGCTGAGTCAACAACTATTATTAGAGGTAATTTTGAAGATTGCATCAAACAATTGTCTCTCGATTTGGAGCCAAAATTAACATTAGAAAGGACATATAAGAAATGAAGGAAACGTATAAATTTTTAAAGGAGAATACACAAGTAAATTTTGTGGCAACAATAAAAGACGGAATGCCTAGTTGTAGACCATTTGGAGATCCAATCATGTATGACGATAAAATATATGTAATTACCAATAAAAATAAAAATGTGTCAAAAAAATTTATAAAAATAATCACGTTTGCATCGTAGCTTATGATAACAAAAATTGGATCAGAATTTATTGTGAATTAATTGATGATAGTCATAACATAAAAGCAAAACAAGCTGCAATTGATGAATTTGCGTGGGCAATAGAAGCAGGATATACTTTAGATAACCCTGATTTTCAGGTTTTGTATATGAAAAATGTTAATGCTACAATTTATGATGAAGATGGTATTATTTTAGAAAACTATAAGTTCTAAAACGATACTATTTTTTTCTGTAAAATAGTTACCTAACACGCTTAATTGGAGAATGTTTGTGGTATACTAATATGGAGGAGTTGATGTAAATGAAAGAAGAATGGAATGGTTTTAAAGATGGAATTTGGACAGAAGAAGTTAATGTCTCTGATTTCATTTTAAAAAACTATCAAAAATATGACGAAGATGAGTTATTTCTAAATGGCACAACAGAGAAAACAAATCGTGTTTTAGCAAGAGTAAATGACTTATTAAAAGAAGAATTAGAAAAACATGTATTAGATATAGATGTAGACCATATGTCTGGAATTAATGCATTTAATCCTGGATATATCTGTGATGATGACGATGTAATCGTTGGTCTTCAAACAGATGCACCACTAAAAAGAATAGTAAATCCTTATGGTGGTATCAGAATGGTTTACCAAGAACTAGATGCTTATGGGTACAAACTAAATCCTACGGTGGATAAATACTTCAATGAATTTCGTAAAACTCACAATCAAGGAGTCTTTGATGCTTACCCAGAAAGCGTAAGAAAAGCAAGACATGTCGGACTTTTAACAGGGCTACCAGATGCATATGGTCGTGGCAGAATTATTGGTGACTACAGAAGAATAGCTTTATATGGTATTGACTACTTAATGGAGCAAAAAAAGAAAGACTGGGACAATCTAAATGGCGATATGACAAACGATTTAATCCAGTTAAGAGAAGATGTTTCTATGCAGTATCGTGCTTTAGAAGAGATGAAAAAGATGGCTGCATCTTATGGCTTTGATATTTCAAAACCAGCTAAAAATGCCAAAGAAGCTGTTCAATGGACTTACTTTGGTTACCTTGCAAGTGTCAAAGAAAATAATGGAGCAGCGATGAGCCTAGGTCGCGTAGATGCGTTCTTCGATATCTATTTTGAAAGAGATTTAAAAAATGGTACAATTACAGAAAGTGAAATCCAAGAAATCATTGACCAATTTGTTATCAAACTTCGTTTAGTAAGACACTTGAGAACTCCAGAATATGATGAATTATTCTCAGGAGACCCAACATGGGTAACATGTTCTATTGGAGGAATTACCGAAAGTGGCGAAAGTATGGTAACTAAAACTTCCTATCGTATTTTACATACTCTTACAAACCTAGACCCTGCACCAGAACCAAATATGACGGTATTATGGAGTGAACACTTACCAGAAAATTTCAAAAAATACTGTGCTAAACTATCGATAGAAACAGACTCGCTGCAATATGAAAATGATGATGTAATGCGTCCTATTTATGGCGATGATTATGCAATTGCGTGTTGTGTTTCAGCGATGCGGGAAGGCAAAGACATGCAGTTCTTTGGGGCACGTTGTAACCTTGCCAAAGCCCTTCTGTATTCTATTAATGGTGGAGTAGATGAAATGAAAGGCGATTTAGTCATCGATGGTTTCCCTAAAATGACCGATGAAGTTTTAGATTACAAGAAAGTACATGATACATACTTCAAAATGCTAGAACGTATAGCTGAAATTTATAGTAACGCCATGAATGTAATTCACTACATGCATGACAAGTATGCTTACGAAGCTGGTCAAATGGCTTTACACGATACTTTTGTTAGAAGACTTATGGCTTACGGAGTAGCAGGACTAAGCGTGGTTGCAGACTCTTTATCTGCCATAAAATACGCTAAAGTAAAACCAATAAGAAATGAAGAAGGAATTGCTATCGATTTTGAAATTGAAGGCGACTTCCCGAAATATGGAAACGATGATGATAGAGTAGATGATTTAGCGAAAGAAGTTCTAGAAAAATTCTATGCGGAATTATCAAAACATAAATGCTATCGTGATGCAGTACCTACACTTTCCGTACTTACAATTACTTCAAATGTCGTGTATGGTACAAAAACAGGTTCTACACCAGATGGTAGAAAAAAAGGAGTTGCCTTTGCCCCAGGAGCCAATCCTATGCATGGCAGAGATGCTTCAGGAGCAATTGCATCTCTAAACTCTGTAGCGAAATTAGATTACACAAATTGCTGTCGTGATGGTATTTCTAATACATTCAGTATTGTTCCTTCCTCATTAGGTCACGATAAACAAACTCAAATTGATAACTTAGTATCTTTATTAGAAGGTTATTTTGTTCAAGGAGCGCATCACTTAAATGTCAATGTCTTAAGCCGTGAAACTTTAATTGATGCCATGGAACATCCTCTAAAATACCCACTTCTTACTATTCGTGTTTCTGGATATGCCGTTCGATTTAACAGACTTACTCGGAAACAACAAGAAGAAGTCATCGCAAGAACGTTCCATGAGAAGATGTAATGAAAGGTTATATCGATTCGATTGAGACATTCGGATTAGTCGATGGTCCAGGTATTCGGACTGTCGTCTTCTTCTCTGGATGTCAATTACGATGCAAATATTGTCATAATCCAGAAATGTGGAAGTGTGGTAATAATACCATGACCAGTGAAGAATTACTCCAAAAGATACTACGCAACAAACCATACTTTAAAAGAAATCAAGGTGGAGTAACATTTTCAGGTGGTGAGCCTCTGCTTCAAAAAGAATTTCTAATAGATATTTCCAAAAAATTAAAAGCAGAAGGTATTCATATCGCGCTTGATACCTGTGGTGTTGGAGTAGGGGGCTACAAAGAAATTCTAGACCTCGTCGATTTAGTACTCTTTGATGTAAAATATACAACCGAAGAAGGCTACATGACGCTTACCGGACATCCGTTGGAAGAGTCAGAAAAATTTATTGAAGTACTAAATCAAAGTGGGAAACCAGTTTGGATACGTCAAGTAATGGTTCCGGGAATGATGGATAGCGATGAGTACTTACAAAGTCTTGCTCACTACATCAAAAGAATAAAAAACGTCGAAAAGATAGAATTTCTCCCATTCCATCATTTAGGATTTTCCAAATATGAAGAATTAGGTATTCCAAACCCTTTAAAAGATACACCGGAAATGAAACCGGAAGAAAGCGAAAAATGTTATCAAAAATTTTTAAGTTATTATGAAAAAGGATAGTAAAAGGATCCTTTTTTTTGTATAATATTTTTAGTGATGTAAATGAAAAAATTATTAACAATTAGTAAAGACGCAAGTATCAAAGTGGCTAGTACGATTTATGATTATTTGGCTGCTGATCATATCTATTTGCCGATAGATCCAACCGATAAGTTGCTCATTCATTCCAAAAATGTAACGAAAGGAGAGCTTCTTTATCGACATAAAAAAAAGGGGTATTATAGCCCAGTTAGTGGAAAAGTATTGAAAATAGAAGAAAAGAAAAATAAAGAGGGAAAAAAACAATACTATTTGAATATTAAAAACGATTATCAGGAAAACGATTCTTATGCAGGAATATCCGAGTTTACTACTGTCAAAATTAGTACAGATTTTGTTAAGAAGGTTCGAGAATATCCTGATTATTCGTGGTATAAATTTCGAAGAAAAGAAAAGATCATATTGAATGGAATGGAAGACGAGCCTTATGTTGCAAATAAAACTTTTTTGCACAAGTATTATGCTCGGGAAATCTTACAGATGTTAGATATTTTAGGTGATGTTTTTAAGATTCCTGAAATTGTGTTGTGTTTTAAAGAAAATGATCGTGAGAGTATTGAGACGGTGGAAGCTTTTATTGGGACTTATCCTAATATGTCACTTAAAATATTACCAGATGTTTATCCTATTGAGGAAAGAGAGATATTAAGTCGTTATCTTCCAGTTAATGATGAGTCTGTCGTCTTATCTTCTGAAGAAGTATTTGATTTGTACCGTGAAATTGTAAAAGAACGAAGAAAAGATGCTGTATTAATTACTTTAACAGGAGATGCTGTTACGACTCCAAAAGTAGTGCGAGTAAAGATTGGAACACCTTTACAAGAAGTGGTTTCGGCTACGATGAATTTTAAAAGTCAAGATTATCAAGTGATTGTTAATGGGCTTTTAAAGGGTACGGTAAGCAACATTCAAGATATTATTATTACGGAAGACATTCGAGTTGTTTATTTTATGGTGAAAAAGGTGACTCATGAAAGTGCCTGCATCCATTGTGGAAAATGCAATGAGGTATGTCCTGTTCGTTGTAAGCCTTATCTTGCTTATTTGTCTCAAGGAAAACGGTGTGATGAGCAATGCTTAGAATGTGGTTTATGCAGTTTTATTTGCCCAAGTCATATTCCTCTTTATAAGTATATAGGAGGTAAACATGAGTAAGGTTTTTGTCTATTTTGAACAGAATACAAAGAAAATACAATGGGCTATTTTTGGATCATTCCTTGTGCTCGCGTTTTATGGAGCTTATAAGAATGGCTTTACTTATTATTTTCAAGGATTGCTGTCTTTTGTGGATGCGATGAAATTTTTATTATTTCCGTTTATCGGGTTACTTGGAGCATTTTTCTATGGTGTGATTCTTAGTAAGAAATTACAGTTTTCTTTGGAATATGCGATTGAAGGAGTTCTGCTTGCTTTATTTATGCCAGTTAGATTTCCTATTTGGTGTTTTATAGTCTTAGTAATTCTTTATTTTGGACTTAAAAATCTTTGGCAAAAAAAACTTTCTACTATTTCGTTGTTATGTTTTATGAAAGTATTGTCTATGGTTTTGAGTAAATTTGTTTTTTTTATCGATTATCAAAATGTGATCGAAACTAGTTATCCGTATTTATACGGAATTACAGATGCTTTTTTTGGTCGTGGTGTCGGGGCTTATGGGACGACTAGTATTTTTTTAATTCTCGTTTGTTATGTTGCATTTTGTAGTGATTATTATTATAAAAGAGAATTGCCAGTATATATTTTAGGAAGTTTCTTGTTGCTAGAAACGGCGTATGTTTTATTTGTTACTCATGAGAATTTATTGCTTACTTTATTAAATAGTCATATCTTTTTTGCCTCTATCGTACTTGCTCCTATGAAAAATCATTCCCCAGCGGAATCAAAATATTTGCTTATCTTTGGATTATTTGTTGGAATCGGAAGTTTTTTACTCAATGCTTTTTTCGATTTTTCTGATGGTATTTATATTGTTTTGTTATTTGCTCAAATTCTTTGGACGCTTGCTTTAAGCTTTCAAAAATTATATTATCAAAAAACCCTAGTAAAACAAAAAGACTAGGGCTTTTTTGTAACATAAAAATATAACAAGAAAAATGAAAAATGATGCTCATTTTTCATGAGAATTCCTAACGGAATTCCTTTTTTTGTGGTATCCTATTATTAGTGATAGAATATGAAGAAAGAATCAATTTCCTTAGAAACATTTAAAGATTGTTTTTTAAATCATGAATATAATGAAAACATGTTTTTGGAAAATGGAAAAATAAACCCTAATTATAATTCCCGTAAAAAAACTGGTTTGATTGCTCAAATTTTAGAAGATCACTGGGATTCTGTTTATCAAAAACATGCTATTAGTATTGAGGAATATAGACCGAATGCGAAAAAAGAAATTCAAAAAGT